>JAFZAE010000063.1 GCA_017548385.1 Prevotella sp.
AAAAAGGTGGGCGACGTGGTGGAAATCCAAATCCCCCGCGGCGTCATCAAGCTCCGTATCGATAGTATATCAATTTAGTGGTGAGAAGTGAGGGGTGAGGGGTGAGAGATTACTCCTACTATTTTGGTGGTATTATCTAAACTCCCAAACTCCCAAACTCTTTCAACAAATAACTTGTCAATTAAGAAAATCAAATAACTCGTCAACTTGTCAACTTGTCAACTTGTTTACTCGTCAACTAAATAGATATACTATCAATACGGAGCTTGATAACACCGCGGGGGATTTGGATTTCCACCACGTCGCCCACCTTCTTATTGAGCAGACCTTGGGCGATGGGGGTCTTAATAGAAATCTTACCCTCACGCAGGTTGGCTTCGTTTTCGCTCACGATGGTATATTTCATCTTCGCCTTTGTCACCATGTTGGTCATCTCCACCTTGGAGAGGATTTGCACAGCATCGGTGCTCAGACGCGAAGTGTCTACAATCTTCGCCTCGGCGATTGTCAGTTTCAGACGGTTGATCTTGTCCTCCAGATGGCCTTGTGCCTCCTTGGCGGCATCATACTCAGAATTCTCGCTCAGGTCACCCTTGTCGCGTGCCTCGGCGATGGCTGCGGAAGCCTTCGGACGCTCCACAGACTCCAAACGTTGTAGTTCGGCTATCAACTTGTCGTAGCCTTCTTGAGACATGTAAGTCATATGATAAATTTTTAGTTAATTCTTTGATAGCAAAAAAATTATGAATTCCGACATCGATGTCGGAATTCAGTCATTCTGATTAATCACATATTATGTTATGGGTGCAAAGGTAAGAGAAATTTATTAAACAAACAATTTTTTTCCGCAAAAATTGTATTTGCGATAATTATTTTGTTTATATTTGCATACTAAACACCGAAGAACATGCTTCCTGTAGAAGAAAGAAAAGCCATTATCAGCCTGATGCAGCGCGAAGTCGTTCCTGCCATTGGTTGTACAGAGCCTATTGCCGTGGCGCTGTGTGCCACGCGCGCCCGTGAAATATTAGGATGTCTACCAGAGAAAATCTCTCTCAGTCTGAGTGCCAATATCCTGAAAAATGCCATGGGGGTGGGAATCCCTGGTACAGGCATGATTGGACTGCCCATAGCCGTGGCTCTCGGGGTGACCATCGGACGGTCGGAGTATCAATTGGAAGTGCTCCGTGACTGTTGTCCTGAGGCGGTGGAGCGTGGCAAGCAATACATCGAGGAGAAGCGCATCGATATCGCATTGGAGGAGGAAGACCCCGACAAACTTTACATCCGTGTCACCTGTGAGGCTGCAGGACATACGGCAACGGCGGTCATCAAAGGACATCACACCCATTTTGCCCTTCTGAAGCATGATGATGAAGTGCTGCTCGACGATGACAACACCTCGTGCGAGGAACAGTCTACCGACGACATCCCTCTCACCATGCGCAAAGTGTGGGAATTTGCCACCACTACTGGTATTGATGAAATCAAGTTCATCTTGGAGGCCAAGCGGCTCAACGAACATGCTGCCGATGAGGGACTACGCGAGAACTACGGCCATCAGTTGGGCAAGACCATGTGTTCGCCATTGGGCAAGGGTATTATGGGCGACAGTATCTTCTCGAAAATCATGTCGCGTACCAGCTGTGCCTGCGACGCCCGTATGGCTGGTGCCATGATTCCCGTGATGAGCAACAGCGGCAGTGGCAACCAGGGTATCTGTGCCACCATGCCGGTGGTGGTCTTCGCCGAGGAGAACCATAATACCGAGGAGGAACTCATTCGTGCGCTGATATTGAGCAATCTGGCAGCCATCTACGTCAAGCAGAGTTTAGGGCCTCTTTCCGCACTCTGTGGTTGTGTGGTGGCAAGCACGGGCAGCAGTTGTGGAATCACCTATCTGATGGGTGGCAACTACGAGCAGGTGACCTATGCCGTGAAAAATATGATTGCCAACCTCACTGGGATGATTTGCGATGGGGCCAAACCCAGTTGCGCGCTGAAGGTGACCTCTGGCGTGGGTACTGCCGTGATGAGCGCTATGTTGGCCATCCAGCACAAATATGTCACCTCGGTGGAGGGCATCATCGACAACGATGTCGATCAAAGCATCCACAACCTTACTTCCATCGGTAGTCGAGGAATGGACGTCACCGACCGCTTCGTACTTGACATTATGACGAGTAAATGAGTTGATGAGTTTTTGAGTTGACAAGTTATTTGTTGAAGGAGTTTGGAAGTTTAGGAGTTAGTCGGGATAACGTAATAACGATATAACGTAATAACGAAATACCCCAATTTCTAATTTCTAATTCCTAATTAATCTCACCTCTTACCTCTCACCCCTCACCACTAATTAATGTTGACAATTTATTTGTAGAAAAAAGAAATAATCAAATCATTTATAAATGAAAATAGTAAGAAGTTGTATCACACATCGTGCTGTTGTCACACTGATGATGGCGATGATGACCATCATCTCATGGGCACAAGGTATGCCGGTGCATTTCACTGTGCAGCAGAAGCAAGTGTCGCCCACGGAGGTGGATGTGGTGTTTACCGCCAAAATTGACAAGGGATGGCATGTCT
>JAFZAE010000064.1 GCA_017548385.1 Prevotella sp.
GTGGAAAGCGGCGTGGTCAGCGGCGTGGATGTGGTAGGCTATAGCAACTCCGACACAGGTACCGCATATATCCAGCAATTAGGCGACAACACTTTCTCAAATACTGAATACGTATTGCCATCAAGAGCTGACGGCGCCTACGTCACCCATCACATCGACCTAACCAACACTGCATCGGGACAGATGTCTTTCATTTGTAAAGATGCACAGATTGTAGCCAACCTTTACCTATATGTAATTACTACAGGTGTAAAGGAATTGACAATATCTTCTGAAAGCGAAAAGAATGTCTATTCGATTGACGGAAGACTGATAAAAAAAGCCCTCTCACCATCAAAAATACAAGAACTACCCAAAGGAATATACATCATTGGGAATAAGAAAACAGTGGTAAAATAAATAAGATAATTAGATGTAGTTAAAGGGGAGTTAAAAAGTAGTTAAAGGGACAATACCTTCGTGACGTTTAAGGACAATCAATGCAGAGACACAGTATTTTCTTTGCAAACAACTTGTCTACTCGTCAACTAAAAAACATCTTCACTTCTTTCCTGATTCCACCAATCGTAGTCCGACATCTTTATTCCACATTAATTCGGAACTACCGCGGCGGTCTGACACACGGAGGTGTGCAGGGAAATCGAGGAATCCACCTCCACGTTTCACACGGACGACACGGTCCGTTCCCTCGGAGGGAGCAGTCTGCCCATAGAAGTGATACGAGTCAACACACCATTCATCAACATTACCGCTCATGTCGTAGATACCAAGCTCATTGGGAGCCTTGGTCTTCACATCATGGGTGACATTACCACTATTGTTGCAAAACCACGCCACGGAGTCGAGGTCTTCGCCCCCTGCATATTTTGTGACAAGTGCATTGTGCCCTCCTCGGGCAGCATACTCCCATTCTGCCTCTGTAGGCAAGCGGAATTTGTGCTTGGAAAAGAAATTAAGCTTGAAGAAAAACGATTCACAATCTACATAGCGGATGCATTCCACAGGTAACTGTGGTCCCTTGAAAAACGAGGGGTTGTATCCCATCACCGCCTCCCATAATTCCTGGGTCACCTCCGTCTCACCAATCCAGTAGTCATCAACAGTCTGTTCTGTAGCAGGGAATTCATTTTCCTGTGCAAATCCTCCCTGTTCCTCTGTAGCCCCCATCGTAAAAGTCCCACCTTTTACCTTCACCATATTGAAAGAGACCCCTCTGACGGTTATGGTCTCCACTTCGAGGTTCTGACGTTGGTTATATTGCTTTGTCTGCTCTTCTCTGACAATAAAGTTCTCCATCTCTGGTGCTGGATGTGCCACCATTTGCAGGGAATCCAACGCAAGCACTTGCGGAGTCACGACTTGAGTAGAGTCTGCACCCGGAACTTGATGTGTCATCATTTTGACGGAATCTGCATCTGGTGCTTGATGAAATGTCACATGTGTAAAAACCGGTTGATCCAAAACCTGTGTTGTATCTGGTCGTACTGGCTTCTGAGCCAAAATCTGTATAGAAAAAAGTATGAAAAAGAAGCCTGCCGACAGCAAACGCAGTCGGCAGACTTTTGAATATTTGTACTTCATTTGATCTTACCTTGCATTTTGGGATGCAAAGTTAGTCATTTTCGATGAAATAACAAAATCGCAGGTAGTTATTCCTCCTTTTTCTTCGCAGCACGCTTAGCGGGCTTTTTCTCGGGAGCGGGAGCCTTGGCCTTTTCCAGTTTGGCTTTCAGTTTGTCCTCCTCCTTTTGCATCTTCTCCACCTTAGCCTTCAGGCGGGTTATTTCCTTATCTTTCATCTCAATCTCATCACCCTGATTCTTGATGGTGGTGAGAAGAGCATCGAGTTGCTCATTGTCGATTTCCTCGGGATAGAGGCTATTGACACGGTTGATGAAGTCGCCAAGAATGTTCATGTAATTGGTGAATGCATCGAAGGGTGTGGTATAGATACCACGGTCCAGTCCTACGTTGGAAGCCTTGGTGGTCATGAAGCGGAAGTTGTTGGAAGCCTGCAGGTAGTCCCAGTCCTGATTGATACGTGGGTCATCGGCAATGTGCAAACGGTCGGCGATACTATAAAGTTTGTTGAATGCCTCACGCTGCATGGGGTTACCCAACCAGCAGCTGACATCGCGCTCCTCATCAACCCATGACAAAGTATCGGGCACATCAAGATTGCCCACGCTCTTCATCTTCAGACAGATCTCCGTCGGTGTAGAGAAGGTGATTCCCTTAGCTTTGGCACAAGCAGGAATAGCCTTGAGGAATTCAAGGATATTGCTCGACAGCGGCTGAGCAATACCGAGAGCAGAAAGTTCCATGAAAATATTGATGACCTGCTCCTCCTCAGGGAATTCTGCAATACGGTCGACATAGTTGTCGGCGAAGAGCGGATAGCCCTCCCACTCACTATTGTTGAAACGCAGCGAGATGTCATCACTCAGTGTGACATCACGGAGCAACAGTTTCAAATTGGGGGCAATGGCACAATTGTAAACATAGTGTGGGGACTTCCATCCCAGTACATGTTTTGCTCCTTCGGTAAGCATCCCCTTGAAGCCCATGGATGCAGCCTGTGCACCGATGTCATCGCTATAGATGAGCGAAGAGTTACGCAGCACCTTAGGCTCCTGTCCGAAATATTCTTTAACTTTGACGCACTGCTTTTTCACATCACGTTCGAAAGAGGCGGCATTGGCAAGTGCAGCCAATCCATGAGAATAAGGTTCGGCGAGGAACTCCACACAACCAGTCTTATTGAGTTCCTGGAGTTTCTCCAAGACCTGTGGAGCATGCATTTCCAGCTGTTCGATACCTGTACCCGAGAGAGAGAAGGCAACCTTGAAATAGGAGCCATGCTCCCGAATCATTTCTTGAAGGGTATTGAGTGCCGGCATATACGAGCGCTCTGCAATATCGGTGATAGAGCGTTCGTTCTCATAATCATCGTAATAATAATGGTCTGTACCGATGTCGAAGAAACGGTATCTCTTGAGATGTATAATCTGATGTATCTCAAAATATAGGCAAATTGTTTTCATTTTCGTATAGATTTTAGTTTCCCTCGAAACAGTTATAGATTATTTGTTTAATGTGCGTATATATAGTTCCTTGATCCATCTTCCCACTTTCTCCCATGTGATTTGGTCGACTTCCTTCTTTCCCTCATCCTGTAGATAGTGGAAAAGGCTGTCGTTGTGGCAGATAGAATAGATAGCATCGGCCAGTGCGTGAATATCCCAGTAATCGACTTTAATACAATTGGTGAGGATTTCGGCACATCCACTCTGCCATGAGATGATGGAAGGTGTGCCGCACTGCATAGCCTCCAAAGGAGAGATACCGAATGGTTCGCTAACTGATGGCATGACATACACATCGGAATCTTTGAGGCATTCATAGACTTGTTTTCCCCTCATGAATCCCGGGAAGTGGAATCTGTCGGCAATACCACGCTCAGCAGCGAGTTGTATCATGGCATCCATCATGTCGCCCGAACCAGCCATACAGAATCTAACGTTGCGGGTACGATGGAGCACCATGTTGGCAGCCTCGACAAAATACTCTGGTCCTTTCTGCATGGTAATACGACCGAGGAATGTCACCACCTTGTCCTTTCCAGTGTGGTCGGGACGCGGTATTTCTTGCAATTCCTTTTGCAGAGGATATACGGCGTTGTGCACGGTGAAAACTTTGCGTGGATCTTGGAAATAGTGGTTGATGACAGTGCGTCTGGTGAGATCCGATACACACATGATACAGTCGGCATTGTCCATACCGTCTTTCTCGATGGAATAGACTGTAGGATTAACCTTTCCACGGCTACGGTCGAAGTCGGTGGCATGAACGTGTATGCAGAGAGGTTTTCCACTCACCTGCTTGGCATGAATGCCCGCGGGATAGGTCAGCCAGTCATGAGCGTGAATAATATCAAAGTCCTCTGTACGTGCCACGACACCTGCAATAACAGAGTAGTTGTTGATTTCCTCGTGGAGGTTCTTGGGATATCCTCCAGCGAACTCCATACATCCGAGGTCGTTAACGTGCATATAGTTGAAGTCGGCGTAGATGTTGTCCCTGAGCCTATAGTAATAATCAGGATCCATGATATGTCCCACGCGGCTTTTCACATAATCGTAGTTGACATCTCTCCATGCGATAGGTACGGCGCACATACCCACGATACGGCATGCAGATGTATCCTCATCGCCGAACGGTTTAGGCAGACAGAGTGTGATGTCCATATCACCCTGTGCGTGTAGTCCCTCAGAGATACCAAAATTGGCGGTGGCCAGTCCACCAAACACATGAGGAGGATACTCCCAGCCAAACATTAAAACTTTCATGATGTTTCCTCCTTATTTATTATAGTTATACGATTCAAGCAAGTTGAGCGTCCGTAAGATTTCCGCCACATTCATGGCAAACGATGTGGCTCCACGTCCGAGGAACGGCGGGTTGCCATCGAAGAGTTCGCTGATGGTGCCGAGGCAGTGATAGTACATCTCGTCTTCATATCCCACCATCTGTCTTTCGATGAAGCTCAAGCGTGTCCTGTTGTATAGTTTGAGACATGCCTCCATATAGAACCCCCCAAGCCACGGCCAAGCGGTACCTTGATGGTAGGCATAGTCGCGCTGTGTCTGTGGTCCCACATACATAGGATTGTATCCCCCACTCTTGGGAGAAAGCGACCTCAATCCCTTAGGCGTGAGCAGTTCTCGTGTACAAACGTCGAGCACGCTCTTTTTCTGCTCCATTGATAGTGGAGAGTAGTCGAATGCAACAGCGAAAATCATATTGGGACGAACGCTCCAATCCATCATATTGCCATCGACATAGTCGTAGAGGTAGCCATACTCATTAAGGAAGGTATCGACAAACGACTGTTTGCATTTCTCTGCCATTTCAAGCCATTTAGCGGCCTTTTCCTCCTCGCCTTTCTCTGTGGCGATGGAAGCAGCGAATCTCAGCGCATTGTACCACAGCGCATTAAACTCAACAACAAATCCCGTACGTGGTACTACCGGCTTGCCATTGGCGGTAGAGTTCATCCATGTGACGGCATGCTCGCGTCCTTCGGTACGTACCAGTCCGTTTTCCTCGAGTGTGAGGTTGGGATGATTGTTGCCGCTGATGTATTCGACGATATCCTCGACAAGTTGTCCATACATGGAGATGCACTTGGATTTACCACACTCCTTGGCATACTGTTGTATGGCCCAGACGGCCCACATTGGCACATCCGGCTGCTCCATCTCATAGATCTTGACGGTCAGAGGCTTTTCCTCCATAAACTCGCGCAGACCTTTCTCTGCAGTTTTCATGACGAGTTCGAAGTAGTCTTGTTCCTCAATGGCCAACGTCAGACCAGGCAGCGAAATAAAGGTATCTCTTGCCCTGCACTTGAACCATGGGTATCCAGCGAGCAGGTATCTGTCGTCGTTGGGCATACGATTATGGAACTGGTGTGCAGCATTGACGAGACAGTGGAAGAAATTGTCACGTGGATTGCGCTCAGCCACCTCCTCCTCGAAGAGTTTCTTCAGAGTGGTTGTGCGTATCTTGGATGTGGAAGCGGCAAAAACGATGCTCTCGCCTTTCTTGATACTCATCTCGAAATATCCCGGCACATAGAGGTCCTCATTGGAGGCGTATCCACGCTCTTGCTCCTTGGGGTATTCTAGTCCACGATACCAGTCGGGCTGGAAGACAAACTCGTTTTTCTTACTAAACTGCATGTAGAGGTCAGGGTATCCAGCATACATACATGTCTTGATACCATTGTCGACAGGTGTATACTCTCGACTTGCGGTATAATTCTCATGCGTAAACTGCCTTACGCTTCTGAATGCCAGGAATGGTCTGAACCTGAGGGTCGTTGCTGAATGCGCATCGTCGAGTGTGTAGCGTATGAGGATTCTGTCCTCATAATGCTGGAAGACGACTTCTTTACGAAGTATCACACCACCGACCCTGTAGACAGTGGTAGGTACTTTGTCGCAATCAAACTCACGGATGTACTTGTGCCCTTTAGGGCTAAATGCATTGCCCTGATACTTATGGAGTCCTAAATTGAATTCAGCACCATGCTGAATGACTGTTGCGTCGAGAGAAGAAAGCAACACATGGTTTTCATCATCGAGTTCCGGAATGGGTACGACAAGTAGTCCATGATACTTTCTCGTATTACAGTCGACAATTGTAGAACACGAGTAGGCGCCTGAGCGGTTGGTTCTAAGCAACTCTCTTGGCAGCGACTCTTCCAAGTTGGTCATCAGCGCTTTTTCTAATCGAAGATAACTCATAGTTGTTCTATTAAGGTTTGAAACGTATCAGATTTTGTTAGGCTTTTCCACAGGAATGGAAAAAGATGTTATTTTCGTTCAAAGGTAATAAAAAATGTGATGTAGAGCAAATTTCGGGGTGTTTTTTTCATTATAATAGGCATTTTTATGTTTTATAATACTTTTTCTGCCCACAAAAGTACCATATCCATTAAAAATTAGTACTTTTGCATGGTCTAAGCATCATCATTCATCTATTCATGCATTCGAGTTTTGTAACCATCAGTGATGAAAATCCATGCAGTGATATAATGGATTTTTGGCACCCCCTGAGCGACAGTCAACGTCAATTGATAGTTGACACCATGGAAGTGTGCCGATACAAGAAGAATGATGTCATCTACAATGAATTTGAAATGCCCGGACAGATGCTCATTCTTACGCATGGCAAGGTGAAGGTTTATAAGGATGGCGTGGGCGGAAGAAATCAGATTATCCGAGTGATTAAACCCATAGAGATGTTTGGATACCGTGCTTATTTCGCTGGTGAGCACTACCGTACCTCTGCCATGGCCTTCGAGCCATCCACGGTGGTGAAGATTCCTATGGAGACCGTTGTGCAACTGATGTCGGAAAATCAGCATCTTAATATGCTTATCATCCATCACTTGTCGGTACAACTGGGTCAGTCTGACGACCGCACAGTAAATCTCACACAAAAGCATATCCGTGGTCGTTTGGCTGAGGCATTGTTATTCTTGATGGACAGTTATGGTGTGGAGGAGGATGGATGCACACTTAGTATCTACCTGAGCCGCGAGGATTTAGCCAGCCTTTCGAATATGACCACGAGCAATGCCATCCGCACGCTTTCTGCCTTTGCTTCAGAAAAGCTTATTGCCACGGATGGACGAAAAATCAAAATTATTCAGTTTGATGAATTGCTGCGAATTAGCAAAATGGGATGATAGTCATGGTATAATGAAATTGATGACCTCTTGTTGAACCATAATTTTAAATGGACCAGAGGGAGTATTCATCAGTCTTCCATCGACACTGATTTGTGCCCGTTCAGCCTTTTCCACAATAAGTTCCTGTGTACGATATGGGTGTACGCTGCGGTGATTGAGAATTTTACCACTAAAGAGCAGGTAGAAGCCTTCCACAAGCTGTACCACTTCCGGATGATAAACCACAGAAACATCCAGTAGTCCATTGTACGGCACCGCGCTAGGAGTAAACCCGTATCCCTGTGCATTTCCCACACACACGGTCATTACCTTTCTGTCGATAACATCAGTGTCGATTTTGATTCTCATCTTGTATTCCAACCGTTGAAAGATCATCAGCAGGGAGGAAGGGATAAATGAGAGTTTGCTCAAAAAAGCACCTTGTGCCTTACGTCGTTTTTGAATCACTGAAGCCACTAGTCCGATACTGATACAATTGAGGAAATGGCGGTGGCATTTCTCACCTTTTTCGTTCGTATATTTGATACATCCCAAATCGATTTTCCTCACCCGATGTTTAGCGATTATCTCTACAGCCTGTTCTATGTCATTGTCTTCAATATCCCAGAAATGAGCGAAATCGTTCATCAGTCCATTGGGAATCACGCCTAGGGAGATGGTATCACGGATTTCCTTAGGTGTCAGCATGAAGCAATTGACCGCCTCGTTGAGTGCAGAGTCACCTCCGACAATAACAATAGTTTTGTATCCATTGTTAATCATCATTTTGACCAGCCTCTCTACGCTGCCGGAAGTCTCGCTTTGCACGAAGTCGTAATCAATACTTTTTTCCTTGAGGCATTTTTCCACTTTCTCCCACTTTCTATGTGGTCTGAAAGATCCGGACTTTGGGCAATACACGATGCCCCATTTATTGTCGTTTAATGGCATGTTTTATAGGGTTAGAGGTGAAGGGTAATATGTTAGGGTAATTGGGCAACTTGTTTAATGAGCATTATTTTGTCAGGTAGAGGGAGGCTGGCGTCAATCCAGTGGATTTTGAATCCGCGACACTCCATTCCACGGAACCATGTCATTTGTCTTTTGGCAAACTGATGAATGGCGATTTCGAGGCGGTTGAACATCTCCTCATAAGAGATGGTTCCAATGACATATTCGGTCACATATTTGTATTCCAACCCATAGTAGATGAGGTTTGGGGGCTCAACACCACTGTCTATTAGTTGTCTGACTTCCTCCACCATACCATGTTCGAGTCGCTGTTGGAGTCGGTGTGAAATGCGTTTCCTCCTCTCGTCACGGTCGATGTTCACCCCGAATATGGTAGACTGAATAGAAGGAAATTCGCGTTCCTCTGCAGGATGCTTGAGTTTGTAGGTCTCTATCTCGATAGCCCGAATGGCTCTTTGTGCCGTGTCCACATCGGTGGTATTATGCATTTTGTCGCCATTTTGCCGTTTCAGTTCCTCGAGCATCACTGAAAGTTGTTCGAGCGACATTCCTTGCAACTCCTTTCTGAGTGTCTCATTTTGTGGGACAGGAGATAGGCTATATGCTCCCAACACAGCTTCAAGATACAATCCAGTCCCACCGCATAGTACAGGTATGTTCCCCCGCGTAATGATGTCGTCGTATACTCGTGCAAAGTCCTCCTGATAGCGGAAGAGGTTGTAGCGTGTTCCCGGCTCACATATGTCAATAAGGTGATAAGAAATCTGTTTATCACCCACTTGATAATCTTCGAGGTCTTTTCCTGTTCCAATATCCATACGTCGATAGACCTGTCTGCTGTCTGCGCTGATAATCTCGCCTCCAATATCAGCGGCAAGTGCAGCTGCCAGGGTGGTTTTTCCACTGGTAGTTGGTCCGAGTATGGTAATCATCTGATTCATATCGGCTACAAATATAGCAAAAAAAAGCCGTTCGGCAAACCGAACGGCTAATATTTCACTTTATAGTGCTGATTATTTGAGTTCAGCGAGGTACTTAATGGTGCGAACCATCTGAGAAGTATAGGAATTCTCATTGTCGTACCATGCAACAACCTGTACGAGAGAGTTACCGTCACCAATCTTAGAAACCATAGTCTGGTTAGCGTCGAAGAGAGAACCGAACTTCATACCGATGATGTCAGAAGAAACGAGCTTCTCCTCAGTGTAACCGTAAGACTCGTTGGCAGCAGCCTTCATAGCAGCATTGATGCCTTCCTTGGTCACATCAGCACCCTTGACAACAGCGGTCAGGATGGTGGTGGAGCCGGTCGGTACCGGAAC
>JAFZAE010000065.1 GCA_017548385.1 Prevotella sp.
ACTTCGTGCCAAGGGAGGCCTTTCTCGTTGAGGAGTTGCATGAATGGGTCGGGATCGAATTCCTCGACGTTCCAGACACCGGGTTTGCGCCAGATGCCTTTGAGCAGAAGCATGGCACCTATCATTGCCGGCACACCGGTGGTATAGCTAACTCCCTGCATGCCCGTCTCCTGATAGGCCGCTTTGTGGGAGCAATTGTTGTAAACGTAGTAGGTGCGTTCTTTGCCGTCTTTGATACCACGGATACGGCAGCCAATACTTGTCTCACCCTCATAGTTCTCTCCCAGATCCTGTGGGTTGGGCAGAACGGCCTTCAGGAATTGCAGCGGCACGATTTTCACCTTAGCAGTCTTGGTAGGATCATCTGCCAAAGGAGCCTCGTAGGTGATTTCATCGATGCGGCTCATGCCAATGTTTTGAATGACATCAAGGTGTTTGAGATACTGTTCGCCAAAAGTCATCCAAAAGCGTGCCAGGCGGATGGTAGGATAGTTCTTCACCAAGCTTTCCAGTTCCTCGTGGTGCATCAGATAACTTTCACGTGGACCGATATTGGGATATGTGAGGGTTTTGTGAATCTCCAGAGGCTCAGTCTCTATCCACTCACCATCTTTGTAATAGAGGCCTTTTTGGGTAATCTCACGAATGTTGATCTCAGGGTTGAAGTTGGTAGCAAAAGCCTTGTGGTGGTCGCCAGCGTTACAGTCCACGATGTCGAGGGTATGTATTTCATCGAAATGATGCTTGGCAGCATAGGCGGTGTAGATGCCGCTCACGCCTGGGTCGAAGCCACAACCAAGGATGGCACATAAACCAGCCTGTTCGAAACGCTCTTTGTATGCCCATTGCCAAGAATACTCAAAGTGTGCTTCATCGCGTGGCTCGTAGTTGGCTGTGTCGAGATAATGGCATCCACATGCCAAACAAGCTTCCATGATGGTGAGGTCCTGATAAGGCAATGCAAGGTTGACCACTAGTTCTGGCTTATAGTCGTTGAACAGAGCTTTAAGCTGCTCCACATCGTCGGCATCCACTTGTGCCGTCTTGATGTCGAGGTCATAACCAGCTTTGTGAATCGATTCCACGAGTTTATCGCATTTCTTTTTTGTGCGGCTAGCTATCATGAAATCGGTGAAAACATCAGCATTCTGGGCAATCTTGAATGCTGCTACTGTAGCGACGCCTCCGGCGCCAATCATTAATACTTTTCCCATTGTTGATATTCTTAGGGGTTAGGGGTGAGAGGTAAGAGGTGAGAGATATGATTTTCTAATCATGGACTTTCTGTCATCTCGCCTATTCACCAGTTTGTGTAATATGTTATATTCTAAGAGGTTAGGGGGGTATTCAGGGGTTAGTGATGAGAGGTTAGACTAACTCCTCCCCCCGTATGCCAAGGGCACTCATGAGTGAGTAGCCAAGGATTTCTTGTCGAAACCCTCCGCCTGCTATAGGTTGCATGGCAAAAACGGTGATGGTTTTGTCGTTATCAGTGTGGCGGAGTGCTTGCCTCACACGGTCGAAAAGGTCTTCGTCAGGCACCACCATAATGCGTTTCACCTCGTCAGAGGCACAGCATAGCCGCAGGGTGTCGATGAACAGGTCTTCTTTGCTGATGATGTCCTCGTCTGTGTAGGCATTGATGGTAAACTCGCCGAGATTGTCGCCAAAAGCCTTTCCATTCAGTTCGTCGGCATAATTCCCAGGAGTGAAATATTCCATACACGTTTGTTTGGAACTGTGTATCAGCACCACTTGTGTTTGTTCTGTTCCTTCGCGTACCCCACCATCTAGAGCCACACAGTCTAACCATCGTGCCATGTCGGCATTGGGAATCTTGCGGCCAATCATGCGCTCAAAATTAACAATGAGGTCGAATGCCACCCGATCCACAAAATCGGCATCAACTATAATTATATTGTCGCAGCTCACTGTAGGCCGCTCAGAAGGATGATTCATAGGCACAAAGTTACGAATTTTCTCATAAAACACAAATCTTTCGCTTTTTTATTGTGTATTTTTTGTTTTTCAGGGTGGCAGTTTTGATGCTAACGGTAACCCATAAAAACACTTTTTGACTTTCATGATGGTTCTTTTGTTTGTTATTTTCCACAATGACGATGCAAATTTACAACTATGTTGTTCCAAATCGTGATACAAGCGAGAGAAAAAAGAATTTATTCTGTTTTTCCGAGCGCCAGAACGATTCAATGAAGTTAAATCGTGATACAAGCGAGAGAAAAATAAAATTTATTCTGTTTTTCCGAGCGCCAGAACGATTCAATGAAGTTAAATCGTGATACAGGAAAGAGAAAAATGACGCAAAACTTGTTTTCCTGTCTTTTTCCGAGCGTCATACGATTCAACGAGGTTAAATCGCGGCTTAATTCCTAATTCCTAATTTCTAATTCCTAATTATCCCCCCTATGTAATCGTTTAAGTGAAAAAAAGTTCCTCGTCTTTTCTTTATTTATAATATGTGTCTTACCTTTGCATACAGATTAGAAAAACAGCAAAGCATTATGAGTTCTTTGACTACAGCGATAGTAATCGTATTTATTGTGGGCTATCTATGTATAGCCCTTGAGAGTGTGACAAAAATCAACAAGGCTGCGATTGCCCTGTTGATGTGTGTGGGATGTTGGACGCTGCTCATGTTGGCACCAGGTTCGTTCTATCCAGATGTGGCAGCAGCCGATGTGGTGCATAAGGTGTCGGAAGTGATAGAGCATCATTTGGGCGATGCAGCCGGTACGCTTTTCTTCTTGATGGGAGCCATGACCATCGTCGAGATTGTCGATTCCAACGGCGGTTTCAACTTCGTGCGTGATGCCATCAAGACACGCTCGAAGCGGAAACTGATGTGGCGTATGGCGTTCATGACGTTCTTCCTCTCGGCAATCCTCGACAACCTTACCACATCAATAGTTATAATTATGGTGCTCCGCAAACTGGTACAGGAACGAAAGGAGCGGCTCATCTATGCTGCCATGGTCATTATTGCCGCCAACTCCGGTGGTGCATTCTCCCCCATCGGCGATGTGACGACCATTATGTTGTGGATTAAAGGTGTCATTACCACGCAAGGTGTACTTACCGAAATATTCATCCCTTCGCTCGTTTCCATGCTTGTTCCAGCACTCATCCTGCAATATACCCTTAAAGGGAAGTTCGACAAGTCACAGAACCTGCCCGCGGCCGCTGTGAGTCAGTTCACCAAGACACAGCGCAACATCATTTTCTGGTTGGGAGTCGGTGGACTGGTGTTTGTGCCGATTTTCAAAACATTGACACACCTACCACCGTTCATGGGTATCCTATTGGTGCTGGGACTGTTGTGGACAACCACTGAGATTTTCCATCACAACACCGACGAGGACGACACCATGGCGAAACGAGTGAGCGACCTGCTCTCGCGTATCGACCTCTCCACCATCATGTTCTTCCTAGGTATTCTCATGGCGGTGGCAGTCTTGCAGGAAGTTGGTGTGCTCACCGCTCTTGGACAGTCATTGGATGAGATGTCGGGTGGCAATCATTATCTGGTTACAGGCATTATCGGTGTGCTTTCCTCGATTGTAGATAATGTGCCATTGGTGGCAGGGTGTATGGGAATGTACCCCGTGGCTCCCACTGGTGACCTTGCCGTGGATGGCATCTTCTGGCAGCTGTTGGCATACTGTGCTGGCGTGGGAGGTTCCATCTTGATTATCGGAAGTGCAGCCGGTGTCGTGGTGATGGGACTTGAGAAGATTACCTTCGGATGGTATATGAAGCGTATCTCATGGATTGTCCTCATTGGATATCTGGCTGGTATGTTCTCTTACTGGCTGATGAGGATGACAATCTTATAAGGTTTGAGATTTGAAAAAAACAAACCTCTCATCATACAAAAAGACGCCACACAGTGACGTCTTTTTTGTATTTACAATTTCTAATTCCTAATTAATTACAAGGGATATTCATCGAAGGCGTAGAGCACAGTCGAGAGGTAGCGCTCACCCGTGTCAGGTAGGAGAACCACGATGCGTTTTCCTACGTTTTCTGGACGCTTTGCCACTTGTGCGGCAGCAAAGGCGGCGGCACCTGATGAGATACCAACAAGAAGTCCTTCTTGCTGTGCCAGTTGGCGTCCAGTGCGAATGGCATCGTCATTGTCCACATCGAACACCTCATCAATCACACTGGCGTCATAGGTCTTAGGCACAAAACCTGCACCAATTCCCTGTATTTTGTGTGGACCGCTCTGACCACCATTGAGGACTGGAGATGACAGGGGTTCGACAGCAATGATTTTCACGTTTGGATTAGCCTCCTTCAGTCGGCGACCGATACCCGAAACCGTTCCACCGGTACCTACGCCTGCCACAAAGATATCCACTTGGCCATCGGTGGCCTCAAGTATTTCAACACCCGTGGTCTGGTAGTGACGCTCTGGGTTGGCTCCGTTCTCAAATTGCTGAAGGATGATGCTTCCAGGGATGCTGTCGCGAAGAGCCTCAGCAGCTTTTATAGCACCGGCCATACCTTCTTTACCACTGGTCAGTCGCACTTCAGCGCCATATGCTTTCACCAGGTTACGGCGCTCCACACTCATAGTCTCGGGCATCGTGAGGATGAGTTTATAACCTTTCACTGCCGATACGAGGGCCAGTCCCACACCGGTGTTGCCGCTGGTTGGTTCGATGATGGTGGCTCCTGGTTTTAGAAGACCTTTTGCCTCTGCATCTTCGATCATCGCAAGGGCGATGCGGTCTTTCACACTGCCACCAGGATTGAAGTATTCCACCTTGGCAATAATGGGGGTGCTCAACTGATTCTCTGCCGAGAATTTACCTAACTCCAACAACGGGGTGCGCCCGATTAAATCTGTAAGTTTTTTTGCTATCTTTGTCATAATTGTTGCTTTTTTGAAAAATAAAAGTAGTTAAAAGGAAGTTAAAGGGACATTACCAGAGGTTAGGGGTTAGAGAAATGATTTGCGAATGTAAGGGTAATCTCTCACCCCTTACCTCTCGCCCCTTACCTCTTACCAATATGTTTATATTTTCCCTAATGCCTCGTCTAATGCCTCTATCAGGTCATCGATATTTTCTATACCGATGCTCAAGCGGATGGTGGAAGGATAAATATGCTGTTCTTCCAATTCCTCTGGTGTCATCTGCGAGTGAGTGGTGGTGGCGGGGTGGATTACTAATGATTTCACGTCGGCCACATTGGCTAATAACGAGAAGATGCGCAGATTGTCGATGAAGCGCCAAGCCTCTTCCTCGCCGCCCTTGATCTCAATAGTGAAAATCGAACCGGCACCATTGGGGTAGAGCTTTTTGTACAATTCATGGTCGGGATGGTCGGCAATGGCTGGGTGGTTCACTTTGGCCACTTTGGGATGCTTCGACAAGAAATCCACCACACGGAGAGCATTTTCCACATGACGCTCCACACGTAGACTGAGTGTCTCAAGACCTTGAAGCAAAATCCAGGCGTTGAAAGGACTGATGGCAGCACCGGTATCGCGTAGGATGACGGCACGGATGCGAGTTACGAAAGCGGCGGCACCTGCCACGTCGGCGAAGATGGCACCATGGTAGCTGGGGTCGGGTTTCGCTAAAGTGGGGAATTTGTCAGCATTGGCTTTCCAGTCGAACTTGCCGCTATCCACGACAACACCTCCTAAAGAACTGCCGTGACCACCGATGAACTTTGTGGCTGAATGCAGAACGATGTCTGCGCCGTGCTCAATCGGGCGAATCAGATAGGGCGTGCCGAAAGTGTTGTCGATAAACAGTGGTATGTTGTGCCGATGGGCTATTTCTGCCAAGCGGTCGATGTCGGTCACGTCGGAGTTGGGGTTTCCGAAAGTTTCAGCGTAGAGCACACGGGTCTCTGGCAGGATGGCTGCCTCGACGGCATCGAAGTCGCGAACATTAACAATGGTATTCTTGATGCCCTGACTAGCCAATGTGTGGGTGATGAGATTAAACGATCCACCATAGAGGTTGTCGGCTGCCACGATATGGTCGCCAGGCAGGAGGATGTTTTGAAGGGCGTAGGTGATAGCAGCGGCACCCGATGCTACGGCCAGACCAGCCACACCACCCTCAAGGGCTGCCACACGGTCTTCAAACACGCCTTGGGTGGAATTGGTCAGACGACCATAGATGTTGCCAGCGTCTTTCAATGCGAAACGGTCGGCTGCATGCTGGGAATTGCGGAACACGTAGGACGTGGTCTGGTAGATAGGCACTGCACGAGCATCGGTTGCTGGGTCTGGATTCTCTTGGCCTACATGTAGTTGTAGGGTCTCAAAACGATAATTGTTCTTGCTCATAATTCTTTGTTTTTATTGATTATTGATAATTTTATTTCGTGATGTCGGCATTTTGTGATGTCAACATTTTGTGATGTCATTATAACGATATGTCGTCATGTTTCTTTTCTGCTGCAAAGGTACGGGCATTTGCCGACTCCCAAAATAGCATAATAGTGCCATTTTGCATACCACAATTGTGGTATATGTAGATTTTTTATCATTTTCTGTCCCAAAACGAGGACAGTCATTTGGGATAAAAGGCAAAAAAAACTGATTTTTATACACCTATTCATATTTTTTTATATCTTTGCATAGGAATAACTTAAACACATCGATTGTCGTGAAACCTTTTTGAGTATAGATGCTATGCAAAAATATGCCGATTATATAGAACAGATTGAGATCGACTCTTTATGGAGTGGAACAAGACATGTAAAATGGAATCTCGACCGGAGTGTCAATATACTTAGTGGCACCAACGGGCAAGGAAAGAGTACGATTATTAATAAGGTCGTGAAGGGGCTCGCTGCCGGTGGCGAATATCCCAGTCATCTTCTCAAGGGAGTTCATCTAAAGGTTTTTCCTGCTGAGGCCAAGTGGATAAGGTATGATGTCATACGGTCGTTCGACAGGCCATTGATGAATATCGAGACGTTGGCAAAGATGGATATGAGCCTGGCCACGGAGCTCGACTGGCAGTTGTTTCAGTTGCAGCGCAAGTATCTGGACTATCAAGTCAATATCGGCAATCGTATTATCAGCGTGCTACAGAGTGGGGAGGCTGATGCAGCCCTCAAGGCACAGGAATTGTCGAATCCCAAGAAAAGATTCCAAGACCTGATGGATGATTTGTTCTCCGACACAGGAAAGAAGATTGTCAGGACGGCCAACGAGATTTTCTTCACACAGATTGGCGAAACGCTTGTGCCATACCAGTTGTCAAGTGGAGAAAAACAGATGCTTGTCATCCTGCTCACGGTACTCATTCAAGACAACAGAAACTGTGTTCTTTTTATGGACGAGCCAGAGGTGAGCTTACACATCGAATGGCAGAAACGCCTGATTGACATGGTGCTCGAACTAAACCCCAATGTGCAGATTATCCTCACCACCCACTCACCAGCCGTGGTGATGAATGGATGGGTGGACAATGTGACAGAGGTTTCGGATATCACAGACAAAGATTAATGATGGTATGGGTAAACGCCTAAAAGACAACCTAACATCAGATTATATTACCGCTGCCAACTCGATGAAATCGAAGACGGCGAGGAGACGGATTGTCGCATACGTGGAGAGTTACGACGATGTGTTCTTCTGGCGTATGGTACTCAGCAGCTTTGAAAACGACAAGAGGTATTTCGAAGTGATGCTGCCATCGAAGACAAGCCTGTCTAAAGGCAAGAAACAAGTGCTGATGAACCTCGTGGGTGATAACCTCGGAGAAGACATGATAGCATGTGTAGATGCAGACTACGATTATCTGATGCAAGGTGCCACCAAAACATCAGAAAAAGTTATCACCAACCCATACGTTTTCCATACATATGTCTATGCCATTGAGAATTATCAGAGTTATGCGCCATCGCTGCACGATGTATGTGTGGCAGCAACCCTCAACGACCATCCCGTGTTTGACTTCGAAGGGTATCTGAAAGATTTCTCCAAAGCCATCTTCCCATTATTTGTATGGAATATCTGGTACTATCGTAGGCCCAACTTCGCTGATTTCAGCATTACTGACTTCAACCAAATCATCGAGACGGGGCATTTCTCCATTCAGGGAGCATCGGCATGTATCGCCAATGTCAGGAAAAAAGTGGGAAAGAGGGTCATCCAGCTCCAGCGCCTAAATCCTGATGCCAAAGAGTCGTATTTAGCATTGAAAGAAGAGGTGAAGCAACTGGGGGTAACACCCGAAACCACCTATTTATATATTCAAGGACATCATCTATATGACAACGTCGTACTGCCAATGTTGAAGAAGGTATGCGACAAACTGAGACGGGAGCGCGAGACGGAAATACATAGCAAGGCGATGCACAACACGCAGATGCACAATGAGTTGTCGAGTTATCAACACAGTGTGCAAGGGGTGGATACGATACTGAAAAAAAACATCGGCTATTTTGCCTCACCGCAATATCAACGACTGAAAGAGGATATCGAGCATTTTCTCAACCCTCAGGCTAAGTTTGAAGATAAGGCAGAAGAACATGAGTCGCATAACAACTTACCGTCATCGGAATGCTATTATACGTAAGTTTCTAGAAATTTCACCGTTCCATCCACCTCAATATGTTGAACTGAGGCGGGCACTAGCAAGCTTTCACCGACATGCATCGTAGTTTGTTCACCATCATCACAAGTGAGCAAACATTCACCTCCAACGCAAATCAGAATAACAAAACTGTCGAGCAAACTATAGTCAAGTGTGAAAGGCTCGTCCAGATCATAAACTGATGTGGTGAAATGAGGACACTCCACCAACCTTACTCTTTCGTTCTTACAAGGGGTATAAGGAATACGGTAATCTGTGTGTACTCTATAGTCTATGCTCTCGCTGGCTTCTTTTACATGGAGTTCACGATAGTTGCCATTCTTATCTTTGCGCTTAAAGTCATAGATGCGGTAGGTCACATCGCTGGTTTGCTGGATTTCTGTCACAAAACAACCCGCACCAATGGAGTGAATGCGACCACCAGGAATGAAAAACACATCTCCCTCATGCACAAAATGTTGGGCGAGTACATCGCAGATAGTGTCATCTGCCACCATCTGCTTATATTCTTCCACAGTGATACTTTGGCAAAGACCATTATATAGTTTGGCGTTTTCATCGGAAGGAAGGCAATACCACATCTCGGTCTTGCCACTATTTTTGCCCTGGCGGAGGGCTGTCGCTTCATCGGGATGTACCTGGATGGAAAGGTCACGATGGGCATCAATGAACTTTATGAGCAATGGGAACTGATTGCCAAAACGGAGATAATTGGCCACACCCATAAGACGTTCTTTCTCCAAACCAACCACTTCATTGATTGTCTTACCAGCGTATTCACCTTCGCTTACAAGGGTCTCATAGCCTTGTACCCCTGAAATCTCCCAACTTTCACCCACCTGTAACTGTGAGGAGTCTAAATGTTTAAAAGCAATAATTTTATCGCCGCCCCAGAGGGTGGATTTCAAAAGTGGGACAAATTTTAATATCGACATTTATAATTTGTTAGAAGTTAGGAGTTTGAAGTATATTCAGGGGTGAGGGGTGAAAGAAGACACTTACAAATCTCCGTTGTTTTCGATACAAGTAACTCGTCAACATCATATCAAATAACTTGTCAACTCGTCTACTTGTCAACTTGATTAAATCAATTAATTATCTTTCCAATATGAGGGGGTGAGTAACAGCAGCACATTAAAAATCTCAAGACGGCCCATCAGCATCAGCAGAGAGCATAGCCATTTCACCAAGAAAGGCAAGTCGTTCCATGCCATGTCAGGACCCAGTTCGTTGAGGGGAAGACCTACATTGTTGATACAACTCAGTGAGATGACCACCGAATTGGTCACATTGATATCGAGAGTCATCATCACGGCGGTAGTGCCTAACATTGCCACTACGTAGATAGCAAAAAAGGCAAGCAGGTTCTGCACCAATGAAGAGGGCATTGCCTGTCCGTTGATTCTAACAGGTAGCACGGCCCGTGGATGGAGCAAACGGATAAATTCGTTTTTGATTACCTTCCATATCATCAGCACACGAACACTCTTGAAACCACCACTCGTAGAACCGCCACAGGCACCAATAAACATCAGAATGCTAAGAATAATCCATGTGCCGTGCGGCCAGGAGCCTACGCTGTCGCAGAAAATTCCAGTTGTCGTCATCATTGATACCACATGGAAGGTAGCACTACGGAAGGCATGTTCCACACTGTAGCTATTATGAGTGAGAAGGACTATGCCAATCCATATACTGCATACAATCACAAGCATAGCATAAAAACGCAACTCGGAGTTTTTGAGGAACGCTTTTACCTGGCGTTTCATAATAAGCAGATAGAGCACCGTGAAATTCACACCAGAAGCAAACTGGAATATCATTCCGATGTATTCAATCGCCGGGGAGTGGAAATGAGCGATACTGTCGTTGTGGATGGAAAATCCACCTGTGGCTGTCGTTGTCATCGCATAGTTAGCAGCACTGAACCAATCCATACCAGCTAAAAGATAAGCGAGGCAGCAACCGATGGTGAGTGCAAGATAGACCGACCAAATCCATTTTGCATTAGTGCTCAGACGTGGATGCATCTTGCTGCGTATTGGCCCAGTAGCCTCAGCGGAGAACACTTTCATGGAACCACCCACCATAGAGGGTAGCACGGCAATAGTGAAGAACACGATTCCAAGACCACCAACCCATTGCGACAGGGAACGCCAAAATAGCATCGAATGATGAGACTCCAACTGCGCTTCCACATTGCTTAGAACGGAGGCTCCTGTAGTGGTGAACCCTGACATCGTCTCAAAAAAGGCGTCTGTGGGATTACTGATGATGCCGCTGAAAAGATAGGGCATGGCACCAAATATACTGAATGTAAGCCAGGTAAGGGTCACTACGGCATACGAATCGCGGCGGGTCATCATGCTGGGAGCACCACGACTTTGGCGAAGGAGCAGAAAGCCTACCGCTGCGGTAATGCACGTAGATGCCACAAACGGTATCAAGTCACTGCTGGCATAGCAAATGGCCATGCCCACACATATGAGCATGAAAATGGCCTCAAGCAGCAACAGCGAGCCAATAATCTTGAATATCAGTTTGCGATTCACCATGCTTCTTATGTGAAGTATTTCTCAATATTTTTCATATTGACGTTATGGCAGAAAACCACCACCTTGTCACCAGCCTCTATTTGCGTGCCACCAGACACAAGCATACCTGTTTTTCCCCGAACGAGACCACCGATGGTAATGCCACGGGGGAGGCCAAGTTCAGCAACGGTCTTCCGCGTTACCTTCGAGCCACGCTGGGCTGTAAATTCAGCGACATCGGCATTGACCGACATCAGAAAACGGATGTTCTGAACATCTGCATCGAGCATCATCTGGTAGATATTGCCAGCGGCAAGGACTTTTTTGTTGATGATGGTGCCTATATCGAGACTCTCAGCCATGTTGGCATAATTAGTGCTTTCCACCATCGCTATCGTTTTACGCACACCCATGCGTTTTGCTGTAAGGCAGGCCAGAATATTGGTCTCGGCATTCCCTGTCAATGCCACGAAAGCCTGAGTATTGCCAATGTTCTCATCGAGCAGGAGTGACTGATCACGGCCATCACCATTGATAACCATAACACGGTCATTGTCAATGGCTTCATTGAGCAAATCACAGCGATGATTATCGATTTCTATCAGTTTGGCACTCATGTATTCCGGCAGTGTGCGGGCTGCGCGGATAGCAGTCTTACCGCCACCCATAATCATCACGTTCTTCACGTCCACATAATGTTCCTTACCCACTATTTTACGGATGAAGGGTATGTAGTTTTTCATGGTCATGAAGTAAGCGATGTCGTAGAGTTTCAACTCATCATCGCCACCAGGAATGATGGTTTCCTCACCACGTTTGATTGCAACAATATGATAAGGGTCTTTAGGACCGCAGAGGAGCTTAAGAGGTTGATTGAGAATCTCGCACGACTCGCGTAATTTGATGCCGAGCATCACAAGCGTACCCGACAGCACATCCCAGCGTTGGCGTACCCAACTCATTTTCAGACCGTTGATGATGTCGCGGGCGGCAAGCATCTCTGGGTATATGAGTGTGTCGATACCCATCTTATGAATAATCGTCTCGTTCTCCGGACGTATATAGTCGTAGTGGTCTATCTGGGCCACAGTCTTCTTCGCCCCCATAGCATGGGCTAACACACAACAGTTGATATTTATGTTCTCATCACGTGTCACCGCGATAAACAAATCCGTGTCTTCCACGCCAGCATCTTTTAGGGCCATGATGTCATTGGGAGCACCACGCAGGGTCATCAAGTCGTAATCACTGCTGATAGCGTTCAACTTCTCGGCGTTGTCGTCAATGAGGATGATATCCTGATTGCTGCGTGAAAGCAGACGGGCTAGATGGGAGCCTATGGCTGAGGCTCCGGCAATGATGATTTTCATAGGCTCAAGATGGTTTTTTTGATGCTTTCTGGGTCGATGCCGGTGATTTGTTGCAGTTCTTTCACGGTGCCATGCTCCACAAAATTGTCAGGTAGGCCCATACGGCAAATGACAGGATGGTGTCCATGGTCGGAAAACCATTCCATGACGGCAGAGCCGAAGCCACCGTTTCTCACACCATCTTCAATGGTGATGATACGGTCGAAACGAGCGGAAACTTCTTCGAGGATTTGTTCGTCGAGAGGTTTGAGGAAGCGCATATCATAGTGGGCTATACTCAGTTTGCAACCCTCATTTTCCAATTCTTCTATCGCACGGGTTACATAATTGCCGATGGGGCCAATACTCAGCACGGCGATGTCTGTTCCCTCGTGCAGTTGGCGACCGGTGCCAATGGTAATTTCCTCCAACGGACAGTACCAGTCTTGCAACTCGCCACAACCTCGGGGATAACGAATGATAAAGGTGCCTTTCTCTGGCAATTGAGCCGTGTACATCATCCGTCGCAATTCATGTTCGTTCAGGGGAGAACAGATAGTGAGGTTGGGAATCGGGCGTAAGAAAGCCATATCGAAAGCACCATGATGCGTAGGACCATCTTCACCCACGAGACCAGCACGATCGAGACAAATCACGATAGGGAGATTCAAAATGGCAGCATCATGGATGATGTTGTCGTAGGCACGCTGGGAGAAGGCACTATAGATATTGCAGAAAGGCATCAGTCCCTCTTTGGCCAGACCAGCAGAGAAAGTGACAGAATGACCTTCGGCAATACCCACATCGAATGTGCGGTCGGGCATGGCTTTCATCATAATGTTCATAGAACAGCCTGTAGGCATAGCGGGTGTAATGCCTATAATCCGCTCGTTTTTCTCTGCCAGTTCCAAGAGTGTGCGGCCGAAGACTTCCTGATATTTCATAGGGGTCTTCTCGTCGCTACTTGATAAGCGTTCACCACTCTCCACATCAAATTTTCCTGGGGCATGCCAGATAGTTGCTGATTTCTCAGCAGGGTCATAGCCTTTGCCCTTCACAGTATGAAGATGTAGCAGTTTCGGACCTTTCATATTCTTCAACTGCCGCAAAATTCTTACGATTTCTACTACGTCATGGCCATCATGAGGGCCGAAATAGCGGATATTCATACCCTCAAAGATGTTCTGCTGATGGCTGATGGCCGACTTGATGGCATTGGTCAGACGAATGAGACCATTTCGGCGGTCGTCTTCCAGCATGCCTTTCTCACGAAGCCACTTTGACACCTTGTAGCGCACCTTATTGTAAGTCTTCTTGGTGTTCAGCGTCAGCAGATATTGCTTCATACCACCCACAGAGCGGTCGATGCTCATATCATTGTCATTGAGGATGATGAGCATATTATTGGGAGTCGAAGAGACATTGTTCAGTCCTTCGAATGCCAGACCGCCACTCATGGCTCCGTCGCCAATTACAGCCACCACATGTCGCTTCTTGTGAGTCAACTGTGCTGCAACAGCCATGCCTAAAGCGGCGGAGATGGAGTTGGAAGCATGACCACAAGTGAAGGTATCGTATTCACTCTCCTGTGGTGAAGGGAAGGGACGGATGCCGTGCAGTTTACGATTGGTATAGAATTCGTCGCGACGGCCAGTGAGTATCTTATGGCCATAAGCCTGATGACCTACATCCCAAACAATGCGGTCGTTGGGAGTATTATATACATAGTGCAAGGCAACTGTGATTTCCACCACGCCAAGACTTGAGGCGAGGTGACCGGGGTTGACCGACAGTTCGTCGATGATGTCATCTCGTAGTTCCTTGCAAAGTAGGGGAAGTTGCTCCACGCTGAGTTTGCGTAGGTCTTCAGGGGTTTTAATCTTGCTTAGTAATGTGTATTTCCTCTTGTTCATTCAAGCTTTCTTCTTTGCCATGAATGTACTTTTACTTACTTCTCTTGACATTCGTGAGGCTTAGGAATCTCAACTTTGATATCACGGGATTTCAATTCCTCTATGAGCTTGTCTCCTGTAATCTCCGTGGTGTCATAGGAGATAGCAAGTGAATGGTTCTTAATACTGGTATTGGCATCTGCCACACCTTCTATTTCCATAACTTTGTTGGCGATATCTTCATTGACACTGCCTTCAGGAAGCAGGAAATAGGCATAGGCCACGATTTCCTGGCTGTAATAGTCAACAGGGGTGTAGCCTAATGAGTTTATGGTTTCGCGAATGTTGTCGCGGCTAGTCTTGTTGGCATCATATTCCACCGAGAAGGTATGTTTGTCGATATCGAAATCCAGGCTGTCAACGCCTGCGATTTGCTCAAGCGCATTGGAAATGCGGCGTGCGCAGTTACCACAGTGCATATCTTCGATAAGGTAAGTCTTCTCGCGAGCAATCACGTCGCTTGCACTATAGGCAGTGGGTACATAGCGAGTGCCATCGAGCTGGTTCTTAATCTTATCGGGAGTGGTTAAAGATGCATCATATGTCACCGAGGCCACACGGCGTTCTATATTGATATCCACGTCGCTCACACCTTTGTCTTTTGTCAAAGCTGTCATCACCTTGTGCGCACAATGGTCGCAGTGCATATCTTCTATCCGCCATTGTATGGTCTGGGTCTGGGCCATCGCCGAGATGGAAATGACCGAAATCACCAATGAAAATAGACGTTTCATCATAATCTCTTCTTTTTGGGTGCAAATATACGTCTTTTTTCGGAATTCTCTTCCATCTGACATAAATAAATTCGATGTTAGAAGTTGATTTGGTGGTGAGGGGTGAGAGGTAAGAGAATAGACTCTAGGCTTTAGATTCTAGACTTTAGTTGTTAGATTTGAAATAACGGAATTACGGAATTTTCAATCTTCCATCTTCAATCTTCAATATTCAATAAATCTTCAATCTTTAATGGTAATGTCCCTTTAACTACCCTTTAACTCCATTTGAACTACTCTTTAACTACTTTTCAGCTTCAATCTTCAATTCTCAATAATTAATAATTTCAATCTCCAATATTCCCTCTTTTCGTTTTTTTTCAGTAAGTTTGCAGCAGAAAACCAAATTAATCCGAAAAATGAGAAAAACATTCCTTTTATTTATCGTCACCATGCTGGCGATAGGCGTACAAGCACAACGTGTGGATGGGGGCATCTCTGCCGACATGTTACGACAAATCGAGAAATCCGGCTCCAATGGACCTGCTGACAAGGCTTTGTTTAATGCCATTGCCGTCAACTCCATCGATGACCTGGCAAAAAACTTCGCCAACCAAAAAGACATCGACACCTATTTCAGCCACGAAACAAAAAAACAGACCATCCATGACCAAAAGAGTAGCGGAAGGTGCTGGCTCTTTAGCGGACTCAATGTGCTGAGGTCTAATTTTGCCATCCAGAGCGATTCCCTCTCCGTGGAGTTCTCACAAGATTATCTCTTTTTCTATGACCAATTAGAGAAAGCCAACCTGATGTTGCAAGGAGTCATCGACAATGCCAACAAACCCATTGATGACATCCGCGTGCAATTCTTCTTCAAAAATCCTATCAATGACGGAGGTACGTTCTGTGGTGTGGCAGACCTAGCCGATAAATACGGCCTTGTACCCATGGGGGTTCAACCGGAGACCTATTCAGCCAATAACACGAGCCGTATGGCAAAAATTATTGCATCAAAACTACGCGAATACGGATTAGAACTTCGTCAGATGGTGGCTGATGGCAAAAAGTCAGCGGCCATCAAGACACGAAAGACAGAGATGCTCGGAACTATCTATCATATCCTTTGCATCACACTCGGCGAACCAGTCAAGGAGTTTACATATTCTTTCAAGGATAAGGATGGGAAAGCACTCACAGAACCTCGTACATACACTCCGAAAGAGTTCTATGATGCTACCGTGGGCCAGCGTCTCAATGGCTCGTTTATCATGGTCATGAACGACCCTCGGAGACCTTATTATAAAACTTACGAGGTAGAATACGACCGTCACACCTATGATGGTACCAACTGGAAATACCTCAACCTGCCTATGGATGAAATTGAGCAGTTAGCCATCGCTTCTATCAAGGATGGGCATAAACTCTATTCATCATACGATGTGGGTAAACAGTTTGATCGCAAACGTGGGTATCTCGATACGGAGAACTATGACTATGAGTCGCTCTTCGGTACAACATTCCCCATGGACAAGGCCCAACGAATCATG
>JAFZAE010000066.1 GCA_017548385.1 Prevotella sp.
CACTGCCTCTTGTACTACTTCTAATGTCTCCATGTAAATCTCTCAAAGAACGAGCGCTCCCGGAAAGCACCCCGAAGGGCGATTTTTTGACCGAAAGCGGATGCAAAGGTACAACAAAAACAAAAACACTCCAAATTTTCACGCAACTTTTTTAGGGAAAATGTGAAAGTTTTCGGAAATCTTGACAAAATGTGTATAAAAAGGGGACTTAAAGGAGAATTAAAAGGACATTTGCTTTGTAAATTTGAGGTTTTAGGTTTGTGATTTGAGGTTTCTGACCGACCCATTTTGCGGCATAAAATGACGCGACAAACAACTAACGGCAACTGAACTCCTGAAAAATAAATAAAAAAAAGAAAAATAGATGGAAAAACTTTGTCACTAATCTTAAAAACCAGTATCTTTGCACTTGCACTTTGCATAAGAATCCAATATGGGATTTCTAAATATATTATTAATGTATTACCTTATTATATTATAAAATGAACAATAGAGATTTTACAGACATCATTCGGGAACAGGAAAGTCGCACCAGTGTCAACGGTAACGAGCGCTTTGCGGCATCGGCATTTCCCACCCTGATGCGCAAGGTCTATCTTTGGATGACACTTGCACTTGTGATTACGGGTTTGGCTGCATATTTTGTTGCAAGTTCCACAAACCTTGTATATACACTTTTCAATAACAGGATTATCATGTGGGTGCTTATTATAGCCGAACTGGGTCTTGTTTTTGGTATCAGTGCCATGATACATAAGCTTTCGCTGACCACTGCCACTTTGCTGTTTGTGCTATATTCAGCGATCAATGGTGTTACGCTGTCAGCAATATTCCTTATGTTTGATATGGCTGTCATTGCGAAAGTATTCTTCATCACTGCCGGAACCTTTGCCGCCATGGCCTTTATTGGCTATACCACGAAAAAAGACCTTTCTGGTATGGGCAAAATCTTGTTTATGGCTCTCATAGGCCTGATTATTGCCACCGTGGTGAATATTTTCTTGAAGAGTACAGGTCTTGATATGATTATCAGCTATATTGGTGTGCTGATTTTCGTAGGTCTGACTGCATACGACACACAGAAAATTAAGAACATGCTCCATGATGCGGAATATGCAGACGAGAGCTATCAGAAGCTGGCTCTGTTAGGTTCTCTGACACTCTACCTCGACTTCATCAACCTGTTTATCTACCTGCTCCGCATCTTTGGAAGCAGAGATTGATTATTCAGAAAATCCTCATATTAAAGGCTGCCACAAAAATGGCAGCCTTTAATATTTCGATTTACTCGTATCCAATGAAAAAATATCCATTTTTTCGCATAAATATTTTGTTATATACAATTTTATCCGTAATTTTGCAAACCCAAAGAATAAATATGCACCTATGAAGATTAAAAACAGCAGGATGGAAGCACTGAAGATGCTGATTTCAAGCCATGAACTTGGTAGTCAGGAGGAAGTGCTTCAAGCCTTAGAGAAAGAAGGTTTTAAACTCACTCAGGCTACATTGAGCCGTGACATGAAGCAGTTGAAGGTAGCCAAGGCTGCCAGTATGAATGGCAAGTATGTGTATGTGCTCCCCAACGACACGATGTATAAACGTGTGACCAAACCCCGCAGTGCCATGGAGATGGTTCGCTCATCGGGGTTCTTATCCATTAATTTTTCTGGCAACATAGGTGTCATCAAGACCCGTCCCGGCTATGCCAGTAGCATAGCCTATAACATTGACAACAGTGAAATACCAGAGATTATCGGCACTATCGCCGGCGATGACACGATTTTCATTGTCGTCATGGAAAATGTGTCAAAAGAAGTCGTAGTAGAGAAATTGAGCGAAATCATCGACAACATCAGATGATTGTTTTATCAACCTTTCAACAGATATAATGGAAGAAATTGAAGTGGTGGTGGCCGACTCAACCCATGAGAAATATGTCGACACCATACTTGAGACTATAGCCGAAGCCGCCAAAGTGCGCGGCACGGGTATCGCCAAACGTACCCCAGAATATTTGATTACAAAGATGCGTGAGGCCAAGGCCGTCATTGCCCTGAAGGGCGACAGGTTTGCCGGTTTCAGTTATATCGAAACCTGGGGAAACAAGCATTATGTGACAACCTCAGGTCTGATTGTTCATCCCGACTTCCGTGGTCAGGGTGTGGCATGGCGCATCAAGGAACTGACCTTCACGCTGGCCCGTACACGTTGGCCACATGCCAAGATTTTCAGTCTGACAAGCGGTGCAGCCGTGATGACCATGAACACCCGTCTGGGCTATCAGCCAGTGACCTTCGCTGACCTCACTGATGACGAGGCCTTCTGGCGTGGCTGTGACGGATGCGTCAACGTAGATATACTTAAGCGTACCGACCGCAAATACTGCATCTGTACGGCTATGCTCTATGACCCGGAAGAGCATCTCCCCGCCAAGATTCCTACAGAGGTTCTGGAAAGAATCAAGGAGATAGATAACAAATGATAAGAAGTTATAGGACAGGCCATTAGGAGTTTGGGAGTTAGTCGTGATTACGTAATAACGATATAACGTTATACCGAAATACCCTAATTTCTAATTCCTAATTAATCATTTCTCTCACCCCTCACCTCTAAAAAAAAATACAAAAAAAACGATACAATTATGACAAAGAAAAAAGTAGTAGTAGCATTCTCTGGAGGCCTCGATACCTCCTATACCGTGATGAGACTTGCCAACGAGGGCTATGACGTATATGCCGCCTGTGCAAACACCGGTGGTTTTAGTCAGGAACAGCTTAAAAAGAATGAAGAGAATGCCTACAAACTCGGTGCCGTGGCATACGTGACACTCGACGTTACCCAGGAATATTATGAGAAGTCGCTCAAATACATGATTTTCGGTAATGTGCTCCGCAACAACTCATATCCCATCTCCGTATCCTCGGAGCGTATCTTCCAGGCTATCGCCATTGCTCGCTATGCCAATGAGATTGGTGCTGATGCCATCGCACATGGTTCCACAGGTGCCGGCAACGACCAAATTCGCTTCGACATGACCTTCCTGGTGATGGCTCCTGGAGTGGAGATTATCACGCTGACCCGCGACCAGGCTCTCTCACGCAAGGAAGAGGTGGACTATCTGAATGCTCATGGTTTCTTTGCCGATTTCACTAAACTGAAATATTCCTACAATGTAGGCATCTGGGGTACAAGTATCTGCGGTGGTGAGATTCTCGACTCCGCCCAAGGTCTGCCAGAGGAAGCATATCTTAAGCATGTCACCCGTCAAGAGGAGAGTGAACTCCGCATTACTTTTGAGAAAGGAGAGATTGTGGCTGTGAACGACGAACACTTCGACGACAAAGTTAAAGCCATCCAACGTATCGAGGAGTTAGGTGCTGCCTATGGTATTGGCCGTGACTGCAATGTCGGCGACACCATCATCGGCATTAAGGGTCGTGTGGCTTTCGAAGCCGCTGCTCCGAAACTTATCATCGAGGCACATCGTATGCTTGAGAAATACACCTTGAGCAAATGGCAGCAATATTGGAAAGACCAAGTGGCCAACTGGTATGGAATGTTCTTGCACGAAAGTCAGTATCTAGAGCCTGTCATGCCCGACATCGAAGCCATGCTGACCAGTTCGCAGCGCAATGTCAATGGCACCGCCATCCTCCGTCTGCGTCCATTAGGCTTTGAAACTGTCGGTGTTGACTCCCCCGATGACTTGCTGAAGTCTAAACTTGGTGAATATGGCGAGATGCAGCGTGGATGGACCGCTGATGAGGCAAAAGGCTTCATCAAAGTACTCAGCACGCCTCTGAGAGTGTATTATGGTATTCATGATGACGAGAAAAGATAAGTAATAAGTATTCAATCACTTATAACTCAAAAACTCATCAACTCATCAACTTATCAACTTATCAACTCAAAAACTCATCAACTCATCAACTTATCATCTCATGATCAGAATAGGCATTATCGGTGGTGCAGGGTACACCGCCGGCGAACTGATACGGCTTCTGCTAAATCATCCCGAAGCAGAGATTGTGTTCATCCATAGTGAGAGCAATGCCGGCAACCATATCACCGATGTACACAGCGGTCTCTATGGCGATACCGACCTGATGTTCACTAATGAGTTGGCATTATCCGAAGTCGATGTGATATACCTCTGTCTGGGCCATGGAAAGAGCGAGGCTTTTATTTCCTCACACGACATCCCATCCACTGTCAAGATTATCGACCTTGCACAGGATTTTCGTTTGGCTGCCCCTGGCAATGATTTTGTATATGGTCTGCCTGAAATCAACCGCCAACTTATTGCCCAAGCACAGCATGTGGCTAATCCCGGCTGTTTTGCCACCTGCATCCAATTGGGACTATTGCCCTGCGCCAGTATGGGGCTGCTTACCCACGATGTCTCAGTCAATGCCATCACAGGCAGCACAGGCGCAGGTCAGAAACCAAGTGCCACCACCCATTTTTCATGGCGAAACAACAATCTGAGCATCTATAAGCCTTTCTCCCACCAGCATGTACCTGAAATC
>JAFZAE010000067.1 GCA_017548385.1 Prevotella sp.
ATAAAAGCCAAAGTAGTCATATAAAGACTTCCGTTGTTGGTATACCAGTCGGCGATGTCGGGCTGATGTCCACAAAAACCGATGGTGAGATAACCTCCACTATTGAAGTTCTCTTGCTGGTCGTACATACGATGCATCACCTGCGTGAGAGCGGCACGCACTTGTCCGTTGGTAAGGTCGGAGGGCAGTTTCTGATACCATGCCATCAGCGCCAAAGGCTGCATGGCTCCCAGACGATAGGGGATGCTACGGCCGAAGACCGGGAAAGTACCCTCGGGTGAGATAAGTCGTTCCAAGATGATAGCATATTTCTGTGCCCGGCGCAGTGCGCGGTCGTAGTATTTCTGATAGTCCAGACGCGTGTTCGCCTTGGCATCGACCATCGCCTGTAAGGTTTCTAAATACATAGGATGGAAGACATAACTACAATAGTAGTTGAAGGCAAACACGGGTCCATCACTGTACCATCCGTCGCCCACATACCACTCCTCCATTTTGCGGCAGGCGGAATTGACGCGGTATTCATCATAAGGAGCACCGGCCTTTGCCATAAAACTCTCGATTACCGATGAAAAGAGCAACCAATTGGTGTAGGGTGGATCGACACGGCGCAATCCCGTGAACTCCTTGATATAACGTTGTTTTGTCACCTCGTCGAGTGGCACCCATAACTGGTCGTAGGCTCGCAGGAAACTTTCAGCGATATAGGCGGCATCGACGAGAGCCTGACCGGACCCCTCCCAGAGTAGATAGTCAGGTGAGGAGGGGTCGACAGCGTTTTTATAACTGGCCAAGGCACATTCACGGAGGTGACTACGTAGTTTGCCCTCCTCTGTACCATCATCAGGGAGCGCCAGCCATGGGGCTATGCCCGCCATCAGCCGGCCGAAAGTCTCCATATAGACGACTTTTCGGTTGCGACTGTCAAAATTGGGGCTAAATTCGGTCTGCATATTCTTTTGCAGTTCCCCACGTGCCATATTCTCTAAGACGGGTGTCGCCATTTTCGCTGCCAGCATCACCCAATATTCACGGTCGGACGGTGTGGTTTTCTTTGGCTTTCGGGCATCTGCATACGCAAAGGGTAACAACACTATCAGTATAAGAAGCCCGATGGTTTTTAGTCTATAGGACATTTTTTTTGAGTTTTTGAGTTAGTAAGTTTTTGAGTTTTATTCTTTAAGTTGACAAGTAAACGAGTTGACGAGTAGACAAGTTGATTGTTCTAGGAGTTTGGGAGTTTAGAAGTTAGTCGGGATTACGTAATAACGATATTACGTTATAACGAAATACCCAAATTCCTAATTTCTAATTCCTAATTTCTAATTAATCACATCTCTCACCCCTTCTTACCTCATTATTATTCACAGAGAGTTTTTGGACAAACAATTTGCCAACTCGTCTGCTTATAAAGCACTTGTCAAATAAGCGTTCAAATTTAGTGATATTTTTTAATAATGCCAAATAAACAATAAAAAAACATCTTTTTTGCCTTTTATGGACGGCTACTTGCTCCGTTCATATTTATTGATTACCTTTGCAAAAAATAGCGAAGTAAAAATGCAGAATAGCAAGAGAAATGTCTGAACTCAAAAACTTATAAACTCAAAAAACTCATAAACTCATAAACTCATAAACAAAAAAATGAAAACTAAAGTATTCTTTTTCATTATGATGGTCGTTTTTATTTCCTCCTGCTCAAGGACCAAGGAGGTAACAAACGGCAATATCATTGTAAACATCCCCATTACTTATGATATACGGACAAATGACTCTAAAGATTTCTCTGATTTTATGTCAGGCATTATTGCTGCTGACAAAAGAATGAGCCATGTGTATTTCTTTTATGAACTTAAGATGAAATGCGAGCCAGATTATCTTTTAGAGTACTCTGTGAAAGGAGCCATCAAAAATGTGACGGAGTCATCAATATGGCAGCCACAAGCAGAAAAAACAACATTCTATTCCCGTGATGCCCGTAAAAGTAACTTCACGGCCACTTTCCAAGGGCAGAAAATGAATGGTGTCGCCTACGCTTTCAACGACGGCAAGAGCAGATCGTATGGAGTGGTTGCTCTCTACAAAGGAGCTGTACCAGCGGAGGACCCTGTGTTCAAATCCTTCCACCTTGCAAAGAACACAGACAAAGAGGTGACATACAAGGATGCTGCCGACGAGATGCGACATTTTATCAAGCAGATTAAGCCTATTTTTGGACAAGTGAATTCCGATGGAGTCGCCATCAATGATATAAGTGTGGCAGCAGATAAGAAGGAACTGACATATACCATGGGAATATCCGGGTTGTTGAAATCCGACCTCAGTGCCTCGGATTTAGAACGTTTTCAGGATGAGATGTCCACAAATATCCCTAATGGTATCAAAGAAATGGCCGCCAGTCAGCCACCTTTGATGCGATGCATGGAAGAAGGGTATTCCATAAAATATATTTTTGTAGACAAGAACCAAGAGAAAATCTGCGACTTGACATTTGCACCTGAGGATTACCGATAATCAGTCTCCCACCAAAAACAAGTGGGGCATCCCCTCGATTGTCATACTGTCTGATTCATCAAAAAAATGAGTGAATAATTCGGTATTTATTGATTTATTATTATTTTTGCATTTCGAAACCAATATTTATAGAAAACACATGCGTAAAGTCATAGGAATAGGAGAGACCGTGCTTGATATTATCTTCAAGAACGAACAACCCATCGGAGCCGTTCCTGGAGGGTCGGTGTTCAACGGTATCATCTCACTGGGCCGCGCCGGTGCCAATGCCTCGTTCATCAGTGAGGCCGGTAATGACCGTGTAGGCCAGAACATTATTAATTTTCTGAAGGAAAACAACGTTGATGCCAAAGATATTTATGTCTATCCTGAGAGTAAATCGCCGATTTCACTGGCTTTTCTCGACAAGAACAACGATGCCGAATATCTTTTCTACAAAGACCACAGCCATGACCAACTTGACTTCGTCTATCCTGAAGTCAATGCCGACGACATCGTGATGTTTGGCTCCTTCTATGCCGTGAATCCAGTAATCCGTCCACAGGTGCTGGGATTTCTCGACCATGCCCGCAGCCATGGCGCCATTCTCTACTATGATGTCAATTTCCGTCCCTCTCATAAGAACGATGTGATGAAAATCACACCAAACCTCCTTGAGAACCTGGAATATGCCGACTTTGTTCGCGGCAGCGTCGATGACTTCAAAGTTCTCTACGGCAAAGAAGACCCCGACAAAATCTACAACGCCGAGGTGTCATTCTATTGCAAGAACTTCATCTGCACCAACGGCACGAAAAATGTGGAACTGCGCGCTGCCCGCAACATCAACAAGAGTTTTCCCGTCATTGAGACCAACGTGGTAAGTACCATCGGTGCCGGCGACAATTTCAATGCAGGCTTTGTTTACGGTCTGCTGCGATATGGCATCACCCGTGAGGCTTTGGAGCGTGGAATTCCCGGCCGTATCTGGGACAAGATTATCCACTGGGCACAGCTCTTCTCTGCCAACTGCTGCCAAACCATCAGCAATTCTGTCTCCAAGGAATTCGGTGCGGAAATGGCGAAGGATGCCGAGGGGGAAAGAGATACGTATTTGGAGTGGTAATTATTTTTAGACGTTAGTTGTTAGTTGTTAGATTTTAGGTACTAGACGTGATAACGTAAACCCAAGAACTTAAAAACTCATAAACTCATAAACTCAAAATATGATAGAAATCATCAACAAAATCCATTACGTGGGTGTTAACGACCGCAACAAATTTCTGTTTGAAGGTTTGTGGCCATTACCCAATGGTGTATCATACAACTCTTATCTTATCGATGACGACAAAGTGTGTCTCATTGATACGGTAGAAGTAGACTTTTTCACCCAGTTTATTGAGAATATCCGTGAGGTGATTGGCGACCGCCCCATTGACTATCTCGTCATCAATCACATGGAACCCGACCATAGCGGTTCTATCGCCCTTATCCGCAAATACTACCCCGATGTACAAATCATTGGTAACAAGAAGACCTTCGGGATGATGAGCGGTTTTTATGGTGTGACAGAGAATACCCTTGAGGTGAAAAATGGCGACACACTGGAACTGGGTCACCACACACTGAATTTTGTACTTACCCCGATGGTACACTGGCCAGAGACGATGGTGACACTCGACAGCACCAGCCATGTGCTGTTCTCCGGTGACGCCTTTGGATGCTTCGGCGCCCTCAATGGCGGCATTATCGACAGTGAAATCAACTGCGACACCTTCTGGCTGGAGATGGTACGTTACTACTCCAATATCGTAGGCAAATATGGCACACCCGTGCAGAATGCACTGAAGAAACTCGCCGGCGTGCAACTCGACTATATCTGCGCCACCCATGGTCCTGTGTGGCATGAGCATATCGACCGTGTAATCGGTCTCTACGATAAGATGAGCCGCTATGAGACAGAGGAGGGTATCGTCATCTGCTATGGCACGATGTACGGCAATACCGAGCGGATGGCAGAGATTATCGCACGTGCCGCCAGTCAGGCTGGCATCAAGAACATCGTGATGTACAATGTGTCGAAAACTCATCACTCCTATATCCTGCGCGACATCTTCCGCTACAAGGCACTCATCGTTGGTGCACCAACCTACAACACCAGTCTCTATCATGAGATGGACGTGCTGCTCTCGGAGATAGCCCACAAAGATATCAAGAACCACCTGATTGGATGGTTCGGCAGTTATGGATGGGCAAGCAAGGCTGTGGCAAAGATTCAGGAATGGAACGACAACCACCTGCATTTCGAGGCTGTCGGTGTGCCAGTGGAGATGAAACAGGCTATCAATCCCGAGACCTTCGCCCAATGCGAGGCTTTGGGACGTGCCATGGCTGAGAGGCTGAAAGCCGACCAAGAGGCATAGTGTTTTTTCCCCTTTGTGTTCCTAGTAATCCCTAAAAGATGCGTCCCACAGACCTACAGTCAAAGGTTATCGCCTTTTTGAGGTTTCCGCTTGTTGTGCTGGCGTTGTTTATGCATTGCAACTTCAGCATCTTGGGCGGAGAGTGGGGCTCATTGCCTTTTGCCAGTGGGTTTATCCATGTAGTGTCGCAGCGTATCGCACCGATGGTATGCCCACTATTCTTCTTCATCTCAGGATATCTCTTTTTCAAAACGGGTTTCTTCACTGCAGATGTTTATGTGAAGAAACTTACACGGCGTTTCCTGTCGCTGTTTGTTCCTTTCCTCCTGTGGAATCTGCTCTATCTTTTCCTTGTTATCATCATCGGTTTGTTTAGTAGTCAGGTGCCCATCCTTGGCATCCCTATTGAAGAAATGTCTTTTGTCAACGGACTGAAAGCGATGTGGAATATGGCATGGATTCCCAGTGGCAACACACTGGCAGCGCCTGTTGCTGTGCCATTATGGTTTGTGCGCGACTTGATGGTGACAGTAATACTCTCGCCCCTTATCTACTGGTTGGTAACACTTTTTATCCGCTTCTCCGGCAAAAAACCGCTGGTGAGATATATACTGTTTACAGCCATCGTTTTTGGCATTGGTTTTATCCCATCATTACCAGGTCTAAATCCCGAAAGTTGGCTGTTTTTTGCTTTCGGTGCCTATTTTGCCATTAAGAAAAAGGAGTTTATTGTGGCGATGTTACCCTACGCTATACCCATGTTGATAACCTTGGCGATCCTTATCATCATGGAGCAATGGATGCCGTGTGAGTTTATTTATCATTTGGAACAAGTCGTGTCGGTCATCTTTGTGATTTCCTTCACCACGATGATGGTTCGGTCGGGCAAATGGTATGTTAGCGATATGACCTTGTCTAACGCCTCGTTCTTTCTTTTCGCCTGTCAATATATGTTCCTAGGACCAATTGTGATGTTGTTGGGTAGCGGTTTTCTGATGCCTCACAACAGCATTCTGGCCATCGTCATTTACATCGTGCCAGTCATTCTCACCACAATACTTGGACTTATCTTGTATTGGTTGATGCGCACACGACTTCCCTTTATCACCTATTTGTTAATGGGTGGAAGGCGGTAACGCTGCCACTACCTCTTCAAGATTTTTTGCGAAGGTTATTTGTCTGTGGTAGTTACCACGAATCATGTGTTTCTCCTGTAAGGAGTTCATCAACTGCTCCAAAGGTGTCCAAAAACCTTTCATGTCGTACATCACCACCTGAAGATGGTGATAGGCGAGTGTGGCCGAAGCGGCTACAGTGAAGACCTCATCGAGTGTGCCAATACCTCCTGGCAAGGCCACCACGGCATCACAGCGACGAAGCATGATGTCCTTGCGCTCCGAGAGTGTCTCACAGTATATTTTCACATTCACATATTGGGAAAGATGGCCACTATTCACCAAACGAAGAGGTATCACACCAATGACCCACCCCCCTGCCTCATGTGTGGCACGGGCAATACATTCCATCAGACCTTCATCGTGGCCTCCATATACCAGAGTATGGCCATTTTGTCCTATCCATCGACCCAATTCCTCTGCCATAGTGAAATACTCAGGGTCGATATGATTATTGGCAGAGCAGAAAACACATATTTGCATGATAATAGGGGTTAGAGGTGAGAGGTGAGAAGTGAGAAGTGAGAGATTACCTTAACTTCCTTGGCACTATAGATACGATAGCCACCATTTAACTCGGTGCAAAATTACTCATTATTTTTATATTCCTCAACAATAATAATACTGAAATTTCTGGAGTTAAAAGATGTAGTTATAATTTGGAGTTATGATGAGGAGTTAAAAAGCCATTACCATATCTTTGGCTGAAAAGATGATCATATAAAGCATTTGGCTCATCTTAACTCCTCTGTATAACTCCCATATATAACTCCTCATCATAACTCCTCTTATTTTTCAATCTTCAATCTTCAATTTTCAATCTTCAATGTTATTGTCCTAACTATAATAAAACTCCTTCAACAATCAAGGCGTCAACTAAAAAAACTCCCTCAATTCTTGTGTAATCGAGAATTTTGCAGTACCTTTGCACCCCATTTTAGACACCCCTATAATTTTTTGATTTTGAAGACGTTTGAAGAATTGGGCGTCAGCGAAGAGATTCGCCGCGCCATTACCGAGATGGGTTTTGAACAGCCCATGCCGGTTCAAGAAGAAGTAATTCCCTATTTGCTGGGAATTGGAAATGATGTAATCGCACTAGCACAGACCGGCACCGGCAAGACCGCCGCATACGGTATCCCCCTCCTACAAAAAATTGACACGACAAATAACCAGACACAAGCAGTGATTATCTGCCCGACACGTGAATTGTGTCTGCAAATCACCGACGACCTCAAGGATTTCTCCAAATACATGGACGGCGTGCGGGTGGTGGCCGTCTATGGTGGAACCTCTATTGTCAACCAGATTAACGCGCTGAAAAAAGGCGTGCAAATCATTGTCGCCACCCCAGGCCGACTGATAGACTTGATGAACCGTGGCGTGGCACACCTCGACCAAGTGAGCAATGTGGTGCTTGACGAGGCCGACGAAATGCTCAACATGGGCTTCTCGGAGAGTATCGACAAGATACTCAAGGGAGTACCCAAAGACCGCAACACCCTGCTTTTCTCTGCCACGATGAGCAAGGAAATCGAAGCCATCGCCCGCAACTACCTACACGACCACAAAGAAATTGTGGTGGGCAGCCGCAACGAAGGTGCTGAGCACGTCAACCATATCTACTACATGGTGAATGCCAAGGACAAATACCTGG
>JAFZAE010000068.1 GCA_017548385.1 Prevotella sp.
CGACCCGGACAACCGGTTTACGATGCTCTTTGCCAACGCTGAAGCCGACCGTCCGACATACATGGCCGAAAACATCGCCGCTCCCGACCTTAATGGCAATGTACGTATCGGCGTTGGAGGCGACGGCATGAAGGGAATGATTCATGAAGTGACTCTGTGGAACATAAACAAGTCGGCACAGGAACTCTACGAGACCCGCAACGAGAAGAAGGCCAACTATACGCCGGGCCTCATCGGCTACTGGCGCATGAACGAAGGCCACGGCACCCTGTTGACCGACAATGTGCGCTCCCGTCATATCCAGATGCCTACTGAGAGTTGGTATATCAACAACCGCAACTTAGCAGCCCATATCAACGGAACACCGCTGAAACTCGACAACTCCACCTTCAGTCCGCGCCAAAGCGACAACTATGCAATGGAGATGTGGTTCCGCGCCGACAAAGAGGAGTCGAACCAGAACGCTAAACTGCTGTCAATCCTCAATGCCTTCAGCATCGGATTCTCAGAAGGCAAACTGGTACTTGAGAAGAGCACACGCAGCGTGGACAATGACAATGTGGAAACCAAGACCGTGGAAACTACCATCGTGCTGAGCGACTCTTCCTACATAGACAACAACTGGCATCATTTTGCCCTCAACGTACACCGTGGCACCAGCGCCATCGCCTATATCGACGGCCAAGCCGTGAAGACCATCGCTGAGAGCACCATCCCCGGTCTCTCCGCACACTACATCTATGTGGGTGGCGAGCAGACCCTCGTGGGAGCCGATGGATCCAATCTCGGCGGCAGCACCAACAATTTCATCGGCGATGTGGATGAGATACGCCTCTGGGGAACAGCACTCACTGGTTCACTCATCGAAGAGCGTCGCTATGAGCGCATGGAGGATGGCAACTACAGTCTCTATGGCTACTTCCCCATGGAGAGCATCGGTCGCGACAAGTCAGGTAATGTGCAGACAGTGTTCAGTACCGACAACTTCGGCTACCGTGAGTCGCAGATGAAGATGGAGGGCACTGTCACCAAGAGTGAAAATGCCCCTGCCCTGCTGCCAGGTTCGAGCCGTATGCGCTTAGACGACAAGCAATTTGACTTCACTGTCGCCGACGATATTATCTATTTCAATTTCCCAGAGGATGTACTGCCGCTGATGGATGGCAACGAGTTTGTCATTAAGGTGGAGAATATCAAGGACGAGCACAACAACACCTCTGAGGCTGTGGAGTGGAAATTCAACTGCGACTTCGCCTTGTTCTCTGTTTATGCGCAGGAAGAAAACGAAAAACTCTGGAGTGAAACAGCGACATTCCCGCTTATGATTTACAACGACGCCTCCTCCTTGCCCACCACCTACGAAGTCTCCGGCATGCCTCGCTGGCTGAAAGTGAGCGAACCTATCGGCACTATCACAAATTACGCGGACTTGGAATGCACCATTCTGCCTTCTGTGCCTGTGGGAAGATACACCGACTACATCTATGTGACCGACCGCCTCGGCATCTCACGTTCGCAGCGCATCCATCTCACAGTGAAAGGCGATGAGCCCAACTGGGCGGTGAACCCCGACCTCTATGAGAGCAACATGACGCTGACAGGACAGATATATGTGGGTGACAAGATTAGCCAGAACACAGACAGCAAGATTGCCGCCTTCGACTTCGAAGGCAACTGCCGTGGCGTGGCCCAGCCGCACTATGTGGAGACCCGTGATGCCTACTACGTCGATATGATCGTCTATGGTGCCTCGGCCACAGAAATCAGCAATGGTGCTCGGTACATATACTTCCAGCTCTACGATGCCTCCTCGGGCATTACCTATCCCCTGGTCGGCCTTCTTTTGCCTGACAGCACAGCAATGGATTATCAACTGATGTATGCTCCCGATGCCTATTACGGTTCGTATAACAAGCCCGTGATATTAACCGCAACCGAAAACATTGCCGAGAGTAAAACCTTGACACGTGGATGGACATGGATGTCGCTTTATGTGGACCCCTTCTCGCCGGGCATCAACGACGTACTTGCAATGACCAGCAACGACCGAAAGAAGGTCCAAAACATCAAGAGCAAGACCGCCATCGCCACTCCCGCCAAGGACTATTCCTCGTTCACGGGAACCCTTCAGGAAATCTATCCCGGCAACATGTATAAGATACAGGTAGCTTCAACGCTCAACCTGAATCTCTATGGCACTGTCATCGATGTGGAAAAGCACACGCAAACCATCTATCCAGGCTTCAACTGGATTGGTTCTCTCTCGAATACGGTGCTGTCGCTTGAGGATGCTTTCGCCGACCTCCAGCCTAAGAAAGACGATATGGTGAAGACACGTACCGCCATGTCTGTCTATAACGGCCAGGGTATATGGGAGGGTACGCTGAAGAGCATAGTGCCTGGTGTGGGATATATCTATCTCTCACAAGACGACCAAGTCAAGACGTTCCACTATCCCAAGTATGACTACGGCGGCAACGCCTATGCCCAAAGTATCTCGTTCTTCGAGGATGGCGACAGCGAAGACAATGGTCTCTACTACCAGCCTGTGGATGACCATCAGTTCCCCGACAACATGAACGTCATCGCCGTGGTTCAGTTGGATGGCGAAAATCTCGACAATGCCGAGGTGGGAGCCTTCGCCAATGGTGAGTGCCGTGGAGCCGTCAACTGCATCAATGGCTACTACTTCCTCACCATCATGGGGTCATCGGTCGATGACATGGAGACACCGTTTGAAATTCGTGTACACCACGAAGGTCAAGACTATGTGGTGACTGAACTGCCGTTTATCAGTGACGCTGTCTATGGCTCGCTTGAAAATCCCTACGTAATAGACCTTAACGCCACTGGCATTCGCAACGTCAACTACGATGACGATGACACAGAGTGGTACACCCTCGAGGGCTTCAAGATTGGCCGCCGTCCGACCAAATCCGGTGTTTACATCCACCGTGGTCAGAAAGTGACCGTGAGGAGCATGCGAAAGTGAAACGACACTCTTCAAAAATGAGACAATTCCTCCCCATGCATAGGCGCATGGGGAGTTTTTTTTGATAATAATGGTTTAAAATTTGTAGTATATAAAAAAATATGTAAATTTGCAGATTAATATGATACGACTTGATGATTTAATAAATTATTTGATAAAGAGTTGATATTTTTATATTTAAGGTGTGTTCACGCAATTAACTCAGAAATCTGACAAAGCTAATTAACAGAACCCACCTTAACTAATTCCTACTTACCAAAAAAATAACGTAACATAATAAAATATGAGCGAGAAACATTTATTTGCCAGGTTATTCATAGCAGCAATATCCCTATTATACCTTGGCACTCAAGCCATGGCCCAGGATGTACCAGACTACTTCGTTTATGATGACGATGAGCATACCACAATCGTTGGTCTGACAGAAGCAGGAACAGGTCAAGAAGAGTTGACTATTCCTGAGACTGTAACAACAGTTGGTCGTTATGCATTCAGTTATAACTACTTAAAAACCCCTCCCCTTGAATCTCTTTACATCTTAGGCAATCCTGTTTTTGAGATTGATGAGTACGGAGAGTCTGCCTTGACGGATGTGAAAGAGACCCTAGGTTTCTTTAACTTAGGCAGTAACATGTCGCTTGACAACATATATGATTTGCTGTTGAATGGATATGGCGAAAACTCAGGCACATTGGAAAAAATCGAAATTGAAGGGTACCATAGAACAGACTCTGAGACAGGAAATGTTGTCAACAATGGCCCTGTAAACTGGGGAGGCCGCGATGAATATGGAGAAGTAATTAATGACCCTATCAACCAGACGCTTACCATAGGAACAAGCGTTGTTCTGCCTGCTGAAATTGTCAGAAACCAGGTTTTTGGCGTGGCTCAGGTGTGGGGTCGTTTTGTCCTTAGAGCCAAACTATTTACATTTTGTACGGAAGCCAAATACTATGATATAGACGATGGTTCCCACTGGCTTTTCTATGTCCCCACTGACTTACGCAAGCAAGATAAGGAATTGTTCTTTAGTCGCGTCAAGATTATCATGCCAAACGAAGGTATCCTCGTTCACAATGTCTTAAATTCTTCTGGCTATGTCGAATTGCCTCGTGTCAATGAAAATGACACCTATGCAATCAATGAACTAAACAACACACAATACTATACTTACGAAACAAATTTGATGAATAATATCTATCCCAAAAACATGCTTAAAGGCGTCGTCGAGCCTACACTTATCGGAGAGCAGGACGGAGAATTTACCAATTTCATCCTCAACAGCGGAAAGTTCTATCCCACTTCCGGTGGCACCTTAGGAGCCAACCGCGCCTACTTGCAGATTCTCACTTCCGACTACGAAGAGATGAAAAATAATACCACCAATGTGAATCTATCCATCGTTTTTGAGGATAAGGATGAAGATGCCATTCAAGACCTCCAAATCTCCCATCAACAGTCTGACCACGATGCATGGTTTACTATCGACGGACGACGACTCTCCGACCGCCCCACCCTACGCGGTATCTATGTGAATGGAGGGAAGAAGGTGATAATAAAAGTTGACGAGTAAACAAGTTGACGAGTTGACAAGTTGATAGACTTTATTATTTCGAGTTTTTATTAAATAATATATCTTACAGCAATGAAACTGAAAATACGATATGAGCGTCCAGAAACATGGACAGTAACATTCTCTCCGCTGATGGATTCTTACGACCCCAACACAGAAACAGGGACGGTAGGCATCAACACCTCCACGCTGATGGGTGCCGACATGGGCGAGAGCAACGAGTCGGGCTGGGATGACGTGGAAGAAGGAATCACCCCCAAATCCCTCTGGGATGACTAGAAGGCCCTAGGGACACTAGAAGCCCTAGATGCCCTAGAAATACTAGAAATACCAGGAACACCAGGAATACCAGGAATACTAGAAACGCTAGGAATACTAGAAATACTATAATCCTTAGCAATAATACACTACACCTGATTAAAGCAATAACGAAAAAATATAACGATTAAGCATATGAAAAGACGACTATTACTACTCACGCCATCGATGAGGGTGTGGCTGCTGATACTGTCTATATTAGGCCTTGCCACGACAGCCTCTGCCGATGACATGAAAAGTTCAAAATATTACACCATGAGTGAACATGGTGACCACATGTCGTTCTCGGTACTGCTCACCGACCTCAACTATAAGAACACATGGGCTAAGGATGGCTATATCACAGCCGTCCGTGGCAGCCAGACCATCCGTCTGGTGCGTGTATTCACCAAGGAGATGTCGAGCGACTACAACGAGAACTACAATGTCTTCGCCAACAATGAGCTGAGTGGCGGCATTGCCTTCCTCACGAATGCCAATGGCGGCTCCAAGGAACTTAGCAGTTCCAACCAGCAGTTCTGGGTATGGAAAGGTTCGAACAACGACCGTACCTATGCCAAGATTGACTATTATTACCCCCCGCAGTTGGCTGGCAACACCTGGACGTTCTACTATTACTACCAGCACAACAACGGTAGTTGGTACAACATGAAACTTGGTTCTGCCTATTGCAGTCCCACGATGGGTCTGAAGGGCATCACCGCCACCGATTTGGAATACGAGCGTACTGACGCCGACAAGATTGAGGTGACACTGCCGGCATTGCCCGACGACGTACCCTATAATTTGCAGAACAATCGCAAGCATGTAGGCAAATTCAATTTCACTTTCACCTATACGCTCTACAATGGCAACACCAAGATACAGAAAGAGACGTATGACTGTGCGTCGGGTACAGAGAAGACCTACACCGTGCACATTCCTGAGGAGGCCATCAATTTCCAGCGCGTTGATATGAGTGTGGATGTGCAGGACGCCCTTTACTGTATAGCCAATGATTCCTATTTCTGGAACAACAATTCTAACATCTCAAAGACCAACATCTTCCCCTCCGTGCCCCAGCCCGAGGCCTTCAATGCCGATTTCCTGCAATTCGACGGCAAGGTGGACCTTGCCTGGCAAGGCTATCACAACTATGGCAACGGCTATCAATACATCGGTGAGACGAAACCCTATATTTACCGTTTAGAGACCGACGAAAACGGGCAGAAACTCTCGGGCAAGAAATGGGAGCAGATTACCATCCTTTCCGAGATTGGTAACAAGAAAGACCAGACCTACGCTGACAACAGCGTGGAGCCCAACAAATATTACAAATACCTCATCCTGAACGTTCCCAAGGCATGGGCGGGCAACGGTGTCATCACCAGCAACGAACTTGACAGTCCGTCGGAGTCCACTATCGAGATGCTCGGACATGTGGAATCCAACGTGGTAGCCACCTCTCCCACCATGGCCATCTACGATTTGGCTCAGGACATGAGCGTAGAAGACCAAGTGGTGCTCAAATGGAAATACTCGCGTGTGCCAGTGAAGAGCAAGAACGTGAGTTTCCAACTCCTGCGCCGCGTTACAGGCACCGACAGCTGGGCCGAGTTAGGCAAGGTGCAGGCCGAGTCGAACCCACCTTCTGGCACTGTGCTCTCCTATACTGATGAGACCATCGCCAGCAACCGCGTGCGCTATGAATATAAGGTACAGTTAGAGATCAACGATGGTGAGAATGTCTTTGAGAGTGATGTGATTACCGCCGGTGTCATCGCCGGCTCCAAAGTCACCTCCCTCGATGCCACCAAGGGTCAGCACGCCGATTTAGTGCGTGTGACGTGGAAAGTGAAGCAGGTTGGTACCTCAAACACCCATTTCGAACTTTACCGACGCTATGTGAACAGTGGCAATGAGTTTATGAAAATCCATGCCACCAGTGGTGTCAGCGACACCTACACCTACGAGGACAATACCGCACAGCCGGGCTACTACTACGAATACAAAATCGAGGCCTACGCCGGTGACAAAGACTCCTACGATGACACTTCTTACCAGAATGCCCTCTCAGCCATCGGCTTTTGCCAATCTACAGGTGTCATCTCCGGTCGTGTCACCTTCGGTTCCGCCGGCACGGCTGTTGGCGACGTTCGCTTGACCCTCCGTGCCAGTGACACAGGTGAGGGCGGCGACATGCAGCAATTTTCACAGCGTGTCGAGGGTGCCACCACGGGCATCACCTGGGTTGCCGCCCCCGATGAGAGCGCAAAACTCTTTGGCCAGGACAAGGACTACACCGTGCAGATGTTTGTCCGCCCCGACGAGAATTTGGCAGAAGGAAGCGTATTCGGTGAGATTCCCGGCATGGGAACGCTGAAGCTTGGAGCCATTGAGAACGGCAGCTATCCACTCCAAATAGCAGATAAAGAGATAGAAAAAGAATACTACCTGACCGGGCAACAGTATGAGAAAATCAACTATATCCGTGTCATTTATTATTGGAATAACAATAATAAAACAACGGTCGTCAAAGGTCAGACCGTCTATTCAAAATCAGAGCGTCAAGGAATAGAACTCAATTGGAAGTCAGAAGGTTATATAAAATTCAAGGCATACGCAGCTGGCTGGATTCAAGAAGGTTGCCAAATCCTTGTTTATACAAAATGCGTACAAGAGCCATTTTTTATTCCTGACACACGCCACTACAACTATCATATCACCACTATTACCCAAAAAACAGAGCAAGGTATCCCCTCCAACACCTATTCTCTTTTATCTATCATCAAGAATGACCAAGAGTTGGCCTTCGCTGTGAACGACAGCATATCCACCACGCTGACCACATTAGGCACAAAAGAGGAAAAAGAGGAGAATGCAGAGACAGAACCTATAGACAATGCACTCCCGGAACTCTACACACTCACCAACAATCATCTTTGCTGCTTTGAGGGAACACTGGATGCTGAAGGGATTTCCGCCGAATGGATGTACTCCGGCGCACTCCAAGAAACACCATCCCAAGAAGTGGCTACAGAGGTTACCAAAATAGATGGAAAAATCAAACCATCATACGCTTTCTCCGTGGGTGGTGCCTCTGGCATCAGTGACGAGGAGGCCTTCCGCGGCAATCTCTGCGAGGTGCGCGTATGGGACCATGCCCTCACCGAGAAAGAGCATGCGAATACCGACGACCGCATCCTTTCAGGCAATGAGACAGGCCTGAAACTCTACTGGCCGATGAGTGAGGGTATTGACCGACTGGTGGTGGATGCCTCCTATACCAACGAAGTTCCCAACGGCCATCACGCCACTGTGGGCACCAACGTGAAGTCGTCGAGGATTGTACCCTCCGACAACATACTGTCGCGCTATGCCATGACCAACAGCAGCGGTGAATATACCCTCCGCGGCATCCCCTTCGTAGGCTCGGGCAGCACCTACACCATCACGCCTACGAAAAACATCCATGAATTCTCACCCTCCTCACGCAACGGTTTCATCAGTGGCGGTAGTTTAACGCTCAACAACTACGACTTCACCGACCAGTCATCGTTCACCGTCCGTGGCAAGGTGACCTACAAAAACACCAACATCCCTGCCGACAGCGTGATGTTCAAAATTGACGGTGATATTGCCCAGAAAGGCAACAAGCACGTGATGACCGACGCCAACGGTGAGTATGAGTTGAGTGTCCCCATTGGCAGCCATACTATTGAGGCATACAAGGAAGGGCACGTCTTCAGTGTGTTCCCTAACGACGGCACCGTCTATGCTTTCTACCAGGACGAGATTGTCAATTTCTTCGACTCCACGCTCGTCAATGTGACCGGCCGCATCAATGGCGGTTTCTCAGACAAGGATGAGCCACTCGGTTTCCGCCGCAGTACCAACCGCTTAGGCAAGGCAACGCTAAAACTGAGTCTCGGCAAGCAGGCACAATGTTCATTCAACTACATCGTTGACAAGCACGGCAACGGCGAGTTTGGAACAAAACCCATACCTGTGGAAAGTGCCACGTCTTACATTCATAGTACCGCCTACCGCGCTGGAGGTTCACACGACGACACCTATTATATATATATATCGACCGACTCACTGACGGGCGAGTTCTCAGCTTTGCTACCACCACTACGGTATCACGTCAACAGCATCACCTTTGACAATGGTTCCGACTACGACAACGAGCCGGTGTTTAAAGACAACCTACCCATCATCGATGCCACGAACGCCATTGCTGATAAAATGCAGTGCGACTCACTCGTAGTGGACAATGAGAACAAAGCATACTATTTCTACTCTGCTAAACTCATCCGTCAGTATCGCACCATACCCACCATTACCGTCACACAGGACGACATGGAGAACGGAGCCTTCGGTGTACGTTCCGTCACCGTCAAAGATGACATCACATCCGAAAACATCGAAGTACCTGTGCTCGAAATGACAGAAAACGGCTACCATTACCTCTATGATCATCCTTTCTTCGTGCAAGGCAATCCCTATAAGTTCACCATCCAGATAAACGAGCAATACAAGAACCTCGACACAAAGGAAATCTTCGAGGAGGTGCCTCAAGATGCCGTGGTAAACATCTACAACGAAGCCAGTTCCTCGGCATCTGAAATTGCAGCCATGGATTTCCAGGAAGGCGAGCAGCAACTACATCCGGGCGATGTGTATGACGTGGATAACGTGCAGGTAATAGCAGATGAGGAGGGCCATGTACGCTACGGCTTTATCCCCAACTACCCCAGTCTATCTGATGGCTATCTGCGTAACCTCACCATCAGTGTCAATGTCGAAGGTCGCAACACCCTGTGGCATGCCCCCGACTCACGAACCGATGCCCTTGACTTCGTGGTCACTGGCGGCATTACCACCGGCACCAACTTCGTTACCGGTGCTCCTAACCAAATTGACCAGATTCTGCGGCGTCCACCGGGAAGCACCGCCTTCGCTCAATGGGGCAATGACTCCGTGTATGTGAAGACCACCACAACCACGGAAACCTCTTCATTTTCTTTCGGTGGCGGTTTGAGCGCAACCATTATGCCTTCCATCAGCGTCACCATAGGACAAGGTGTATATCAGAAGACCAAGTGGCGTTTCATCTTTAATGATGATGCCGTGAAGCGCAACAATGCATACGATGACATTGAAATCGCAAAGGAAAGCAACACCTACTCCGTATCGACCACCATCAAGACCCCCTCTTCCGGAAAATTTGTTCAGAACATGGGCGACACCTATATTGGTCGCGCCAGCAATCTGATGTTTGGTAAAGGCCGTTTTGTAGGACTGATCAAGCAGAATGACGGAACATACAAACTTGGCGACAAAGAAAGCCTCTGTACAGCCCTGACGTACAGCACCACCTTTGTGTTGCCGCAACAATATGTTATTGAGACTCTCATACCTAACTGGAAAGCCATCATCAAGAGCAAGCTAAAGTATGTTCCCGAACTGACCGAGACATACTGTAAGACTGTGGAAGGCGAAGAGTTTTACTATACCACTCTGCAAGAGGGCGACTATGGCTATGGCAGTGCCAACAGCGACGAGAATGTATGGAGCCTGGAGCAGAGGGTCGCTGCCGGTGGCCATCCCTCGTACCTCTGGGTTGACGGCCGCAAGCATACTGCCGACGAGGTGGTCACCGACTCAGTGGAATGGTGCAACCAGCAAATCAGTGTATGGGAACAAACCATCCGCAATAATGAGAAGGACAAGCTCAAAGCCTTTGGCGACAATAGTTTCCTCATCGGCAACTTCAGCATTGGTGGCGGTACTGTGGTGAGCCAGACCACCAAGGAGCAGATTGTCAACACCCAGGACCTGGAACACACAAAGACCTCTTGGAATGTAACCTCCGACACAAGAATTGGTGCTACATTCAACGATGCTGGTCTCATCGGCTCCGTCAATCTCGCCTGGTCAGGTGCTACCGAGAAAGTCATCAATGAGAGCATCACCGAGACGAGGAGCACCACCTGGCAGATTTCGGATGCCTCGCCGGCCACAGCTCTGTCGGTGGATGTATATAATTCACCATCGGGCTGGGGGCCCATCTTCCGTACACGAGGTGGCCAGACCTGCAACCCCTATGAGGGAGCCACCTACACGAAATACTACCAGAAAGGCACAGAACTTGACAAGGCCACCATGCGCATTGAGAATCCCAAACTCAGTGTCGAAGGTTCATCTGAACTTACCGACATCCCCACTGGCACCAAGGCCGAGTTTAAACTGAAACTTTCCAATGAAAGTGAGACCAACAACACCTGCACATACGTATTAGAGGCACTGGAAGGCTCGAATCCCAATGGTGCCAAACTGACTATCGACGGCCAGACCCTCAGTGTGGGGCGCGATGGTCGTAAAGTCACCCTTGGCGGCAACGAGAGTATCATCAAGACACTGTATGTGGAGCAGACCGACCGCAGCGTGACCGAATACGATAACATCCGCTTGGTGCTACGCTCCGAGAACGATATTACCACACAGAGTGACCCGGTAATTCTGAAAGTACACTTCATCCCTGCATCAGCATACGTGGAAATCAGCACCGACCATACTATTCTCAACTATGATGACTACATCAAGAAGGGAGGTATTATGATCACGCTGACCAACCTGAACCGCCAGGACAAGGGTCTCGAGGGTGTACGCATCCAGTATCGCCGTAAGGGGCACAACACTTGGTCGCTTGCCAAAGAATGGAAAGCAAATCCCGGCGATGGCGAAACAGCCATTCCCGCCGGCGACAGTTTCAGTGAACCTGTCATCTTTGCCGAAGACGGCATCTATGAGGTCCGCGGACAGACATTTGGCACGTACGGTCCCTCCACAGAGGTGACCTACGCCACCCCCATCATCGAGGTGACACAAGACACACGTGGGCCAAAGATACTTGGTTCGCCCTACCCCGAGATGGGCTACCTAAGCTATGCCCTTCGCAACGGTATGTACGTGCGTTTCAACGAAGACATCAACACCAATGCCCTGAGCAAGAGCGACAATTTCCGCATTGTGGGCAACCTCAACAATGCCATCACCGACAAGAAAGTGCCCGATGTGGCTCTCCAGCTCAATAGCGAGGAGATTACCACCCAGGCCACCTATCAGATAGGCTCCGAGAACATCGCCATCGAGGGATGGTTCTATCGCCAGAGCGACGGCACCGTCTTCAGCATTGGAACAGAGGACAATATGCTGGCGTTTGGTACACACGATAATGGCAAAGTTTATCTACGCCTCGGTGCTGAGGACAATATCGTGGAAAGTAATGTCACCCTGCCTGCCAATATCTGGAACTTCCTTGCGTTGAGCATCGAGCAGGAAAAAGAAGGCAAGGGCATGATCAATGCCATCTATGTGAATGCTGACACTCCCCCCGTTTACATTCTCAAGGAACATGCCTTTGACTATACCTCCGAGGGTGAAGGTTACGACATCATCGGCAATGGCAAGATGCATGTCGGCGGCAATGGAATGACCGGTATGCTGCGCGACTTAGCCCTATGGAATACCAAGAAGACAGTCACTCAACTATACGAGAATCGCGGTGAGCTGAAGGCCAACTATACGCCCGGTCTCATCGGCTATTGGCGCATGGACGAAGGTCATGGTACCACAGTTGTTGACCGTATCAATTCCAGCAACATGGTTCTTCCGGCCGAAAGCTGGTATATCAACAACAAAAACCTTGCGGCTCATCTCGATGATTACTTGGGTATGAAGGTGGATATCACCAACTACGCTCCACAAGAGACCGACAACTTCGCCATAGAACTGTGGTTCCGCACCGAAGATGACGAAGATTCTTTTAGCGAATTGATTGACTTGAACAATCATAAGAGCATATCCATCCATAATAATTGCATCGGTCTGGATGAGACAATACACACTGAAATGGGTGTTTATGCTACAAGCTCCACATTGAGTGAGATAAACGTAGCCGACCGTCAATGGCATCATTTCGCCATGAATGTGCGAAGAGGCTCCAACGTCACCTTCTATATCGATGGTGAGCCTGTGAAGACCTTGCCCGCAAGTACTATCCCTGCCCCCAAGGGACCCATCATATACTTCGGCAAATTCTTTAAGGGCGACATCGACGACATCCGCATTTGGAGTGCCGCCTTGAGTAGTGACATGATTGCCGACCGTCGCTATCACCGCCTCGACAGCACCTACGTGGGTCTCATCGGTTACTTCCCCATGGAGAGTATCGACCGTGACGAATCTGGCACAGTGACTTCTAAATATGCTGTTGAGAACTTCGGCGACAAGTCTGTCATTAATATAAGTATGGTCAATGCCGACGAGTTCCCACAGGCCGCCAATGCTCCAGCCTTACTCCCCGGCTCACAACGTTTACGTCTCGAGGAAAAAGAGTTCTCGTATATTGCTTCCGACCGTGAAATCTATTTCCAGTTCCCAGACGAAATGCTTCCCCGCATGGATGGAAATGAGTTCAATGTGACCATCTCGTATGTGAAAGACCTACATGACAACATCGGAGAGCCTATCGTATGGCAGTTCAAAGCTGACTTTGCCCAACTTTCCTGGATGAACAACGATGGTATATATGATATCTACTACGAACGGAGTGGCGACATGAATTTTTATGAGACACTTGTCAATTCCTCTGCCACCAACCAGACCTACGAGATATTAAACCTACCGACGTGGATGTCTGTTGATAAGCCGATAGGCACCATATCGGGAACATCGAACAGAATCATATTCACCATCCATCCATCGGCTCCCATTGGCACACATACGGTGTATATCTATGTGTCGGACTGCAACGGCATCAAGCGTAGCATCTGCCGCCGAATTACCGTCCAGGGTAACGAACCGAATTGGGCGTTCAATTCCAGTCTGTATGAGAGCAGCATGGCTATAGTGGGTCAACTCATTGTAGCCGAAAAGATTAGTGACAACCCACGCTCAGTGATTGGTGCCTTTGATGCCTTGGGCGTATGCAGGGGATTGGCAAATCCTGAATATATGAGTACTCGTGATGCGTACTACCTGAACATGTATGTCTATGGCAACTCCGACTCCGAGTACAATGACCTCACCTTCAAGATGTATGATGCCTCGACGGGCAACTCATATCCGTTGGTACATATCACCCTGCCCAATGGTACCGAGACCGACACGCTCACCTTTGCCGCTGATGCCCTATATGGCAACTACGACACGCCAGTACTGTTTAAGTCGGCCGCAGAAGTGCAGCAAACGATTGACTTGGCTCTTGGATGGTCGTGGATGTCTATTTATGTGCAACCCAGTTCCACTGCCATAGCCGATGTGCTGCCTAAGGACAAGAATACACTCAAAGAGCTGAAAAACATCAAAGGTCAGTTTGGGTTCTCCTCTGTCAGTTCAGATGGAAAAATAGTGGGCGAAGTAACTGAGATTGTACCAGGAAACATGTACAAGATTCAAGCAGCCAAGTCATTGGAATTCAATGTGATAGGCTTGCCCATCAACGTTAGGACCACTTCTCAGACCATCCATCATGGTTACAACTGGATAGGCACCCTCTCATCGGAGGTGATGTCGCCAGCAGAAGCATTCGCCGACTTAAAACCTGAGCATAATGACTTGGTCAAGAATCGCTCGCAAGTGGCAATGTACCGTGGCAACGGTGTCTGGGAGGGTACACTGCAGAGCATTGTCCCCGGTATGGGTTACCTCTACTATTCGCGTGCTGATGGTGACAAGTCTTTCCATTATCCGAAACTTGGCACACAGACATCTGCACATACCCCACGACATGCAGCCCCGCTAAATGCCCCTGCCCAGCACTACACACCCACCGACCCGTACAACTTCCCCGACAATATGAACGTGATTGCCGTGGTGGTGCGCGACGGGCAGTTGCTCAACGACGTTGAGATTGGTGCCTTCGTCAATGGTGAATGCCGTGGTGCCATCCGTGCCAATGAGGGTAGCGACTACTATTTCCTCACCGTGATGGGTTCATCGGCCGAAGATCAGAACCGCACGGTAGAACTGCGCGTCTTTGCCAACGGAGAGGAGTATGTGGTTGACCGCAGCCACACCTTCATCAACGACCTTGTCTTAGGTAACCTCGACGAACCATACGTGCTCGACCTCGACGAGGCATCAGGCATCAAGGGCCTCTACACTGGTGAAGGCCTCGACGACGATGGCTGGTATTCTCTTCATGGCTTCAAACTTCCCCGCAAGCCTGTACAGCCTGGTGTCTATATCCACAAAGGCACAAAAGTGGTGATTGAATAATCGGAATAATCAGAGTATTCGGAGTATTCAGAATATTTAGAGTACTCAGATTATTCGGAAAATCGACATAATGACAAGACGATAAAATATAAGAAAGATGAAACATCATACGAGATTAGGATTATTGAGTTTGCTCATCCTATTGCTGTCTGCCCCGATGCAGTTGCGTGCCGACGACATGAAGGACTCGAAGAACTTTTGGATGAACGTCCATTCCAATTACTTAGAGTTCACCGTGCTTATGACCGATTTGCGTCACAGCAACACATGGGCAAAAGATGGTTATATCCGTGCCTACACCAACAGCAATCGCACGGGCACTCCCATTACGCTGCTGCGTGTCTATACCAAGGACATGGGCAACGACGACACGCCCTTCTGGGAGGTGTTTGCTAAAAATATGGTCCATGGGTCGAAAGCCTTCATGCAGAACAACATCCCTATGGGCAGTGATTCCAACGCCGACGGTTCACTGTCGTTCGACGAGCAGACGTTCTACATCAACAAAGGTAGTGGCGGCAATGACACATACGCCATCATCGACTATTACTACTCGCCAGAACTGGCTGGGAAGACATGGTATTTCTTCTATGAATACGAGCACAACAAAAGTGGTCAGAAAGTAATGAGCCTTGGCTCGACACAGTGCTCCGAGACAGTAGATTGCTCGAAGTTCAACACGAGCGACTACACGTTGGCCCGCACCAACATTGCCACTATTCAGCTGGGGCTGCCCGCCATGCCCAACGATATCGACCAAAAGCTCCAAGATGTGAGAAAGCATATCGGCCACTACGACGTAACGCTTTACTACAACCTTTTCGACGGTACAACGAAGACCCAGAAAGAATCGTTCGACTGTCAGATTCAGGCGACAAAGTGTGACATCACCATCCCCACCGAAGTGCGCAATTTCAAGAGTGTGGATATCACGCTGTCGGCCCGTGATGCCTTGGAGGCCGATGGTGGACTATGTTTCTGGGATGAGCGTCAGACCTGGGAGTTGCGTGACTATTTCCCCTATGTGCCTCAGCCCAACAATTTAGGTGTGGATTATCTCCAATTCGACAACAAGGTTGACCTCACGTGGAACTCATTTTCCGTCATCGATGGCACCGACTACATCAAGTCGTCGTATCCATACGTTTTTCGTATTGAGACCGACCAGTATGGCACGCCGAAAGCAGGTCAGAAATGGGCACGTCGCGACAAGTTGTCGGTCATCGACGAAACACAGAACTGCAGCTATACCGACAAGAATGTTTCGGCTGATGGGAAATACTACAAATACCTTATTCTCAACGTACCCAAGGAATGGGAGAATAAAAATGGACTGGCCAGCAATGAGCTACAGAATCCCTCGGATGAGACTATTCAATCATTAGGTCATGTCGAGTCGGATGTTGTGTCGGCAGCAGCCCATGTGAGCATCTTCAATTTGAAGCAAGATGTCACTGTGAAAGACAAGGTACGACTCACTTGGGAATACTCGCGTGTACCCGTGAGCGGTGGCAGCGGCACAGTGAATTTCGAGGTGTGGCGCTGCCCCACAGGAACCTCCAACTGGGAGGCCTACGCCACCGACATCAAGGGCAATGCCAATCCCAAGGCTGGCAGCGAACTATCGTTCATCGACAACGACCTTCCTAACAACAAGGTATCATACGACTACAAAGTAGTACTGAAACTCAATGGTGGCAATGACCAGTTTGAGAGCGATGTCATCACCGCCGGACTGCTCACTGGTACCACAGTAACAGAACTGACCGCCACCAAGGGTACACACGACGATGTGGTGCGCTTGGCATGGAAGGCTGCACAGGTAGGCACTGGCAATAGCACCTTTGAGTTGTCGCGCCGTTATGCCGGCAGCAACGACGAATTCCTCACTATCAACCTGGTGAGTGGCAATAGCGACAGCTACACCTTTGAGGACAACACTGTGCTACCAGGCCGTTACTATGAATACCGTGTGAAAGCCTTCGCGGGCGAAACTGTTGAATCTGGTGACAACAACTACCAGAATATGCTTACCGACGTGGGGTTCTGCCAGGCCAGGGGAGTGATCAGCGGTCGCATCACCTTCGGACAGGGCGATGCTTCGGTGGAGGACGTGCGGCTCACGCTACGCTGCAACGAAGAGGGTTCAGAAAACCAAGTGACAGGCTATTCCCAGCGCATCGACGGTCTTTCGACGGGTATCAAGTGGGATGCCGACTCGGCCGAGATAGTCAAGGTCTTCGGTGAGAACAAAAATTATACCGTGCAGATGTTTGTCCGTCCCGACGAAAACCTGACCGAGGGCAGTGTCATTGGGGAGATTCCTAATTTTGGCCGTCTGCTTTTAGGCAGCAAGACGAGCGACGGATACAAACTCTACGTGGAGAAATTCTCTGATGGTTCCATTTCGGAAGCAACATATACTGAATATTGGAAGACGATAGGAGTAATCATCGATGTACGTGCCAAGGAAAATGGTGAGCCCAATTACTATTGTGAATTATATGACTCCTATATCTATACCACTGAAGAAGAAGTAAGCGCCAAGCGCCATGAAATTGAGGAGAGTTTGGAGTGGCCATATGGTGGATTTGGATCATGGATTGCCGATATTTATGGAGCTAGGGATTATTATATGTATTTATATCATAAAGTTTATCCTCTTGAAGAAGCATTGACGATGAAAACCATGAACTGGAAAGGCAAGTCGTATGATTCAGGACTGACCATTCCCGCCAATGTCTATTCTTTGGTTACACTGCAATACGATGGGGAGACACCTGTCGTTATTGTCGGAGATAGCACGGCAACCGTTTCATTGCAGTCGCCCATTGCGACAAAAGACTATTCAAGAATCGTCAGTGGACAAATCGACCCTAAATATCATATTTACAACAACTGTCTCTATACGATTGAAGGAGTGAACGACCACGCTCTCATGACACTCTACGAAAGAGAACCTGGTCATCAATCGGAGTGTTTCCCCGTCAAGGGAACCACTAACACCTTCTCCATCAACTATATCGCCAATAACTTCAGCGTGGGTGGTACAGAGGACATCAGCGACAATGAGGCTTTCCGCGGCAACCTCACCGAGGTACGCGTGTGGAACCATGCACTTACTGACAAGGAGAAGGAGCAGAACAACGACCGCATGTTGAGCGGCCGCGAGACAGGCTTGCAACTTTACTGGCCAATGGACGAAGGTATCGACCGCTTAGTGTTCGATGCTTCGTATGCCAACGACCTTCCCAACGGTCGTCATGCCGTGGTGGGTGCCAACATCAGCGTTTCGAAGATTATCCCCACCGACAACCAACTCTCGCGCTATGCCATTACCAACAGCAAGGGAGAATACACCCTCCGCGGAATACCGTTTATCGGTTCAGGCAGCACCTATACCATCACGCCTACTAAGAGTATCCATGTATTCTCTCCCACCTCACGCAATGGATTCATCAGTTCAAGCAGCCTGACGCTGAACAACTACAACTTCACCGACGAGTCTTCGTTCATTGTCCGTGGCAAGGTGACCTATCTCAACACCAATATACCCGTCGATAGTGTGATGTTCAAGATTGACGGCACATTAGCAAGCACAAAGAGCGGTGCTGTGACCACAGACTCGAAGGGCGAGTATGAAATCAGCGTTCCCATTGGCAGCCATCTCATCGAGGCATACCGCGAGGGACATCTGCTCACCTGTTTCCCCGCTGACGGCACTACATACGAATTTGTCAAGTCCGAGACTGTCAATTTCACCGACTCGACGCTTGTCAACGTGACAGGTCGTATCAATGGCGGTTTCACCGACAAGGATGCCCCATTAGGTTTCCGCAAGAGCGTCAACCGTTTAGGTAAGGCTATAGTGAAACTGAGCCTCGGCCGTGAGGCCATGAGTTCGTTCAACTACGTCGTTGACAGTCACGGCGACGGTCGGTTCGGCACCACGCCACTCGCTGTGGAGAGTGCCACCGAGAATATCAAGAGTCACACTATCCGCGCTGGAGGGACTCAGGACGAAACACACTACATCTATATCACCACCGACTCACTCACGGGTGAGTTCTCGGCAATGCTTCCCCCTCTCAAATACAAAGTGGAGAGTATCCAATTCGTCGGCGGCAAGGATTACGACGATGAACCAATCTTCAAGCAAAACCTCCCCACTATCGATGCCACCAACGCCAAGCTCACCAATATGTCGAAAGACTCCTTGGTGACAGAAACCGGCGAAACGAAATACTATGACTATACGGTCAAGTTCATGCGCCAACTGCGTGTTGTGCCCACTATCGAAGTGGCACAGGATGACATGGAGCATGGTGGTTTCGGTGCAAAGGAAGTAGAAGTGACCCTTGACAACGGCCAAAAAGTGACAGTACCCGTGATGGAGGAGCATGAGAGCGGCCCCACCTATTTATATGGTCATCCTCTGTTTGTACAGCGTGATGAATATCCCTTCCACATAGACATCTCTGAGCAATATCAGAACCTCGATAGCAAGGAGATCTACGAAGAAATACCTGAGGATGCCGTGGTGAGCATCATGAACAGTGCCAGCCTCTCGACACTTGTCTATGGGAAAGAAGTCGTGGTGGATGGCAAGACAAAGACCCCTGGTCAGGTATATGACGTGGCGAACGTACAAGTGACACCCGACGAGAAAGGGCGCGTAAAATATACCTGGGAAGCCGGCTGGCCCAATTTGTCCGACGGCTACCTGCGCAATATCAGCATAGGCGTAAACGTAGGTGGACGCACGACGATGTGGAAAGCCCCCAACTCACAAACCGAAGCCCTCGACGTGGTGGTACTCGGCGGCATACCCACCGGCACCAATTTCATCACCCAAGCCCCCGCGCATGTAGATATGGTCATCCGTCGTCCACCAGGCAACACTGCCTCTGCCACACTCATGAATGACACCATCCACAATTACTACCATTTAGAAAGTTCCTATTCTGGCAGTGGTGCTGGCGGTGGAGCCTTTTTGAACATACCACCGACCATGACAGTGCTGCAAGGTTTCGGAATCTTGACCGACACATCGTTCCGCCCATACATCGAAGAGACCATCAAAACTTCGTCGTACAATGAGAATGACGAGAAATCAGATTCCACACATACCTATACAGTGAGCACGACCATAAAGACGCCATCGGGTGGAACATACACCCAAAACAATGGCGACACCTATATCGGTCGCGGCACCAACATTCTATTTGGTAAGGGAAGAAGCGTAGGATTGTTCCAACAACCAGACAACACCTACAAACTCGAGAACAAGGAATCAATATGCTTCTCCAGCCAATTCACCACCACCTTCGCCTACGCACAGCAATATATAGAGGATGTGCAGATACCTAACTGGAAGGAGAAAATCCAAAGTCTGCTGACAGAAGTAGAAGGCGATCTATGGGACAACAATGTATGTCCTATAGTGCCCGGCAAGGTGATGTACTATACGAATCTGAAGAAAGGTAACCCACGACGTGGCACCAAAAACATCGATAAGTGCTGGACAGAAGCAGAGTACAATGCCGCCCATGGCTATCCTTCCTATCGCATGGTAGCGGAAATTCCTGAGCCTCAAGGTGATGGGACCCAACCGATTAATGTCACCGACAGCATACAATGGTGCAATGACGAGATACAACGCTGGCGCGACTGCATCGCTGAGAACGAGCGTGAGAAGTTGGAAGTCTTCGCCTTGGACAGCTGTTTCATCGACAACTACAGCATCGCCTTCGGTA
>JAFZAE010000069.1 GCA_017548385.1 Prevotella sp.
ACCTCACCGGCCTTGACGGAGCCACCTCCACTGTCACTACCGACGGCGTGGTGGAAAGCGTGGTCACCGGCACCAACAACGGCTGGCACAAGGTGCAGGCGCGGTATGTCCTCGCCGAGGAGGGCGTGTTGAAGATGACGCTCACTTCGGATGCCGACACCTGGCAGGTGGGTGCTATCACCGTCCTTAAAAGCGCCGACAGCCAGGATAACTATCGCACCACGGCCACCTGGCAGGTGACAGAGACCAACGCCGACGTCGTGGGTATGAATCATTTTAGCTTCTATGACCGTGGCGTTAACAAGAACGCACTCGTCACCGCCAATAGTGAACAGGCACCAGCCAAGCTACCATGCAACGCCGTGGTGGGTGGTAATTGTTCACAGCTGGTACTCACCGATGGTGCATACGACTTCTGTGCCACAGCTGGCTTCACCGCCGATGCTGTCAGTTACGACCGCACCTTCCAGACGGGCAAGAAAGTGACTGTTTGCCTCCCCTTTGCCATCACGGCTGCCGAAATGGCTGAGCTGGGCATCAAGGCATACGAGTTTGACGGACTGACATCGAAGGGCAATTTCCATTTCTCACTCGTGGAGGCCATGGAGGCCAACCACCCCTATGTGGTGGAGGCTTCTGGGCAGCCCTTTGCCAACCTCGATGGACGCACGGTGGCACAGACCGCCAACTTGGAGATGACTGCCGACAATGTGACGTTCAAGGGGACGATGCAGCGCATACTGCTCACCTCTGCAGAAGAGGTGTACTATGGATATAGTAACGGCGTTTTTGTCCAGGTGGGAAGCCGCGTAGGTGTCAATCCCTTCCGTGCATACATCGTGACCAATAGCGAAATGGGTTCTGCCGTGGAGGCGGTGTTCGACGAGGGAGAGGCCGATGGCATCCGTGAGGTCTTGTCCGAAGAGAGCCATGCTACGGGTGTCTTCACCCTTGACGGCAGGAAGGTGGGTGTATCCGGCAACAAGGAGAGTCTCCCCAAGGGAGTCTATATTAGCAACGGAAGGAAATTTGTGGTGAGATAAAATGATGAGCGATATGGAAAAGAAAACATATATCACTCCCGTGAGCGACGTGGTGTCGTTGATGGGCGAGAGACTGCTTGGCGATGATGGCTTCAGCGAGTCTCAAAGGGGTGTACCCGTCTTTGACGATGGTGAGTTGGATGCCAACTCCACCTCCTTTTTCGAGGAAGGTGCGTACAGCAACAAGCTGTGGGATGAATAATCTGTGTATGACATGGTAAGAAGAAACTTCCTGACAGCTATGCTCGTCTTTGTCAAGGGGGCGGCCGAGCTCACCTATGCCTTGGCATGGCTAATGACAAAGGAAATAAAAACTATCACCTTATCGCTAGTGCTATTGCTTTCAGCGACAATGGCATTTGCGCAATCACGGTTGCAGGACCTCGACATCCGCGTGGTGTTAACTAAAAATGGTGATGCCCGCATTACCGAGACACGACAGATGACCATAGACAAAAAAGGAACGGAATGTTACATCGGGTTGGGTAACATGAGTCCAAGCACCGTCAAAGATTTGACAGTCAGCGATGAGACAGGTCACGTATATGAAAACATCGGTGAGTGGGATAATGACCGAAGCCGGTCGGAAAAGGCAGGTCGTTGTGGCATGGTGAAGAAGAGCAATGGTGTCATCGAACTATGTTGGGGGCTTGGCGAAAGCGGACAGCGCACGTATGTCACAAATTACACCATTACAGGACTCGTGCGCGGATACTCTGATGCTGATGCCCTTCGCCATGTCTTTCTTGACAAAAGTGTCAAACCGAAGCCTGAACGGGCCAAAGTGACCATCGTGGGTGCTGACACGACCTTGGTGTTCACACCTGGCAATTGCAGCATCTGGGGGTTCCGATTCAAGGGCGACATGCAGTTTGAGGATGGCAAGTTGGTAGCTGTAACCACAGAGCCGATGAACGCAGAGGCTGCACTCTATATTATGGCTAAATTCCCCAAGGGGATGTTGAAGCCAACCATCCAGATTACTGATGACACTTTTGAACACAAGAGACAGTTGGCTTTTGAAGGCAGTGATTACGGTGATGCTATCGAAGAAGAAGAAACAAGTTTTTGGCAGGTTTTGTTAAGCATTCTCATAGCGTTCGGCATTTTGGCCGCTGGCGCAGCCGTTTTAGGCGGATTGTATTACCTTTTCAAGAAAGTGTTGGCTACGTTTAGACGTAAAAAACATGAGAAGTGGACCAAAACAGTTGATTACTTCAAGTCTCTTCCGTTGGAAGGCAATCTGCAGCAGACTAACGACATGCTGAATGCATTTGCTGTTGGCAAAGATGCTGATTACAATCGGCTTATCTCCGCAACTATTTTGCAGCTGATAAATGAAGGCGTATTTGGTGTCCAGTCTGTGATGACCGAGACCGGTGAGATGGCGAAACGCTTTGTGGTGAAGAAGGAAGATTTATCATTGGAGAAAGACTTGCCGCCGCTGACCTATAAAATGCACGACATTTTTAAGAAAGCTGCTGGCGAAGACCACGTGCTCGACCCCAAAGAATTGGAAACATTTATGAAAGATAAGAGCAACAGAAAACTCCTTCGTTCGTTTATGGATTTGCTGTGTACCAAACGTGATATCAAATACTACAAAGACCGCAAGGAAGAAATGTGCGAGGTATATGGCTTCAAGAGGTTCCTCGATGACTTCACATTAGTGAACGAGCGCCACCTGACAGAAACCCAACTGTGGCGCGACTATTTGGTGTGGGCCACTCTCTATGGCAATGCAGAGCAAGTGAAGAAAGATATGAAGGCCATCAATCCAGAGTTCTTTAAAATGGACCAGATAGCCTCTCAGTTGTTGGATAGCACAGTGCTTCCTGTTGTTTACGCTTCTGTATTTCAAACTACAGACCGTATGCTCGACGAGAGAAAAGAAAACCGACGAAAGAACAAAAACTCTTCAAGAAGAAGTAAGGGCTCATCATCATCCCGCTCATCTGGCAAAGGTGGCCGTTCTTCATGGGGAGGTGGTGGCGGCGGCTTCTCCGGAGAAGGTGGTGGCGGTGGTATCCGCTAATTTGCAAAACAGTATTTCATCGGTTCAAATCCGATTCCTCACTCAAAGAAAAGCTCCGATTCTCAATCTGGAATCGGAGCTTTAGAGGGTTTACTCCGTGTGTTTACATTTTTTAACGACTTTCCGTGCAAGAAATTGTCGTATTCAGAATTAAAAATATAGAAAAGAAAACCAAACCAAACAAGTTCATCACAACACAATTAATATCATAATGAAAACAAAAAATGTACTGATGGGGTTACTCTTGCTGTTGGTAGCTGGATGCAGCAACGATGATGATTATATCATTGACCCCGATGTCTATCCTGTTTTTGGCTATTGGGAATTTGCAGGTGCTGACTACTCGAGTTGTAAGTTTAATATTGATGAGAGCATCTTCATAGGGCGGCAAGGTCTATTGATTAAGTCCAATGGTGATGTCAAATGTTGGGATATTATCGATGGACAATATTCAGAAAGTCTATGGGGCAAGTTATTGACTGAGGATGATGGATCATTGGTCATCCAAACGGATTTTGACGAACCAGTTTGTGATGGACTCTATTACAACATCAAGGATGTGAAGCAAGATCAACTGATTATCCGAGTATTTGGTGGTTTTGCTGGTCTTTCATATGAAGAGGGATATGATTATATATATAAGAGAATGAATTCCAAACCAACCAAATAGGAAACCATTTAGAATAACGTGGTTGCCTGACCAATAGTTTCAATTCTCATAAAAAAACTCAATTCTTTTCCCGTGTACTCCAATTACTTCATATATCAAGAGTTTCCCCCTCTTTGGTTATCTTCCAAAAGGGAATGCTCTTTTCATCAGTAAACTCTTTCATTCGCCATGAGGATTCAAATCCACTGGCTACAAAGTGCATGGGGACAAACATGCCAACCTTGAACCGCTTGATGAACTGTCTGCCCCCGAGTGTATAGCCGTTACCTATCCGACCGTCTATCGGAAACATCACAAGGTCAAAACCGTCTGCCACTTTGCGAATGTCCTTCAGTTCTCCCAAGTATTGTTTTTCATGGGCTATCGGGTCAATATCCTCCTCAAATTCCTCACTGTAAATCGTATGTCCTGGCACCGCTTCTGGCAAGAACCTTGCATACCAGTTGTTCAAGTCTCCAGCATGGAAGATACGTTTCCCCTCTGTCTCTACAATCCATGACACACCACTGTCAGTGCTACCTAAAGCTTTTACGGAGATTCTTTCATCTGACCATGACGCACCCTTGGCCAACCAAGCATCTGCTTCTTCTTTGCTGGCTCTTCTGTGTCTGAGAATATCCTTGCTCAGGATATAGGTCACATTCTCTTTCCGTTTCCTCCACTCGAAGATTCCTCTCGTGAAATGGTCTTCATGGAAATGGCTGGAAAAAACATAGAGAGGCTTTGGGGTCAGAAAAACGGATTCCATCACGTTGCCTGGGTCCATCCAGTAA
>JAFZAE010000070.1 GCA_017548385.1 Prevotella sp.
GTATTGATATTGAGGGAGTCAGCGTATTCGGGAAGTGTCACCAGTTTTCCTCCCTGAGCAGAAATTTCCAAGGCTTCGTGCCCAGAAATGTCGTCATGAACATACCCGAGCGGCAAGCGGGGATTGGTACACTCCACCCACAAAGTATCGGACGACAATGGTACTTCGAGTATCATGTGGTCCATTTGCTGGAAATTAGGAAAATCGGGCAACAGCTTTTTTTGACTTGTGCTGATGGCAACGCAATGGCTTTGGATGCCAGCCTCAGCGAGAAGGGCCATCATGTAATTGCTTAAAGCCTTACAATCGCCATATCCCTGTCGCCAGACCTCGGCAGCGGCCATAGGCTGAAAGCCGCCAATTCCAAGTTGGATACTCACATATCTGGTGCTCTCTGCAAGAAATTTGTAAATGGCAGCCACTTTCTCTTTGTCGGTGGTGCAGCCAGCTATAAGCTGACGCACTTTTGCCTTCGCTTCTTCAGGCAATTCACCACGGCCAGAGAAAAGTGAATGTTCCCAGGCTCCGAGGTCGTTCCATGTCAGAAGACTGCCGGTAGTTTTGAAATAAGAGAACTGTGACGGTGCGAAATACACCTTTGGAGACACTTCGCTTAAAGGAATCCCATATTCAGAATTCTGAATTGCCTTGATGCTGTCAAGTTGAAAGTGTAGGACTGTCTTGCCGTCGCGGTTGGTCTTCAATGGTGAGACCGATGAGTTAACGACCTTGTAACGTAAAGGAAAGTCGGTTGGATAGGTGATATCGTAAATAGCTTTTACCACCTCGGTGTTATAGCTGTCGAGGGGTGAGAAAATAGGGAAAGAGACATTGTTGCGTTTGAAGTTGATTTTCAGGTCACAGGTAGCGATGACAGGATATGAGGGTGGTGTCACATCGAGATATAACATATATCCATCGGCTGCCAGCCCTCCCGAGTATTCAGTACGTTTCAAGTCTTTTAGTTTGAAAGTGCGGAGTATGGTGCCCGAAGCATCGGAGAGCGTGAGCTGAAACTTTTCCATAGACATGTCGTTGCCCATATGGATGGAGAAATCGGCGTGATGTGAGCCGTTCGCATTCTTGATGAGTACGGCATGATGTTTCGCAAACGAGAATGCCACATCGTTGGTGATGTCCACGGCATTGTTTTCCTCCAGCACCACGGCATCTGTGCTTTGGCCAGCCATAGGCACCCCCCATGTAGCCAAGGCCAACAACATCAGTACGACTCTATGTATCTTCCTCATACCGACTTAGTTCTTTTTAACAACCACTATCTCATTGTTTTTTTCCACTATGGAATCGTAGATCTGACGGAGAATATCGTATTCATTAGGCAAGAATATGGTCTTGTTGACAAGGAAGCGGTATTGTACAATCAATTTTGTTCCCTGCACTAAATAATTGATGCGCACGCTGAGCGCTTTGTCTTCGGTGATAAGAACAAGAGGTTGGGGCATTTCCTCTATCACATAACCGTCAGGCAGTTGTAATGTCGTGACCATATTGATTGAATGTTTGTAAGGATATTCCACTGGCAGGGTGCGGGTGACAGCTTTGAAAGGTGACTCGCTCATCACAGGGATGACAAAAGGATTGACATAGATGAGAGTACCATCGGTGTCAATCTTCTTGGAAAAAGAGAACCGTTCTATGGCCACTGGCTGAAATGCCTCACGGTCGTCGATGGCATATTCGGAAATGGTAATGCCGTTACGCTCCGCCAACTTGTTGATATACGACAAGCTGTCATCGGCCTCTCGAAACTCGCTTTTCAGCGACGCCGAGAGATTGGCTCTCATCTGAGCCTCGTATGTACCCTTGACAGTGCCATCGGCGTCAAGAGTGGCATTGATGATGATATTGGCCTTGGAAGCATCGAGAGACTGAAGGTTGAGCCAGTTGCCCGTACCGTCATCAGACAAAAGGAGACCCTGTTCTGTGAGCAGTGACGACGGGAGAACGTCTACATACCCGTCCTCAACAGAGGCATCGATAAAATGTACGGTCTGTCCGTCGACCACACCCACTACAAAAGTGTTGAGTTTGTTTACTGACGGGTGGGAAAGTGGCAGACGCCCCTTTGTACGGCGGCTCATCACCACTGGCCGGGCATCGAGGCCAGCCTCACGATAGGCACTCAGCAGGATGAAGTTGAGGTCAGCATTACTACCAGAGCCTTCTTTGATGGTTTTCGATGCCGATTCGGCGTAGAGTTTGTAGTTGCCATCCCATTTCAGCCTGCTTTTCAGGGCGGTATAGATGGCAGCCATTTTCTTTACCACATCTGTCTCTTTCTCCACACCGCTCGATGGCACAAGGTCCTTGATGGGACAGGCCCGTTTGATACGCTTGCCAAATTCTTCTTCCTCCATGAGCATGCGTCCAATCTCCTCCCATGTGGAAGTAAAATTCTTGTAGATAGAACCAGGCACCTCCACTCCACGCAATTCGGCAGTCACCTTCTTGCAATAGTCGAGCGGACAAAAGACGTATGAGTCGGATTTCAATGCCGGAAGGTCGCGGCCAACAAATGTGTATCTTGTACCTGTGCAGGAGAGTGAGCCACTCATGGCATCAGCAAAATGGATGCTTTCAGTCTCCACTTTGTTCTGAGTCGATACCGTACCTGTCTCGTCGATGTTGAAGATGAAATATTCGGGGATGAGCAGATTGTAGATTGTGTAGGCCACGGGGATTTCAGTCTGAGCCACCCACGTGTCGATATAGAAATAGTAATCGCTCTCCTTTTTGTACTGGTATTCCACGACGGTGCCTTCTTTCACCTGTGGAACAGAGAACTTGAGGAGTTTATGAGTCTTGTCAACCCTCTCACGCGAGATGCTGTTGTTCTCCATCTTCGTCTTCACCATCTTGCCGTTCTCCATATTGTAAGCCCATGCTTTCAGACCAGTGATATTCTCGTTCAACGACCTGTCTTGATCGTTGTCGATATAGAGAACTTCCACATCGGCATATTCTTTTCCTTCGGGCTTGAGAATCTTGATGCGAGTCTTTACTTCGGTAGAAACTCTAAAACCTCCTGCCACGATATCATACCATGTACGTGTGCTCTGGTAGAGGATGACGGCAGGTGCCGACTCGTCGGGTGCATAGGATGTCATGGTGAGTTCCTCATTCGTAGGATTCCCGAATTTTTCATTGATGGTTTGTCCCATGAGGACTGGCGAATAAACCATGCTCAAAACGAGTAGCATCAGGCTACTTCTCAACATATTCATTTTCATAATTGCACATTTTTTATGATTCTGTTGCCCAAGCTGGGCGTTTTGTTCTTTGTCTATACCCCAGGGCGTTGCCCGACCTGTTAGGAGTTAGAAGTTAGGAGTTGCAATTAACTCGTCTACTTGTCAACTTAATCCTAGTGGTGAGAGAATACTCCCGCAAATCTCGGTTATTATCGATGCAAATAACTCGTCTACTTGTCAACTCGTTTACTTGTCAACTATTATTTAGTGGTGAGAGGTGAGTGGTGAGAGAATACTCCCGCAAATCTCGGTTATTATCGATACAAATAACTCGTCTACTTGTCAACTCGTCTACTTGTCAACTATTCATTAGTGATGAGGTTAGATTTCATCATCTACTTAAAAAACAGTTCTCTTTCTATTTCCATTACACGAGAGACATCGAAGAATATCTGTTTGCGCGAGTAGTTGTCGTTGGTTTCTTTCAGATTGAAGCCATCGCATTGTTTGTTTGTCAAGAACTGCGATTCAATCTTCCAGATGTCAAGATAATAACGCATAAACGTATATTCATCGGAAACCGCCGTCACGCTAAAAGGTCGTTCCTCCGTCCCATTACCCGTATGGGCAATGGTCGAGAGAATCAAAAACATGCGCATAAAATAATCATGTGCATCGTCAACGGTCACATTATATTGTTTTGTTGAATCTTCCACCATCATACTTATTGCAGCCCCAGCCTTGAAAAGTGCGTCAAGATTCACTGGGTTCTTTTTGAGCAATTCTTTTGCCCCATCAAGGCATTCTTCATATTTTCCCTCATTCAAAAGGTCGTTGAGGTCTCGACTCTCAGACAAGTCAGAAAATGGCATGAGGAACGACTGTCCATAGTATGCCAATATCCGCTCATGCCATGTCATGGTAGTGTTGGGTTTGTTTGTCGCCATCCTCGCCACAAGGTCCTTTATCCGTTGTGGGTTAGTGTCGGCCACTTTCTTCACTTCCTTCCAGTCAACAGGTATGATTTCATCTTGTGCATGGATTGTCACAGGAAAGAAGAGTAAGCCAATGAATACAACTAATAACTGTCTCATATTGTTTAGATTTTAGTTTTTTTTCAACAGCAAATATTAAAAGACGAGTTAGGGGTTTGAATTTCCCTGTCCACATGATAATTTTAGTTCATAATCCGAAATTTTCTTTTCAATTGTTTCAAATAGTTCATCTTGAAATTCTGTATATTCATCAAACGAACTGAATGATTCAATATCATCTATTAATCTTTTAAATCCCAAATAATCTTGTTTTGTAATGCAACAACCGTATTTCTTATACCATTCTTCTAAATTCCTGATTTTATCATAATCTGTTAATGGACGAAGATAGGGAATACCTATGATATCTAATAGTGAAATATGTTGGAATATCACTAAAAAATAATATAAATCCATTCTTTTATCACTCACAGGGTCATATTGAAAATCTTTTTCACATTTATCATATAACATTTTTATATTTGTATGAAAAAGAGAATCTAAATAAGTATCCGTCTGTTGGGAAAAAACAGATATTGGAGATAGAAGAAAAAAGATACTTATTATGTAATGTTTCATATTTTTCATATCATTAATTGTTGGGGCAAATATAGAACAAATATGCGTTAGTTCCTAATAATTTACACACGATTTTTACACCTTTTTACACATTCGAATGAAACTGCGGATTTTGCTGGTTGAACTGATTGTAATTTGCTATTTCGTCCCAACTCATTTGTATTCGAAAAACTCTTGTGTATAGCAAGCCTCTGGGGATTGAAATATACCTTTCTCATACGCTTCCTTATGTAGCCTCGGAAGATTCTTGTATATTTTCCTTCTAATTTTATTAATCTTTCGAAAAGACATAAAATCGTAGGTTGCATCGGAAATCATGATAAGCTCGATTTGATTGCAATTTTCAGATAATCTAAGGTCTGCATTTTCCATTCCAACGTACCAAAAAGATAGTTTATTGACAGGTATCTTTGTCTCAATTTGAAAACACCCGTCTATTCCTGTTTCTCCGACTTTTATGCTATCGTTCACAAAAATCCATGCACCAATAATGGGCTCCAGATCATCATCATATATAACCTTGCCTTGGATAACTCTGCTTTGAGAGTATATAGAATTAACAGATAAGAGCACCATTAATAAAGTCAGAACAAATTTATGATATATAGAGCGTTTCATATTGTTTAGGCTTTAGATTGCTTTCTGATGGCAAATATACAAAAAATAATCACCCCTCTTCTTTTAAATAAGTTAA
>JAFZAE010000008.1 GCA_017548385.1 Prevotella sp.
CCATGGCTTTACCAGCTTTTCAAGGCTGAGCGTACTATCAACGGCAAACTTGACCCACTACTCTATTGGACCATCGGCACCTATGAGGACGATTGGGAGGGATTTGAATATGGCAATATGTGCTACACCCAGCAGATGGGACCCACTGACTATGTGGTGACTAATAATAACTATGGTGGACTTCCTATCGCCAAATTCACCAATCTGCGTACAGGTCTCTACGACAAGGTGGTCACAGGTCTGCACGATGGTATCAACCTGAGGATGATGCGCTATTCCGACGTGCTGCTGCGCGCTGCAGAGTGTGAAAACGAGGTCAATGGCCCCACACAGCAGGCCATCGACTGGATTAACCAGGTGAGGAGCCGTGCACAACTGGCAGACCTCAAACTCGCAGATTTCAACTCGAAGGATAAACTTTTTGAGCAAATCGCCAATGTTGAGCGGCCAAAGGAGTTCGGATGTGAATATGGACGTGGACTCGATCTCATCAGATGGGGATTCTTCTACAGTGAAGACCGCCTGCAACAACTCAAGGAGCATGGCACCTTCAGACGTACCACCGATAAAACCACCATCAAAGACCCCGTCTATTATGAAAGTCCATTTACCGACGACCAGATGAAGAGTTCGTATGACTCCTACCAGAAAGGTCATGAATTCCTGCCTATCTACCAAGGCACTCTCAATGATAATCCCAACCTCAGGGGTAACTCGGCCAACGAGGGAACTGACAACGCTGAATACTTCCGTGCAAAAGGATGGACCGTACATCCCGTGGTCAACCTCTAAGCTAAAATAATTTCACAACTATTTAAGAATAAAGAAATGAGACATCTTAATAAAATAGCATCTGCATTGTGTGTGGCAGTATTAGGACTGCTCTCCATGACAGGATGCGAGGGTGGCGACCTTTATAGTGTCGATAACCCCGACTGGATCGCTCAGAAAATAGATTCCATTGAAAATGCCAAAGGTGCTCCTGAAGAAGAGGAACTGGAAGGCATGATGGAGGATGTATATACCTTCGGCGCCACCGATTACACTTCAGGATGGTGGTCAAGCTTCTCGAAGTATTATCAGATTGCGGAGGGGGAGAAGTGGAATGCACAGTTCAGCCTCAACATCAACCCCAACGACAACACCTACTACAAGAATTTCGCGCTTATCATCACCAACGACGTGGACCGTGGTGGTAACGGATACACCGAATATGGGGCTATACGATACGACTTTACCAACGACAGTGCTGCTTTTAACTCGCAGTGGGGAAGTTATCTCTATTTCAAGTTCTCCGACAGTTCGATGCCTATGTCACCGGAGAACAATGCCGACCCTATTTTGCAGAAGATGGGTGGAAAAGTGACGTTGACAGTGGACCGTACCAACCCCAATGCTTTCTTTGTGAAGATGACAAACGGTACCGTCACTAAGACTTATTCACAACCCTACAAGTTGGCGAATCTCAACGACGACCCCTCCAACACCAATATTCGCTGTTTCATCGTGCCAGAGGGATCATACATCAATTTCCTCGCCACCAACATTGTGCCCATCGGAGGACTCACCTCTGCACTTGACAAGAATCCACTCTCGATGGAGTTGATGAATGTGCCAGATGAGGTGGATCTCGGTACGTCGCTTGAGGAGGCTGTGGCCAATGTGTCGGCTGTGGTGACCTTCGAGGAGGGTGTGACAAAAACAGTGCCGGCATCGGAACTCTATTTCACCGCCATCCCCGACATGGACCAGTTGGGGGAGAAGACTCTTGTCGTCATCTACAACAAGACCTTCAAGGGTGAGAATGCATCGCAACCCATTGTGGCAAGCGCCAAATTCAAGGTGGTGGATGAGATTAAGTCTATCGAAATCACACAGGCACCCACGCGTACACATTATTATTACTACAACTCTTATGCTACGGAGGGCATGTACCGCACGTTAGCCTTCGACCCGACAGGAATGGTGGTCACAGGCACCTACGGCAACGGCAGCACAAGTGTGGTGAATAATGCAAAACTCTCGTTCTCGGAGATTCCGGCAGAGGAAGGAATCTATACTGTGACCGTGATGACAGAAAACGGAAAGACCGCGGAGGTTAATGTGACCGTCTCGCAGTCGAATTGCACCTTCGTCACACCTAATCCCACTGTACTCGGACCGGAGGACAACTCTGGTGGATGGTGGTCTGCCCATACCGACAATATCAACATCCCGGCTGGTGAGACATATGCGGTGAAGTTCACTAACTACAGTAGCCTGGCTAACAACTGGAACAACTTCGTCATCGTGCTTCGCAGTAGTGACAATGCCACAGAATATGCCGTGGTGCGTGCCGACAACTATGGATGGGGCGACGGATATGCCTCATGCCTCACAAGTGGCGGACCTGGCGACTGGGCATCGTGGCTTAGGGCAATGAACGGTGCCAAGGTGACAGCATATATCACCAACTGCAACAATAGAACAGCTGATGTGCAGGCCATCATGGAAGGTACCGACGGCAATACCTACATTCAATATTATCTCGGTATTTCCACCGTGGTGGTAGATGATCTCAACTTCGCCTTCACCATCGACAATAGCCATTATGTCTTTGAGTAGGCTATAGTATCTATAGTATCTATAGTGGCTATAGATTCAATATAATAGCAAAGGAGGGACGTTTCTGCGCCCCTCCTTTGCTATACTAAAGTCTAGAGTCTAAAGCCTATAGCCTTATTTCCAAATCATCTTCTTCCCATTCCGGATATAAATCCCTTTCTGTGTCGGGGTAGTGATGCACCGTCCCTGAAGGTCGTAGATGGTGTCATCTGTCGTATTCGTGTCAGTACAGACATCTGCTATTCCAGAGAGTGCCCCGGTGTAATATCCCAGATTGACACACCGTTTTTGGCCATGGCAGTGAATGAGACTGCCGTTTGGGTGGATTTCTCCAATGTTTGCTCTACCACGACACCCTTATAGGTCACACCACTGATAATGAGGTTGATATAGGATGTACCCTCCTGAATGCTCCAGGTTCCACTGACACCACCGCTAATGGTACCGTTGTGATTGAGCTGGATCTCCACGGGTGTGGCTAACTCTTTTGTGGTATGGTTAAGTCTGTATTTATGGGTCAGCAGTTTGTACTCCCCCGGGATGTTGCCAGTGGCTATCTGTTGTGTGGTGGCGATGTCGGCACTCTTCACTTGCTCACCAGTATATTCGAATGGTGCGGCAACCAACCATCCATCCTCATTCTGGAATACTTGATGCACACGCACCTCATGTGCCTCACCACGGTTTTGGAAACGGGTGTGATAAACTAAATAGGTACGGCCGTCTTCAGCGGCAAGAATGGAGTTGTGCCCTTGTGAGCGCTCCGACCAGTCGCCGACAGTCTGTTTGCCCCATTCGCCATAGGCACCAAAGATGTTTACTCCACGGTTGTCGGTGGCCTTGTGGCCGAAGTTCAGACGATAGGTGGGGAAGATGGCATCCACACCATTGGCATCCTTATATGGCCCGTCGGGGGTCTCCGAGCGGAAATACCGCATCTGATAACCTCCGTTGTTGTAATCACTGGTATTACCACCCGCTGCCAGTCCACCATAGGAGATAAAGAGGAAATAGTAGTCACCAATATGTTCGATGTAGGAGCCTTCACCCGACACATAATATCCACCGGCGATTTTCTTTCCGAAGTAGGGGTCACTAGTCACACCGTTGCCACTGCCCTTGATGGAATAGGTCACGTTGTAGTCGCGCAGTCCTGTGTTCTCATCAAGTTCGAGCATCCAGATGCCACCACTCCAGGAACCATACGACATCCACAGTTTACCTTCCTCATCGTAAAACACACAGGGATCGATACAATGGGGCCACCGATCACCCCAACTGGTGCCCACATTGTAGCGGGAGGGTAGGGAGGTTTGCTCACCAATCACCAGTTCTAGGTCGGTCTTCTTATAACTTACGCCGGCTGTGCTCGTGACGTTAAACCCCGAAAAGACGATAGGCCCCTGATACATATAAGGTCCGTCTGCCTTGTCTGCTGTGAGCAGGATGATACTGGAGTTCCATGATGGACCGTTGATACTCAGGTACATACACCATTTTTGCATCGCTGTGTTATAGATGACATCGGGTGCCCACATGTTGCCGTCTATATTGTAACCGTTGCCGTAGGCGGCCGACCATGCGTAGGCATCAAAATTGCCGAATGTCACCTCATTGCCATTGATAGTCACCGTCTTGGTTTGGTTGGTCTTAAAGGCGGCGGTGTTGGAGGCATTATTGCTTGTGGGGGTTTTCCATGCGGCAGTAAAGGTAGTCCAGCTTGACATATCCTTTGACTTGGCTGAGGCACGGTGCGACCCGAAAATGTAATAGTACTGAGTACTCGGGTCCCATACCACGCTGGGGTCATGTACGCTCACATGACGTAGATTGTAGGCCATGGCACACAATGGCAGCATTGCCCACATCATTAATAGCAGGTTCTTCTTCATTGTTAATGATATTGTTTTAGTAGGTTGATAAGAAATACTGTGCAAAGGTAAGCATTTTAGTTGAATTAATTGACGTAACCTCAAAAAATAAACTATTGTAAGCGTATGAGCGTAGAGCCAGAGGTCTCCATCTGTCCTGAGTTTAGTTGCACGGCATAGACGCCGGCTGGACATGAGGAAAGGTCGATGCTGATGTCCTTGCACGAGGCAACCTTCACTCCGTTCAATGAATAGACCGAGATGGTGGTGGCAGGAGGAAGGGGCGTCTCGCTCTTAACAGTGAGAAGATGCCCATTAATGACGAAATGTGCCTTCGACGGTTGGTGGTCATAGAGCGATGGCACTTTGCTGCCCATGTCGAGAATGTAGAGCAAACCTCGATATGCGTCTATCTGGCCATAGCCATAGGTGCTGTTGGGGTAGGTCATCGATTCGTCGGGATGGGTGCAGGTATGGGCAAACACATCAAGTATTTCTTCAGTGGTGAGGTCGGGCTTGGCTTGTAGCCAGAGAGCAATGGTGCCTGCCACGACGGGGGCGGCCATTGAAGTGCCGCTCTGTGCGATGTAATAGAAAGTCTTGCCGTTGTAGACAATCTTGTCGGTTAGTTCCTTGCGAACTTGGTCGGTCATCTCCGAATAGCCATTGAAGGCTGCATTGATGCTCACGCCAGGAGCGGTGACATCTGGCTTGACGAGGCCATCAAACGTGGGGCCTTGTGATGAGAAACGTGCTATCAACCCCGGTCCACTTGCAGCCAGGTCATCTACCTCGTGGTTCTGTTCACCATCGATGTTGCGGAAAGTAGACTTGTAGCCAGTGGCACCCACTGTGATGACACCGGGCAGCGTACCGGGCCACCATAGGGAATACCCTTCGCTAGCATAACTGTAGGCAGCAATGCCGGCAACATTGGTGAAAGGACAGAATTTGATGTCGGAATAGACCCATGCTGGTCCGTCACCAGTGAGCAGGAAAAGAGCGCCGCAGAGCATAAGGTACGCTAGGTTGGGCATATGGCCATGCAAGTGAAACACGTTGCCGCGTTCGTCTTGATATTCGCTTTTCCATATTTTTAGGTTGATGTCGCCCAGTGTAACGGTGGTGGATAGATAGCAGGTGTCATTTAGTGCCAGCACGCTGTCAGTTTGGAACGAGAGGGTGCTCTCGATGTGTGTGTCTATCAGCCGCAGACTGAGAAAGTCGAGACGCACAAGTTGGTTGACGGGTGTGACAATGTCCAGATCGATGAGCTGTCCGCCACCCACACCATTGACGATGGCCGTGCCAGCTTGCATCACATCTTCGGGTTTCTCCAGATAGGCGGAGTGGTAGCCATCGTTACCTGCACAGGTCACGATAATGCGCCCCGGACCTGTCAGTGCCTGCAATGCCTCACTTTCCAACAACCGCTGGCTGACAAGAGTACAACTCTCGCCACTGCTGAAGTTCACCACACATGGCTTACCGTCTTTCTCTGCCTGGTCGAAGAGGTATTTAAACCCCAGCACACAGACGGCAGAACTTTGTTCGTCAGGACTTTCGAAATCCTCTGGCCACGACCTGAAATGGGCTACATAGAGATCGGCATCTGGAGCCATTCCTTGGTATTTCCCTTCCACGGCATTTCCTGCCATGATGCCCATTACATGCGTGCCATGCAGACTTGCTCCGGCATGGTGGGTATGTCCATAGGCGGCAATCTCATCAGGCGAGGTCATGGCATGTCCCAGTGTGCCGTCATCATTTTGCCAACAAAAGTCATAGTAGTATTGGGCGCGTGAGCGGCCGTCTTTGTCTAGAAAAGCTGGATGGGTGAAGTCGAAGCCATTGTCGAAGATTCCTGCTGCCACACCACTGCCAGTAAATGCTTGCGGTAGATCGAGGCCATCGTAAATGGATGAAGCGTTCACTTGGCCAGGTGTGACATCCATGGCCAACTGTGGCATCGGCTCGGCTTCGATACGCTCTATTTGTTGGTTGGCAGCGAGGGTGCGAATGTTCCGATAAGGTATCTCCACGATGTAGATACGGCCAATGCTGTCTACCACTCGACAGCCATAGTTTGCCAGCATAGCCGATGTTTGATTCCTGTCTGTGAATGTGAGCAATGTGAGGATTTTCTTGTCGCTGAGGACTCTTTCTTGTTGACATGCTATCTTTCTCAGTGATGGTGACAACTTGCCATCTTCCTTTGATTGCTGGGCATGGGTGGCCATAGCTATCAGGAACATAATCAATATCAAAGCAAATCTCGTTTTCATCTTCACTTCATCGTCATTAATTATTTACGCTGTCAACATTCTTCATCGTGATCAGTGATCATTTTGTCACCCGCTCCAGCCTCTTCATCATGGCAAACATGAAGAGGGCGGAGAGTACGCAGAGACCAACGAATACCGACCATACTGCCCATAGAGGCAGACCGCCCCAAAGCAGACCACCAACCATCACAAGTTGGTTGCCGATGGCAGTGGACACAAACCAACCACCCATCATCATACCTTTGTATTTTGGAGGAGCAACTTTCGATACAAACGAGATGCCCATCGGCGAGAGCAGTAATTCGGCAAATGTAAGCACCAAATAAGTGGAGATAAGAAGATTGGGCGTCACGTCTGCCACATGTTTGCCCACAAGTTCGCCATCTACCATTTCTGTCTGAGGTAAAGGCAAACCGATAGAGCATACTGCCATCAGACAAAAGGCTACGGCTGCAACCAACATACCATAGGCGATTTTACGCGGGGCAGAGGGTTCTTTGCCTTTTTTTGCCAAAGCTCCAAAGATAGCCATTGACACAGGCGTGAGGGCTACCACATAGAAGGGGTTGAACTGTTGGAAGATAGGAGCATCGACGGCTGTGCTGCCAGCCAACCTTGTATATTTCCAGATGAGGAATGCCACAGCTAAAAGTACAACAAATGCTGCTATGCCGCGTTCACGACTCGACTTGCCCTGAAAGAGGGAAAACAAACCATAAACGATGAAGATAATAGCCACAAGATTCCATACGTCGAAGGCCATGCTCTGAACTCCCGAGGAACTCTTAGCTGTAAACTCATTGGCAAAATAGGTCAACGACAGACCATTTTGGTGGAAGGCCATCCAGAAGAAGACCACTACGGCAAACACCAGACATAGGGCGATAATGCGTTGACGGGTGTCTTCTTTCGACAGTTCTTCCGCAGGCTGTTCGTCTTTAAGATTGGAAACCTTCTTGTTTCTTGTGTCTTCAGTATGCCGGAAGGTGGGACGGAAAAGATAATAGATGGCTATCGACAGAATCAGTGAGACACATGCCACAGCAAAGGAGAAGTGGTAGGCGTCGTTGCCAGAAAATCCCCAGACATTTTCAGCATATTCCTTGATTTTTATGGCCGCGGTGGGAGCAAAGAGCGCACCGATGTTAATCGCCATGTAGAAAATAGAGAAACCTGAGTCCCGTTTGTCGCTATAGCGAGGGTCGTCATAGAGATTGCCTATCATTACCTGCAAATTTCCCTTGAATAGTCCAGTGCCAAAGCCGATTAGCAACAGGGCAGCAAGCATGAACACCAAGGCGAAGGTGTCGCCGCCAAGTGGGATGGAAAGCAATACATAGCCAATAAACATGATGACAATGCCGATGGTCACCATCTTCCCATATCCAAATTTGTCGGCCATGATGCCGCCAATCAACGGGAAGAAATACACCAGCATCAGAAACGAACTGTAAATAGTTCCAGCCACACCGGCCGACAGACCATAGTTGGCGCGGAGAAATAACGCAAATACAGCAATCATGGTGTAATAACCAAATCGCTCACCTGTATTCGCCAATGCTAAAGCATAAAGCCCTTTCGG
>JAFZAE010000071.1 GCA_017548385.1 Prevotella sp.
ATTGATGGTGCATCCTCCGAAGCCGCCACCCATGATGCGGCTTCCAGTGACACCATTTTCCTTAGCGATGTCATTGAGGAAATCCAGTTCTTCGCAGCTTACTTCATATTCTTTGCTTAGGCCGTAGTGAGTCTCGTACATCTTCTTGCCCACGGTCTCATAGTCGCCAGCCACCAAGGCGTCGCAAACTGCCAACACACGGTCTTTCTCTCCGAGTACGAAATGTGCGCGTGTGTAGTCTTCTTCGCCAACCTCAGCACGTACTTCCTCCAGCTGCTCCCAGGTGCAGTCACGTAGGGTTTCAAATTTGCCCTCAGGATGTTTGGCAGCAATATGTCTTACCACATTCTCACATGAGTTACGACGGTCGTTGTAGGGTGAACCAACCAACTCGTGCTTCACACAGGAGTTCAGTAGCACCAATTTGTAACCCTTCGGGTTGAAGGGGAAATATTCAAACTCACGGGAACGGCAGTCGAGACGCATGAGATGACCTGCTTTGCCAAATACACTCGCAAATTGGTCCATGATTCCGCAGTTAACACCGATATATTTGTGCTCTGTAGCCTGACCAGCAAGTGCTATGTCCCATTTCTCCACTTTATTCTCGCCAAAAAGGTCGTTCAGACCACAGCCGAAACAGCTCTCCATGGCTGCTGAGGAGGACATTCCTGCTCCAAGTGGAACATCGCCGGCGAAAGCGATATTGAAGCCTTTTACAGGCACACCAAGCGCCTCCATCTCAAGAGCCATACCATAGATGAAACGTGCCCAGGTGGCACGGGGACCTTGTCCGTCATGGAAGTCAAAGTCCACACGGTCTTTCAAATCGATGGAATAGGCACGGATGGTGCTCTCAGTACCATTAGGACGCATCTCGGCCATAATGCCGCAATCTACAGCTCCAGGGAACACAAAGCCACCATTGTAGTCGGTGTGCTCGCCAATGAGGTTGATACGTCCGGGAGAATGATAGATGTTGCCGGTCAGACCGTCAAAATGCTTGATAAAACGACTTCTTACAAATTCGATATCCATGTTATAAAGTTTTGAGAATTAAGAATTTAGATTTTAGATTAGTCCACTGGTATGTCTTTATTGACATTCTTGCAGCCGATGAGGGCATAGAAGAGGATGTAGGCCAGCATAGCGATAACAAGCCAGTAACTGGTGATAGGACCAGCACTCTTAGCAATAGCCTCTTGGATGAGTGGCATAATACCACCACCCACAACCATGGTCATAAAGATACCAGAGGCTGCCTCGGTGTATTTTCCAAGCCCTTCCACAGAAAGGTTGAAAATACCTCCCCACATAATGGAGGTGCAAAGACCACAGGCGGCAATAAAGATGGTCTTAATAGGAACATCATGCCCGCTAACTGTGAAAGTGGCTGATTCTGGCAAGAAAATAGCAATCAAAAGAAGAATAATAGCCACAGATGATACAACAGTCAATTGTAATTTTGTAGATACTTTGCCAGAAAGAACACTTGAACTAGCACGGCCTACAAGCATCATCAGCCAATAACTGGCAGCGAGTGTACCGCCGATAGCTGCAGATCCTTCAAAACCAAGATTGGTGATATAAAAGTTAAGCTCCATAGGAATGCCAATCTCTATACCAACATAGAAGAATATGGCTATCACACCAAGTAAACAGTGGCGGAAAGCTATCGGACTATGTTCATATTTGGGCTTCTCCTTGCCAAGTGTCGGCTCTGGAATATCAACACGGCTGATAATGAAGAAGGAAATGGCAAATACTGCCATTCCAATGAAAAGCAAAGGAGACACTTTACCCATGTTTGTTTCTGCAGTCACGGTGCCAACAAGAAGACCTGTGAGCAACGGAGTAAGAGTGGCTGTCAATGAGTTCATTGTTCCACCAATCTGAATATACTGGTTGCCTTTATTACCGCCCCCACCAAGAATGTTGAGCATAGGGTTGACCACAGTGTTGAGCATACAAACACAGAATCCACAGATAAATGCACCAAGCAGATAGATAATAAGGTTTAGTGCAACAGGAATACCGTCGTATGTGAATACATATGTTCCCTCACCGGCAATACTGGAGAGATACTGCAATGCAAGACCTACAATTCCTACAATCAAAGCGATAAGTGCGGTCTTCTTGTAGCCGTATTTAATCAACATCTTACCAGCAGGAATTCCCATAAACAAATAGGCGGCAAAGTTCATCAGGTTGCCCCAAGCCTTAGCAAAAGGATAGGTAAATCCCCAGATGTTGCCAAACGGTGCGCCCATGTTCGTGACAAAACTAATCATCGCGAAGATGAAACACATGGTGATAATGGCAACAATATTATTTTTCTTTTCTTGACTCATGTTTTTTAGTTTATAAATTTGTGAGTTTATGAGTTTATAAGTTTCTGAGTTATGGAGTTCTCTAGTATTTCTAGTATTCCTAGTATTTCTAGAGAACTCACAAATAAAATAATTATTTCCTCACTCCAAACTGGTAAATGGTCTTCTGCTTGTAGCGACGGCCAGGTTTTAGAACTACGGAGGGGAAATAGGGACGGTTGGGACTGTCGGGGAAATGCTGTGCCTCGAAACAGATAGCACTGCGGCGGGGGAAGGTGGCACCATGCTGACCCTTCTCGCCAGAACCAAAGTTGTCGGTGTAGACTTGCACACCAGGCTCCGTGGTATAGACATCCATCGTGCGGCCGCTCTTTGGCTCGTAAATACGGGCTGCGAAACTCAGTTCACCTTCCTCACGCTTGTTGAGAACATAGCAGTGGTCATAGCCTGAACCATTGCGAATTTGCTCGTTGTCAGCATCAATGTCTTGGCCGATAGGTTTCGGTGTGCGGAAGTCGAATGGAGTGTCCTTTACGAAGCGGATTTCACCGGTGGGGATAGAGGTCTCGTCGATAGGCAGATAAAAGTCGGCGTTGATTTCACACTCCAAGTCCTCGATAGTCGGGGTCGGGTCGGCGATACCTGCAAGACTGAAGAAACCATGGTTGGTTAGGTTGATGATGGTCATCTTGTTGGTGGTGGCCAGATATTCAATCATCAGCTCATTCTCGTTGGTGAAGGTATAGACTACTGTCACTTTCAATTCTCCTGTATAACCTTCTTCACCGTATGCGGAAATCAGTTCCAGTACCAGTGCTTGGTCGTTCATCTGGGTGGCATCCCATACGCGGGCATGGAAGCCCTTCGGACCACCGTGCAGGGCATTGGGACCATTGTTGATGGCCAACTGATAGTCTTTGCCACGCAGACGGAACTGGCCACGGCAAATACGATTACCATAGCGTCCGATCAGTGTTGACAAATAAGGTTGTGGATGATTGATGGCGTCTTGAATGTTGTCAAACCCTTGAATGACGTTGGCTAAGTTGCCATCTCTGTCTGGTACCATAATGCCTACGATGGCTCCGCCGTAGTTGGTAATGGCTACTTCATTGCCAAGGGCATTACGAAGAATAAACAAGTCAGTTTTCTTACCGTTTATAGTGGTCTGAAAGTCTTCGCGTTTCAGGCCACAGAGATTTTCTGTTTCTGATGTGTTCATAATGATTAGTGCTTTTAGTTACTTAGTTACTTTAGTAGTTTGCAAAGTAACTGAAAAAAAATGATAATCACAAAAGAAACTCGGAAAAAGTGATTTTTACCGAACGTTAAAATCCGTTAATTCTTTGTTGGGGCTAAAAACTCTATAGCCACTATAGTTACTATAATCACTATTGTGCTTTCTGGATGGCTTGCAGGAAGTCGGCTACAACGTAACTGCTACCGCCAATAAAAATGAAATCATCAGTCTGAGCCTCTGCCATCGCTGTATGGTAAGCTTCAGTTACGGTGGGGTAGGAGCGCCCCTTTAGGCCGTAGTCTTGGCCGATGGCGGCTATATATTTCTCGTCAAAAGCTCGCTTCGAGGATGGTCGTGTGAAATAATAGACGGCATCTCGTGGTAGCATATCGATGACAGTCTCAACGTCTTTATCGTCTACCATTCCGAAGATAATGCGTCGGGTGCGGCAGGGTTGCATGGTAATTTGTCGGGAGAGATACTGCCAACCACCGACGTTGTGTCCTGTGTCGCAAATTACGAGGGGTCTCTCACTAACACGTTGCCAGCGTCCTGTCAGTCCTGTCAGTTCGCAGACATGAGCAAGGCCGTTGGCCAAATGGTCATAGCTGATATGAAATCCTTGCCGTTTCAATTCCTGGACAGCTGTTAGTATGGTATTCATGTTTTTCTCTTGGTAGGTGCCCCCGAGTTGACCATGCAAAAAGCCAAAATCTTTTGTGGCGTATTTTCTTCCTCCATCGTCACATACTTCAGAGCGTATCACTTGACAATTTTCCTCAGTCCATATTAATTGGGATTGGCACTCGGAGGCGATAGCTGAAAAAACAGGGCGTGTCTCATCGGTGGACTCACCGATAACCACGGGGACTCCTTTCTTTATGATGCCTGCTTTCTCGGCGGCAATTTTAGCCATTGTGTCGCCAAGAAATTGGGTGTGGTCAATACTAATGTTGGTGATGATGGAGAGGGTGGGGGTGATGATATTGGTGCAATCGAGCCGACCGCCTAAACCTACTTCCACTATGGCGATATCCACACCTTGTGAGGCGAAATATTGGAAAGCCATGGCAGTGGTCAATTCGAAAAAAGAGGGATATAAAGGCTCAAAGAAATGACGGTGGGCTGCCACGAAATCTATCACGGTCTGCTCGTCTATCATCACTCCGTTCACAAGGATGCGTTCACGGAAGTCCACCAAATGCGGTGAAGTGTATAATCCCACTTTGTAGCCTGCAGATTGTAGGATGGCCGCCAAGGTGTGAGATACAGAACCCTTGCCATTGGTACCAGCCACATGGATGCTACGGAACTGGCGGTGGGGATGGCCAAAATAATCATCCAGGGCTTTCGTGTTGGAAAGCCCTTCCTTGTAGGCTCCGGCACCAATTTTTTCAAATACCGGGGTGCTGTTGAATAAATATTCTATTGTCTCCTCGTAGGTCACGAGAAATAATCTTTGAATTTTTGGAAGATGCTCTGTCGGGTTTTACTGTCGCTCTTGAAATTGTCGCTTTCACGCATCTGTTCCAACGCTTTGCGCTCTTCATGTGAGAGTGTCTTGGGAACATATACACTGATGTTGACGATAATGTCGCCATTGCCGCGACCATATCCTTGCACGGCAGGAAGTCCCTTTCCACGCAATCGCTTGGTAGTGCCTGGCTGAATGCCCGGCTCTAAGTTGATTTTCAGTTTTGTGCCCTCTATCGTAGGAATGCGGACCTCGCCACCTAACGCAGCGGTGGGGAAGTCAAGCAGTAAATTGTAAATGAGGTCGTTGTCTTGTCGGACAAAAGTGTCATTCTCTTCTTCGCTGATAAACACTTGAATATCTCCGGGTATGCCATTGTGCTTACCAGCATTACCCTTACCCTGAACGGTAAGAACCATACCATCAGCCACACCGGCGGGAATCTTGATTTCCACCACTTCTTCACCTTTGATTACGCCGTCACCTCCACAGTTGTGACATTTGTTTTTGATGATGGTACCTTCGCCATGACAGTTGGGACATGTAGTTTGTGTCTGCATCACACCGAAGATAGTTTGCTTTGTTTGCACGGTCATTCCGCTGCCATGGCATGTGGGGCAGGTTTCTGGTTGAGCGCCTGCTTCGGCACCAGTACCATGACAATGCGGACACACAGTGTCTTTCTTTACACGGAACTTCTTGGTCACACCAGTGGAAATTTCCAACAACGAAAGTTTTACCTTCAAACGGAGGTCACTGCCGCGATAACGGGGAGCCTGACGCCCTCCGCCACCGCCAAAACCTCCAAAGCCACCAAAACCACTGCCTTCGAAGACGCTGCCAAACATCGAGAAGATGTCGTCCATACTGAAACCACCACTGCTGAAACCACCGAAACCACCTGGGGCATCAAAACCAAATTGGTCGTACTGCTGTCGTTTCTGGGGGTCATGGAGCACGTCGTAGGCCTCGGCAGCCTCTTTGAATTTTTCCTCAGCATCTTTGTCGCCGGGGTTACGGTCTGGGTGGTATTTGATGGCGATACGCCGGTAGGCTTTCTTAATCTCATCCTCTGTGGCGTTTTTGTCAACGCCTAATACCTCGTAGTAGTCTCTTTTTTTTGCCATTATTGTTGATAATGATCCTTATTCTATAAGTTGACAAATTGATGCTATACCAACCATCAAATAACTCGTCAACTTATCAACTAAAATATTATTGTCCTACAGCCACTTTGGCGTAGCGGATTACTTTGTCATTGAGGGTGTAGCCTGTCTGCACACAGTCTATCACCTTACCCTTTTTCTCATCTTCCACACCAGGAACCATAGCTATGGCCTCATGGTAATCTACGTTGAAATCCTTGTCAAGAGTTTCTATGGTCTTGACACCTTCACCTTCAAGAATTTTGAGGAATTTCTTGTAAATCAGTTCCATACCATCACGGAGGGTTGCCACATCTTCGGTTTTCTTTCCGTTTTCAATGGCACGCTCCATGTCGTCAATCACAGGTAGAATCTTGGTGATGACCTTTTCACCTCCATTAAGGATGAGTTCGGCTTTTTCCTTGATGGAACGACGGCGGAAGTTCTCGAATTCGGCACATTTGCGCAGATACTTATCGTTGAGATCGGCAATGGTTTCATTGGCAACCTCTAGCGGGTCTTTTACCTCTTCTTTCACATCTTCTTTACTTTCAGCAGTTTCTGTGTCCTCTGCTTCAGTCGACTGAGGTTCCTCGGTTTCTGTCTCGGCCTCATTCACAATGTTTTGCAGCTCTTCCTGCAAATCTTTTTCTTGGTCTTTCATTATATAAAAGTTTTCGAATTTTATAATTTTTGAGTTAGGGAATTCAGAAGTTTAGAAGTCCTCACCTCTACTTCTTATCTTACACTAAAGTATAAAGTCCCAACGCTCATACTGCAAAAAGCTTGCCAAACTGGTTTCGTTGGGCAAGCTTTTGTGAATATCTGCTATTTTGACGCATTATACCCCTCTAAAATCTAAAGCCTTAATTCTAATGAACTAACGACTAACTATACATGCGTTCTTTCTGAGCTTTGATGGCATCGTCATAGATGTAGTCGTCGTACTGCATCAGTTTGTCGATAGTGCCATGGGGGGTCAGCTCTATGATACGGTCGGCTACGGTTTGGATAAACTCATGGTCGTGGCTGGCGAAGAGAATGTTTCCCTTGAATAGTACCAGATTGTTGTTGAAGGCCTGAATGCTTTCCAAATCCAAGTGGTTGGTGGGGGTGTCAAGTATCAAACAGTTAGCATTTTTAAGTTGCATGCGGGCAATCATGCAGCGCATTTTCTCACCACCGGAGAGCACATTGACTTTCTTCTCTACTTCCTCCTGCTTGAAGAGCATACGTCCTAAGTACCCTTTCATCATCACCTCGTTGCCGGTTCCGTATTGTGATAACCATTCTACAAGATTGAGATTGCTGTTAAAAAATTCGGTGTTATCGAGTGGCAGGTATGCTGTGGTGATGGTGATTCCCCATTTATAAGTGCCTGCGTCGGCCTGGCGGTTGCCGTTGATAATTTCAAACAGGGCGGTCATAGCCTTCGGATTGTGGCTCAAGAATACGGTTTTTTGTCCTTTCTCGATATTAAAACTTACATTGTCGAAGAGTACGGTGCCATCGGCATCTACGGCTTTCAGACCTTCCACCTCTAAGATTTGGTTGCCTGGCTCACGCTCCATGGAGAAAATGATGCCGGGATATTTGCGAGAGGAGGGACGGATTTCTTCCACGTTGAGTTTCTCAAGCATCTTTTTACGCGAGGTGGTCTGTTTGCTCTTTGCCACATTAGCAGAGAAACGGCGGATAAATTCTTCCAGTTCCTTACGTTTTTCTTCTGCTTTCTGTCGTTGGTTTTGAGCCTGACGAAGGGCTAGTTGTGAACTCTGGTACCAGAAAGAGTAGTTACCAGCGAAGACAGTAACCTTACCAAAGTCAATGTCAACAGTTTGTGTACTCACAGCATCGAGGAAGTGACGGTCATGGCTTACGACAAGCACCGTTTGCTCCACGTTGCTGAGGTATTCCTCAAGCCATTGTACGGTGTCGAGGTCGAGGTCGTTAGTTGGCTCGTCGAGAAGCAGGTTGTCAGGATGTCCAAACAGTGCCTTGGCAAGCATCACACGCACTTTCTCATTGTTCGATAGTTCACTCATCAGCTTTCCATGGCGATCTTCTTTTACGCCGAGGTTGGAAAGCAACATGGCGGCGTCGCTTTCAGCGTTCCACCCATCCATCTCGGCAAATTTTTCTTCTAGTTCAGCCACGCGATTACCATCCTCGTCGTTGAAGTCGGCCTTCATATACAGCGCTTCGCGCTCTTTCATATTTTGCCAAAGGGGCTGGTGTCCCATCATCACGGTGTCGAGCACGGTGAATTCATCGTATTTGAAATGGTCTTGGTCAAGCACCGACAAACGCTCACCCGGGGCTAGTTCAATACTGCCTTTGTTTGGCTCCAACTCTCCGCTGATAGCCTTGAGCAAGGTCGATTTGCCGGCACCATTGGCACCGATTACACCATAAATGTTTCCTGGAGTGAACTTAATGTTCACATCTTTGTAAAGAACTCTCTTGCCAAACTGTATGGCGAGGTTGGTTACTGTAATCATCTTTTTCTTGTTCGCTTAGTTTTGGGCTGCAAAGATAATGAAAACCGAGTGCAAAACAAAAAGAACAATTCTTTTTTTTGCCGAGGTGCCCCTTATCTTAGGGAAAGGTAGTGATTTTTTTTATATATTATAATCACTTGACCGCTTTTTCAAGTGGACTCGATAAATTCGTAACTGGCCAGTCTCTTTTACAGTTACGTTATCTTATATATTCAGCCTGACGGAAACAGTCGCCAGCCATATAGTTAAGGCTGCTGCCTGGGGTAAGTGATACGATGACGTATTTCACCTTGTTCGTACCCGTCTTCTTGGCTTTTCCTCCATCAGAGATTCCTTCAGTCTGTGTCACCCAAACAACATATTGGTCTTTGTCGTCAAGTTTCCATGTTCCTTTGAGCAGCACTTTTTGACCTTTGGCTGTCATGGTATGGTTGGCCCACTCACCATTGCTGTAAAAGGTTTCCATACCTTTGGGATAAGGAGAGAGCTTTGCACCTTTTGATGTTTGCTCCGTGTATTTCCATGTACCTAAGAGGAAAAAATCCCACGTGGCATCTTTTGCAACACTTTCTTTGGGCTCATCAGCATTTGTTTCAACTTCTTGGCTGTTTTTTTCTTTTTGGCACCCACACATCATCAGTGCAATCGCCAGCATCATTAAAATATTTTTTTTCATTTGTTTATTTATTTGAGTTCAGGTGATAAAGGTAAGGAAAGGTTAAGGGTGAGAGGAGTTTTTGTTAGGCGTTTTGTGTAATGTGTTACAAACAACCTGTCAACTCGTTTACATTTCAACTTGAAATAATCAATGTTTCCCTCGTTCTTTCTTGTATCTGTCTCGAGCAGCCTTGGCTTCGTTGAGGGCTTCTTGGGCCTGATCTAAATAACCCATATATTCCGTCATGCCGGCGGCTCGTAGTTCGGCACGTGCCTTGGCAATTTCTGCCTCTGCCTGACGAATCTCATCGTCGGTCATACTCATGTATTTGTCAACTTCATCGAGTTTTTCGTTGGCCTTAGCTTTGTCCATTGTAGCCTCATCTTCCTTGGCGTCACCTTCAGTATCGCCTTTCGTCTCCTTTGCTAATTTCTCGGCTTGCTCTTTTTTGTATTCCTCCATTTCCTTTTCGGCTTGTTTCGCCATTTGCTCATATTTCATCTTCCACAACTGGTTGTTTATTTCTCCGGGCAGGCCGTTCTCGTCAAACCATGATGGATCTACATTGGCAAGCCATTCTAAGTCTTTTTCTGAGATTGACTCAGGGTCGGTGCCTAAAAAGTCGCCGTCGATGCTTTTCCATACATAGCAGTTGCGTTTCTTGTCCCATTCTTTTTTTACCCATGGGTTGTCTTTGTCGCCCATGAAGAAATAAAACTTGTCTATTTCCACCATGGGAAGTGAGTTCTCCACGGTGCATAGGTTGTTGCCCATGTCATCATACCAACACATTTCCCCTGTTTTGGGATTCTTAGCTTGGTGTATGCCAGGTAACTCAGTGTTGACATAGTTGATGGGCTCGGCCCATGCTAAGCAAGAGGCTGACGATAACGCCACCACTAAAAATAGTTTTCTCAATGTTTTCATCATCGTTATTTGGTTTAATGGTTAAACAAACATTTGCCTACAAAGATACAAAAAAAGATAAAAATGACATCAATAACCATGGAAAAATCGTATATTTGCAGCCAAAAAAAGAATTGTCTATAGTCTAACATTGCATTAAATTTTCACAATGAAAAATAGGTATACCAATGCCCAAGGCCAATACGACCACTTTGTGGTAGATCGAGAGGCTCTTTTGCTTGAGTATCTGCTCCAAACCATCAAGGGACAGAGTCGCACAAAAATTAAGGCTACTCTTCAGGGGCGAGGTATCAAGGTGAATGGCAAATGTGTTACGCAGTTTGACTATCCGCTGAAACCTGGTATGAAAATCGCAGTGAGTAAGTCGAAAAGCAATGACACCTTCAAGAGCCGCTATGTGAAAATCGTCTATGAAGACCAGTATCTGGTGGTGGTTGAGAAAGCTGCGGGTATTTTGTCGATGGCTGCTGGCCACTCATCGCTCAATGTGAAGTCTGTGCTTGATGACTATTTCAACAAGTCGAAACAGCGTTGTAGGGCTCATGTCGTTCATCGTCTTGACCGTGATACGAGTGGACTGATGGTATATGCCAAAAATATGGAGGTGGAGCAAATCCTGGAGCATGAGTGGCATGACATCGTCTATGACCGCCGATATGTTGCCGTGCTTTCAGGCGAGATGGAGGATGATGAAGGGACAATTGCCAACTGGCTTCGAGACAACAAGGCATACGTCACCTATTCCTCTCCTGTGGATAATGGCGGGAAGTATGCTGTCACACATTTTTTTACATTGGCACGAACCACCGATCATTCATTGGTGGAGTTTCGTTTGGAGACAGGACGCAAAAACCAAATCCGTGTACATGCCGCTGATATGGGACATCCAGTATGTGGTGATGTGAAATATGGCAATGGCGATAACCCCCTTCACCGCTTGTGCCTTCATGCGTTTCTACTGTGTTTCTATCATCCCATCACCCATGAGCGGATGGAATTTGAAACACCTATTCCTACAATCTTTAAAAGTCTATTCTGAAAGAAATCTTTCACTTCTCACCCCTAATTAAAGTATAATATGGAAAATTTTACCTCACAAGATTTAATCTATGCCTTGTTTAGTCTTGGTGTAATAATTGTGGCACTGATTTTGATAAGAAAGATTGCTGGATGCCTGGTGAAATCACTTATCATGGCTTTTGTAATAGCCGTGCTGGTAGCCATCTATTTTGGTGTCATAAATGTTTGATTCCCTGTCAAAGAATAAGGCCCAATGAGAGCAGTATGCCGTAAATCAGCATATTGCGTGCATTGTCACCAAGGATGACGTTCAGTTGCCGACCGTGGTTGATTTCCTTCATCCGCGTGTAGCATACGGTATGCAGAGCTAAATAGGCAAAAGGCAGAATAAAGGCCAGCCAATGGCCGTTTATAACAAACACGACCCCAATGAGACATGCCACTACTCCTAATCCGAGATAAAGCTTTTCGCTGGCATGTGCTCCGATGCGTGTCACCAAGGTGTTCTTGCCTGTACGGCGGTCGTTGTCACGGTCTCGATAGTTGTTCACTACAAGTAAGGTGTCGATGACAAGGCCGCAGGCCACAGATGCTAAGGCACATTCCACGGTCAAATGCTCTGTTTGGATATAATAGGTGGCACACACGGGAACAAGACCAAAAAAAACAAGCACTAACACGTCACCCATACCGATATAAGACAGATGAGTGGTATAGAGAAAGCAGAAAAGCACACAAAGCACACCTACCACTACCATGCCCCAACCACCATACCAGATAAGGGGCAGTCCAATTGCGCAGGCAATGACTGTGGTTATGAAAATGGCCTTTTTCATTGCCGGAAGTGTCACCCATCCTTGGGCACAGGCACGTAAAGGACCAAGACGTTGTTCATCGTCGGTTCCTTTCCGGTAGTCAAAATAGTCATTGATGAGGTTGGCGTCTATCTGCATTACAAAGGCGAACAAAAGGCAGAGTAGAGCTGGAACTATATGGAGTCTACCTTGGTCGGCATATGCCAGCGCTAATGCTATCATCACAGGTACAGCTGCTCCCGTGAGGGTCTTGGGACGCGTAGCAAGCAACCAAGCACGCGCGGAGTTTACTTTTACGTTGTTTTTACTCATTTCCATTAGGAATTTCAAGGATAGGCAAAATTAGGAAAAATGGCGGATAATTGAATTCCCATAATCTTAATTATTGTTAATGCGGGGCTCTCTCCTTCTTTTGACACGTTTTTTTTATGGAGGTCTGTTTTTTTTCATTAATTTTGTAGAGTCCTCTTTAATTCACTTTCAGAATATGATAGATAACAATATTAGCCTCGATTTAATGGAATTTGTAGAGACACAGATTCTGCCACGGTATAGTGCGTTTGATGCTGCCCATCGCATTGCTCATGCCAATGAAGTTATTAAGTCATCGGTCGAATTGGCGTCTTCATTGGGGGCAGATGTCAACATGGCTTACGTAATTGCTGCCTATCATGATTTAGGATTGGAGGGTCCAAGGGCGATTCACCACCTCACAAGCGGTAAAATCCTCGCAGCTGACCGACGATTGCTGAAATGGTTTTCCCCCTCACAAATCAATGTGATGAAAGAGGCTGTAGAAGACCATCGTGCTTCGGCGTCACATGCACCAAGAAGTATCTATGGGAAAATCGTTGCCGAGGCAGACCGTAATCTCGACCCGGAGACTGTAATACGACGCACCATCGAATTTGGAATGGCACACTATCCAGAGAAAAACCGAGAAGAGCACTGGCAGCGTTTTATGGATCACATGAATGAGAAGTATTCCGTCAACGGCTATATCAAACTATGGCTCACAGGTTCTGCCAATGAAAGAAAATTGGCGCAACTACGGGCCTATATATCTCAGCCAGACCAGTTGCGCCAAATATTTGATAGAATATATAATCAATTGACAAGTTGACGAGTTAACTAGTTGTTAATTGGGACTTTTTCTCCGAATTCAATGGTTGTCGTTGTATTATCTCCAACGACCAATCTTAAACCAAATGCCCAATCAACTCCTCTCGCTCGCCGGGGAGCATATCGATGACAGGAATTTCTATCATCGTGTAGCAGCCTGGCTGCTGGCGCATGGAAGCGCGAGCCACGTTGACAAGTACTTGGGCTGTAAGAGCTGGATTGTTGATGCTCATATTAAACTCAAAACGCTGGTTCTGGGTCTTTCCGCTCACACCTTTTCGCACAAGATTCACACCATGGCCCATATCACGAACGGCATCTACAGAAGGAACAGCGAATATATGGGTCTCATCGCTGGCGAAATATGGGTCGGCCTTGATGGCGGCTGTCACCTCGTCGAGGCTTGCACCTTCTTCCAATTCCACATATACCATGCGGCGGTGAATTCCTTCGCCTTTGGGGATGGTCATCGACAAAGCGTTACGAACACCTGCTTTGGAGCGAACACATACGGAGTGGCCCATAGACATACCCGGACCGAAGTTGGTATAGGAAAGACCTTTAGGGGCAAGACTCTGCATGAGCGTACGAACAATGCTGTCAGAGCCTGGATCCCAACCTGCTGCAATGATGGCTACACGGCCATTCTCCTTGCAAATGGGCTGAAGAGTCGCACGGTAGTCGAGAATGTTGGTGTGGATGTCGAAACTGTCGACTGTGTTGATGCCGAGGGGAAGAATTTTCCGGGCGTATTCTTCACAACTACGGGTGGGGGTTGCAAGAATGGCCACATCGACATCCTTCAGTTCTGTAATATCACTCACCACTTCATACGCAGCCAACTCTGAGGGCTTATCGGCTGCCCCATTTCGACGTACGATACCTGCAATCTCAAAATCCTCCGAGGCTTCCAACGCCTGGATGGTGTACTTGCCGATGTTGCCATAGCCCACAACGGCTGCTCTGATTTTTTTCATCTTCTTTTCTTTTTGTAATGGTGGACGGATACTTCCACGAATATGTTATACAAATAATTTCTAGTCCTTGAAAGAAATGGCTTTATGCCTTTTGCAAAGCGTAAAAACTTGCTAAAAGTAACTAAATCTCTCTTTTCGGTTGCAAAATTACACTTTTTTTTCAAATTGCATGGCATTAAGATATATTTTTATGCTTTTTTGAGTTGTTTGTTTTTTCAATAGTTCGCTCATGACAATATTTCATAACAATAAATGATTATATAGTTAGTTATAATATATAGATAGGTTGAAAATTAACCTTGACGATTGTATGGGTAAAATGTGGAGTAAACCGTGGAATTTATCAGAAGGCTTTGTCGTAGGAGCAGGAGTCATCGCTGTGGGACTGATGCTGGAATTAAGTGTCGGTTCCATGGATTGGAATGCTTTTGCCTGGCCGGCAAATATCATCGCCTTGTGTGTGCTGTTGGCTCTCATCATCGTATTTCACCTGACACACAAGCGAGTATATGCTTTCCGCTTTCTTTCCACCTACGCTGCTGCCATTCCTACACTTTGCTATGTCGTGGCACTGACAATGGTAATGGGACTCACAAGACAGACTGTCAATGGCACGTGGATCAACGATATGCTGACGTTTTGGCCTTTTGTGCTCATCTATGTCTTGCTGACTGTGGTACTTGGAGTCACTATCCTACGGAGGATTAGACATCCGAAAGGTTGGCGCGACATTCCATTCCTTCTCAATCACATGGGACTGTTCATTGCTCTCACGACTGCCACATTAGGCAATCCCGATATGAAACGACTGAGGATGATTGTGGGAGTGGGCGAAACGGAATGGCGGGCGATCAACAATAATAATATAGTTGAGGAACCACCACTTGCTATCCACCTCAATGAGTTTATCATGGAGGAATACGACGATGGCTCGCCCAAACGTTTTGCTTCGGATGTTGAGATTTATACCAAGTCGAAGAACAAATTTCACGGCATTATTGATGTCAACAAGCCCATGAAGGTGGAAGGATGGAAAATCTACCAGTATGGTTATGATAACGCTATGGGCAAATATAGTGAATATAGTGTCTTTGAGATGGTAAATGACCCGTGGCTGTCTGTTGTCTATGCAGGCATATGGATGATGGTGGCTGGAGCACTTTGTATGCTGATTATGGGAAGCCGGGCTTCGGAAAGGAAGGAACTATGAGCTGGGGCTATTTTGTCTATTTTGCCGTAGTATCAATCTTGCTTTGGATTGTTGGTGTATATGCTGCATGGAAAGGAAAAACCAAACTGGCCTTTCTCACCACGTTGGCAGGTCTGGTAGTATTTTTCTCTTATATCGTGATGATGTGGGTGTCGCTGGAGCGACCACCACTTCGTACGATGGGAGAAACACGTCTCTGGTACAGTTTCTTCCTGCCGTTGGCGGGTATCATTGTCTATGCTCGGTGGCGATATAAGTGGATACTCTTTTTTTCCACTATCATGGCTACGGTATTTATCTGCATCAATCTCTTCAAACCAGAGATTCATTCCAAAACGCTCATGCCGGCGCTACAAAGCCCATGGTTTGCCCCCCATGTCATTGTCTATATGTTTGCATACGCCTTATTGGGGGCGTCGGCACTCATGGCCGTGTATATGCTTTGGCGTATGCATAGGCTGAATGCCAATCAACTGACAGAGGAGAGTGTGATTACCGATAATCTGGTTTATGCTGGCATGGCTTTTATGACCGTAGGAATGCTCTTCGGCGCATTGTGGGCAAAAGAAGCTTGGGGACATTATTGGTCATGGGACCCGAAGGAGACGTGGGCGGCTATCACTTGGTTTGCTTATCTATGTTATATACATTTCCGTTTGTATCGGCCACATCTGTTCAGACCCGCTCTTTGGATGCTAGTTGTCGCTTTCCTTTTGCTCCAAATGTGCTGGTGGGGAATCAACTACCTGCCAAGTGCGCAGGCTACGAGTGTACACACCTATAGTCTATAAACGAAAGGCGGGCGTCCTCGTTAGTGTTAAATACAATCGAGGACGCCCACATGAATGGCGTGTAACTTACAGAACGATATTATAATCCTACTTCTTTTGCGATTTTTCCTATCTGTTCTTGGAAGAAAAGAGAAGTCATTTCTTTATAACCCTCATTCAAGTTTTTTACTTGTTTGAGATAGTCGGTGATTTCTCCGTTTTCCTCGTGGATGTATGCATTCAATGACTTGGGGACGATGAAACCGAAACTCATAGATGTATTGAGACCCATGAGGAATCCATCAGGTTTTTTCTCTTCTTCATCGTCTTCAGTAGGGGGATACGACCATATCTGAGGGTAGGTCTTGTTGTTAATGGTTATTTCTTTGTTCGCAATTGTGTAGTTGATTCCAATCGTAGGCGTATTCTCTTTCGGTTTTTCGGTGGCTACTACTTGGATGAACTTTGGAGAGAACACTTGGTTCAGGTGTTGCTGCAATTCTGTCACCAAAAGGTTGCTGATTGCCTCGAGATATTTATCATCGAAGTTGGATTTCACTGTGACAATCCCCTCTTTGTAAGGGAGTGATGTCTCGTTGGTGCGTTCCATCAGCAACTGGATGTCCACGTCGTATTCATCAAAATCTTTGATGTCCAACATTTGGCCAGTGGTCAAGAGTAGCGTGTTGATCCGCTGTTGTTTCATATATTGCAGAAGTTCTCTCATCATTTTGATTCCCTCTGCTGAGGCTTGGCTCTTGTCATTGTCTTCATATTTCTTGATTTCCTTGTCCCAAATTCTGTCCCAAATGGCATTGACCTCCTTCAAATGTTTTCCTTCGGGCCACTCTTCCTCATAACTTTTGCAGGATTCGATACTTTCCTCACTTTTTACTTTATTATAGGCAAGCTGTTCCTGAATTATTGGTAGGAAAAATATGACAGCGGCGGCGATGGCAGCTATCAACAATATGCCAAATAATAATTTCTTTATCATAGATGTTTATATTTGGAGTCCAAGAGTTACTGAAGCTTAGATAAATCTAGCATTTATTTAGGGCAAGAGAGGGTATATTCCCAGATTGAATCGTCGGGGTTGTCAGAGCAGGTTATCACGGTCACAGTAATAACCGGACATTTTCTCGTATAACTTTTTGTGAAATTTTCTTCTGCTGTTGTGATATCATCTATAGTTCCGTCATCATCTGTTATAATGAAACGGTCGGGTTGCTTACCCCCACCATTAATTTTGATGGTGAAACTGTAACTGTCACCATATCGTGTTCCCATATTGTAGGATTGAACAGATTTCAATTGCTTGTTGCTTTTTGCCAATGGACTACCAGCAGAACAAGGGGGTAGATTGATTTTCATAGGAATGTCTCGCTTGTCTTGCGTGGCGGTGAGGAGTGCATCTACATCAGCATTTTGAATCTTGGTGCTGTTAGTGTCATAGCTGTTTTTTGAGGCTATGATGGAGATTCTTTCACCATGGCGCAGGTTCTTCACTTCGAACTGTCCAGAGCCACTGCTGGCGGGCGTTTTAACACCTGAGAAGGTGGTGGTTATTTTCAGATCGCAACGTGGAACTAAAGTGCCGTTTTCAGCGTCGATAGTGCGGAAGACTAATGTCACAAGGTCGGGTTTCATCTTCACCTTCTCGGGTTTGCTGAACGAAGGAATATCAGTGGTCTTGTCAAGGTAGTTGGGGCGTAGTTGTGACTCAATATGTATCTTGGCACCCTCTTTTGCTTTGATAGGGAATTTGCCGTTGCGGTTGCTCGTTTCGGTGGAACTGTGGGTGGTTCCATCGGGTTCGGTTACTATAATTTTGTTGGTCACGCCAGCCAAAGGTTTGCCAGTGATAGAATCCACATTTTCAAACTCTATGACAAAAGGCTCTGGCCGAAGCCATACCGTACGTTTTTCTTCTGGCAGTTTTATGAATTCGTCTACAGTATAACTGCCTGTAAGGGTACTGTCATTGTAATGTGGACGCTTAGATGCATCTATTTGTACATGTGCTAAAATAAAGGCATCTTCAAAGAATCCCTGACCCTTGCCATCGACATTAGTGGTGGATTTCGAACGTACAGATTTCGAGTGACTGTCAGTCAGCGTTACAACGGCCTCAGCACCGGGGATGGGCTGCTTCGTGGTGACATCTTTGACAAAAAAGGTAATTCGTTTCTTGATGGGGCGTAGACGCATCGTGGTGGAGTCATTTACAGCCTGCATTTGCTGAGCGGGAATCTTGGTGAGCGTAGTGTCGGCATAGCCATAGCAAGAACCAAGCAATGTCTCTACTATACCACATGCAGGATAGTCTTTGATGGTAGCACGACCATTTGGGTCGGTTTTCACAGAGTCATCCACCTCCTTGCCATCTATGGAACGCTTAAATGATACTGTGGCATCGGGCAGAGGATCATCTGTCTCCAAGTCAAGCACCTGAAGATAGAGATCGCAGCGCCGTTGATCCATTCTCAACTCAATATTCTTTGAATAATGGAAATTGTGTTCCTTCTCAGAAGCCTCCATACAGTCGGTGGTCGCTGACACTTTGCAGTCACTCATACAATAGAAAATATAGGAGAAAATACTGCAACGCAGATTCTTGAACTCTGCCAGGCCCTCCTCGTTGGTGGTCTGTTTCAGCGTCACACTGTCGTTGCTGAGGAATTTGCCGTTGTAAGCCAAAATATGTGAGATATACGACAATTGTACGTTAGCCTCGGCGACAGGTTTTCCGTCATTATCTATCACATGTATGGTGATATCGTGCTCACAGCGGATGAATAGCAATGCCAGCAGAGGCAGCAACAAGAGCCATAACCACCATTTGCCACGTTTTTTCATCTTGAACTCATAGTCCGTCTGCTCGTTTTTATATTGGAAACCTTTTGAGAACTGTATTTCTTTGTCGTTGCTCATAAATTAATAAATAGGTATGCAATAGTTTTAATTCCCTCTTTTTATAATGACTTGCATATAGCATCAATGGAAGTCTTGTAACCGCCACTTATGATTTCATTTAAGTCTTGGTGTGAGACATTATCCCATTCTTCAGAAATCTTATTCCAATTGTCATCGCAATCATTATCGTTCGGTGCAAAAAGGAGAAGCCGTTTGGCGTCCTTGTCCATCTTGTTCCACATCTTGGTCAGTTCGTCAAAACTCTTGGGCATGTTTTTGGGATAATACTTCATGGTAGAATAGTCAAAGTCAAGTGGATGAGCATTGGCATCAGTATATAATACGATGACATGCCGTGTCCTGTATTTGGATTTGTGCCAGTCGCTCTGTATGGCCATGGCCAATGCCTCAAGGCCACTTTCAGGTCTGTCGCCTCCACCAGTCATTGTAAGTCCGTTTACGAAATCTTTGTAGTCTTTCTCTTCTGCGGGAAGACTGAAAACATCGGATTTTATAAATGAACCATCATTCAAGTCGCCGTAGGATATGACTTGTAGGTGAAGTTCTTTGATGTTACGGTGGCGTTTTATACAAGCCTCTTTTAGGTCATCGCAGAAATTGAGAGCATTCTTTTTCACCATATTCATGGTGGAACTCATACTTCCCGTATTGTCGATGACCATCGTGATGTCTATCTCGCAATCTACATTTTCCATTTCAATGGTGACGTTGCGAGTATAGTGATAGGGCTTTTCTACGGTTTTCAAGTCATCGGCAGTAATGGTTATGTCACTTCCACCATAGAAAATGTATGAGAAGAGGCAGCATTCCACATTCTTCAGTATGGCTTTTCCTTCAGTGTTGGTCGTCTCATTATAGTCATGATTCTTGTGGTTGAGGAATTTCCCATCTTGTAGGAGAATGTGTGATGTGTAATTGGCCACAATTGAAATATCCGGCTGTGGCTCTTTCGTCTTTCCATCGATAACAGTCACAGTGATGTCGTGTTGGCAGCGTATCAGCAGCAGGGGGAGTAACAGCAACAGCAAGAGCCACCACCATCCGTTGTGTTTTTTTCGCAATCGGAAGGTGTACTCATTTTGGTTCCTGGTGTAGTTGAAATTATTATTGTAAGATAATTGGTCGGCCATGGTCTTTTCTTTTTTTGTGAGACATTTTTTATTATTATAGTTGACGAGTTGACAATGTATTTGCTATGCTATTAACTTGTTTACTCTCAACTTGTTTTTGTCAACTTATCTTATCTTTGTTGTTTTTTTCGCATTCTGTACTCTTTCGTGACGGTGAAGCGCACTTTAGCCTTCTGCTTGTCAACGAAGGCAGAAGCAGGGAAAAGAGCGTATCCGTAATCGTCAGACATAGAGGAGAATGTGCCCAATGGGGTGTCCACATATACTGGCAGGTTGTCGAGTGGGGTGTTGTCGGTGTCCAACACACGGATGCGGACCATTTGTTCTTGGATGTTCACGTAGAAATAGAACTCATTGGTGTCGGGAGTGATTTGATAGGTCATGGTATTCCCCATTGCATCGCTGACACTGAAAGTCTCATCTATGTTCATCCCGGGAAGTGCAACAATGCCCATCTCGTCGCTCCTCACATTATACTGCCCTTGGGCAGCTGCAAACATCATGTCGTAGCCTGGTACGGGATTGCCATTCTGATCCACTACCTTTAATAATGGGGTAATGACAGGGGGGGCTAAATATACAGGGAAAATATGTTCGCTATTTTCCTCATTGACTTGGAAAGACAATTTCTGACCATTGTCATCGGTCAGGTAGAACACTTCACCTACTTCCATCTCCGGAAGGATGGCACAGCCATTTTCATCGGTCACGATGTTGACCTGACCCTTGACTGCATCTAATACCAGATGATAACCGCCGACATTGTTACCGTTTTGATCCACAGTCTTCACCATTGGTGAAGTAACTGCGGTCTTTAGTGAGATGGCTATCTCAACACCTTCTGGTGCGATGACCCGTGTCTCACGACAACCCTCTACTTCTGCAGTTACTTCTTCGTTGTCAATGAATACGAGGCTGATAGTGATATTGCCATTTCCGTCGGTCATCAACATTTGTGTGTTGCCCCGATAGGTCAGTGCCACTTCCTTGCCGACAACTGGTTCATCATTATGGGTCACCTTTATGATGATAGGTGCATATTGGGTTATATCAAAAACGTAATCAGTTTGGTCTGCTTCCACTCGTAAGGGAAATTCTTTACCGCTAATTTCATCGGTGACTGTAAACTCACTTCCTGCCTTGAAAGGTTTGTCAAAGTGGTAGAATCCATCTGCCGATGTGGTTAGTTCGTTGGGCTTTGACTGAATGGCGGTACTTAATAGGAATTTTCTATCGGTCACCATCTCGCCATCTCTTGTGAAACCAATGTTGATGATGGGGGCAGATTCTTGTATGGGGATTTTTTTGAAGGTCGGACCCAAGGATGGTCCACGTCGGTTGGTAAATCCCCATCCTGTGAGCACAATCTGTATCCTACCAGCAGCGTCTTTATAATAATAGATGAAATCTTCGTTGGGAACATGTAGGAAACGTTCGCCAATGTGGCTGTTGCTACTGAAACATTTCATCACCTGCTCACCTAATTTGTTATATTCATCACGGACAATCATGGCATCATCCTCAGGGGCTTGCGACAGTGTCATTGGCTCGGAATCACAGGTGAATGTCCATTCAAAAAAATCAGAGCCAACATTCAGCTTGGCAAAATGGCGACTAATATCGTTTCCTGTCTTTGACTGCAACACTTTGTTTGCTTGATCATTGGGATTGATTCCCTGTGAACTGAGTGTCCAGTGTGCCTCGTTATACTTGATTTTCTTTCTCTTGTTCAACATAATGCAACAATTATATAGATGTGTTATACTATGGTTTTACTAATAGTCTCAGCAAGATGTCGCCACCTATTTGCAGAATCATCAAAATGGGTACTGTGATATAAAAGAGTGGCTTGTGGGTCTTGTGTCGGAACAATTGCATAGCGCAAAATGCACCAAAGGCTCCACCGAGAAAAGTGAAAAGCAGCAATACTGCCTCTGGTATACGGAATTTGTTGTATGTGGCACGATGCTTGTCGTAAGCATACAGCACAAAAGTCAGAATACTTGCAATAAAAAGTATGATTAAATCAATTTTCAGCATATGATTTGGAGTGTTTTAATTAGTGGATAGAGGTAAGAAATTACTCTTTTTGCTTAATTTTCAATCTTCAATTTTCAATTGTCAATGCACCAAGTCTGAGATGCCGGAAGCACCTGCAAGGTATGCTTTGCAGAGGAAGAATAGTCCTACCGCTACAGCAAGGGCGATGAAAACTTCTAAAAGAATAAGCCACCAAGGGGTGTTGTCTTCCTCAGAAAGTAGATAGTCGTTTTCGTCTATGCTCATGGAGAACATAATGGGTGGGAGTTGGCGGTTGACATCGTTGACTATTGTCTGGATGGGTGCATCGGGAATGAATAGTGTCTTATCTACCACGCAATCGCCGTTTTCATTGATATATCCTTCCATAGGTGCCATTCCTTGTTGGGTGAACGTCACCGGTGCATTGGTGACGAAAAGGTTATTGCGGTCAACAATCCTAATTCGTGCGATTTCTGCGGGTTGTGGTATGTTGTTGATCATTAAAACATATTCATTCTCTTGACCCTGCATAATATAATCCTGAAACCAATCAGGATTATTGCCGTCTCTCACAACAAAGGTGTCTCCCTCAACCATGGGAGGTGTGTAAGCTAGGCCAAAATCGTCAGTATTATTGTTGAAAGTTCCTATAGGATATTCTATGATGACGGGGTATCCAGGGATTGGATTACCAGCTTGGTCAATCACCTTGACATTGGCACTGAGGGGCTCTGAAGGGATTGGGGGTGTGACAGAGGGCTCTTGTTGCACCTCAAAGATAAAACTGTTGCCTTTTTTTGAAAGGTTCTGCGTTTCTTTTTCTTCTGCCCATGATGCTATCACTTGATTGTTTTCAATATAGGTGACCATCATGCTACATTCTCCCATTCCATCAGTGACGAGTGTATAGCAGTTGCCTGCACACTCAATCGTAATCTGTTGATTGGCAACAGGGATGCCACTATTGTGAACCTTGACGGAAACAAGTGTCTTGACAGTGACATCGAAGAGATACTCTCCCTGACCTTTTGTGACTTGGAAGTTGAACGTTTTGCTGGTGTTGATGTCTGTGACAGTCAACGGTGTGTCTAATGTAAAAGGCTTCTCGAAATGATAATATCCACTTCCATCAGTGGTGAAGGTGTTGACGGCGCCATTGTTGTTCAAAGTGAACTGGCGATTGGGGATAAGTTCACCATCTTGTTGGAACCCGATACAGAGTTCTTGGAATTCGGTTTTCTTGACGCCGACTTTCTCCCAAGGGTTGATGTCGATGGCCTTGGGATTAACAAAGCCCCAGCCGGTGATAATTACGTCGGTCTGGCCGCTGGAATCTTGATAACAGAAAATATAGTCATCACTGGGACAGGTTAGGATACATTCTTCCAAATGGGCACATTGTTCAGGATTGACATTCGACATCCTCTCTTTGAGTTTGCCTTTGATGCGTTGTCGGATATTACCTAATGCCTCATGGGCAGCGTCGGCCATCTCTGGGGAAACCTTGCTTAGGGGAATTGCATCATACTTCCACTGCCAGATGTATTTGTTGTTGGCGATACGCATGGTGGCAAAATGTGCTGCCACATCGGGTGGAAGGGCTTGCTTGAGCATCCTATTGGCTTGGTCGCCGGCATTGATGGACGGATTGACCATCGTCCATTGTATCTCTGTCGCATTTGATTGTTTTTCTATCATATATGGTGAGATTATGTATATTAGTTGAATATCTTATTCATGATATGGATAAATCCATCTTCTGGGGGAGTTTTTATTGATGGGCCATTTTTGGAATCATCATTTAATTGCTTAAGACACTGCTTCCAGCCCCACTAGAGCTTCTAGTCTCACTTGTTTCTTTTGCACTTTCTAATTCTTTAATATTTTCAGAAGTATTAGATGTAGTACTCTTTTTTACTTCGTCTGCAATTTTCTCAAAGTCTTTGAAACTCTTTATGTCAAAAGAGGAATTTCCATATAAAATCTTCGCAGATTGGTATTCTTTGTCACTATCTTTTGGCTTCCATTCGTGGTCAACTTTTCCTTTAAAGAGTATATTTATATAATCCAGATGCTTTTTATCTATGAGTTTATCACATTCGTTTTTGAGCTCGCCCGATTCGTAAATATATTTTTTTAATTTTTTTAATGAATCTCCAGCAGCTATATTATCCGTTCTCTTGTTAATAATCTCCACCAGATGATGATACATTCCAATCTTTTCACCAAATTCTGCTACAGATTCACCTAATTTTACTTTTTCGTTTTTGTATTTATCGTCTTTGAGGTATTCTTGATATTTGTTGTGAATATCCTCAATGGTAGCAAATAAAAGGCTGTCCTCTTTAAGACTTTCCTCACTCTCTTTGATGAATTCAGCTAATTTGGGAGTTTGTTTTCCTTTTACTTGTTTTTTCTGACCATTGTCTTGTACGATTGGACCATTCTCTCCATTCGTCCCTTCGCCATCTTTTCCTCTAATTCCGAGGAAGATGATGCCTGCGAGTAATAAGGCGATAGTGGTGAGGCCTACGCCGAGGATGGACTTTTTGTTGTGGTTGATAGTGGCGGCAAAATTTGACACTTTCTTGAAATACTTTTCAAACTCCACGGTAATGTCGTTGGCTCCGTTATTTAATAATCGGGTGGCAGGTTTTGTCATTTCCATGATACCATTCGCCACGACTTTTATGGTCACATTTTGGTTGGCGAGACTATTGTCAATTGTGGTGTTGCAAGCATAGTAGCCATTTTTGCGGCTGAATTCCACAGGGTATTGCTGCGTGGGGATGCCATTGCCATCGATGAGAAGTGCTGCAGGGAAAGATTGCATCTTGGAAGGACAGTTGCGAATTTTCATCGACAGACTCAATTCCTTGGGTCTGGATATGGGTTTCTCCATTGGACGGCGCGTGAGACGTCGAGGGTGTTGGATGGAGCAACTAATGATGCGATTATTCACGTCTATGCTTACATTCGAGGGCCCCATGCCGTTGAGCAACTCGTTGATGGTAAACGAGGTTCGCTCTTCTTCATATTCGTTGGGGTCGAGGTTGAAGAACATCGTGCTGGAGATGACTGTGCGCTCGTTGAAAGGGTCGGCAACAGACCAATTCTCTTCACGGTTGTTGATGAATAGGCGAAATGAACGAAGGGGAGGGATGTTTCCTTGTTGCATGAGATATCTTTTTTAGTTGACACGATATATTCCACATCGAACTTCCTCTGTGAAAGTGTATGTCTTTGATGTCACATTAATTATTCTTTCTCAATTTCTTTCACGCGCCTGAGGTTAAATTTCAAGTCATCGCCAATTAAGTTCACTAAGAGTAAGCCTTTGCTATCGGAACTTGTTGAGAAAGAGCAAGTCATAAAACCTAGTCGATCAGTCGGACATGTGGCATTGCGCTGTTGGGTGATGGTCACTTTTGAAGACTCCCATTTGAGACTTATAGGTGCAGTGTATTCTTTTTTTGTGGAAGTTGCGGTGTAGTAAATGATTTCTCCGCTTGTCTCACTGTCAATTCGGAAGTATAGACGGCACATGTTTCCGTTAGGCTTGCCACCAGTATACTGTTTTAGCAACTCTGTACTCTGCCACAGTCCCTTTAGTTTTGAATGGTCTTCCATCACTTCGTCGCCTTTGGCCATGTCGCCCTTGATACGTAACAGTGCGTCGCGTATCTGAATCATGTTACCGATGGTGGAGCCTTCAGGACCTTCAACAGGCTTACCTGTTTCTTGGAGAATCTGGATGATCTCTTTGTTGCTCAGAGATTTGTCGATACTCTTCATCAAAGCCACTGCACCAGTTACCACAGGCGCGGCATAACTCGTACCATGAGATACTTTGAATCCTTCATTTGAGACGTATGTGTTCCATGGCATGGCGCCGAACATAAACATACCTGGTGCTGAGATGGTGGACATTTCCACACCACGGTCCTTGAAATTGCCATAGTCACTGAAATATGCTTTGTGCAGGTCGGGGTCTAGTGCTGACACTTTGATGGTGTTGTAGTTACGTTTTGTCGCATCCATCGCTGTATAAAGGTTGTCGTTACCCGCAGCCCAAACAATAGTGACGTTTCGCTCGTCAGCCATGCCGAAGACATAGTCCCATACATCTTGCTCAGACAACAATTCTTCTTCAGCAAACTTGATTTGCTCGTCCAAAGACAATTCGCTTGCCCCTTCTCCCCACATCTGACCGATAGAGAGGTTGATGACATCTGCTTCTTGATAGATGGCATAAAGGATAGCATCGAGCATGGCAAGATTACCCATATAGTCGCCGATGCTGATGGGGATAAGTGTACAATCGGGGGCAATGCCACTGGCTCCTGCACTGTTGTTCTGCTTGGCAACAGCCATCGAGGCGACCATCGTACCATGGAAGAACATGCCGTCTTCTTCGCCTATTCCACTGGGTGGACGCAGGTCGGTGTTTTTACGTGGAACATTGTATGGACTGCTGATCTTCGTACCACCAAGTTCTGTGTGAGTTGCATCGAAATAACTGTCGATGACTGCCACACGCACATCACTGCTACCCTTGGTGATTTCCCATGCCTCGTAGGCTTGGATGGGCGCAAAATACCAGCAAAGTTGTGGCACCTCAAAGGCTGGGTCGCTTGGCTTGGCTGCCCTTGTATAGAACGACTCGTCGAAGACCTTGAAAGATATATCAGTAATCTTCGTCGGAAGTTCCTTCTTGATGGTATCTCGCTCATCAACGGGAACCTGAATCTGAAGTGTTTTGGTCAGTGGGTTGTAGTAGACAATCTCGTATTCATCACCAGGATAGAATTTCTTGAACTCTTCCGCCCATCGCTTGAAGGTACTGTCATCAGTTTTCGAATCGAGAATCACGTTCAGACGGTCACCGGCATACTTGCGGCCTGTGTCGGGATCAGTGATGGTATCACCAGGCTCAACTGGTGGAATATAGTTGTGTGCTGAGTCTGGAAGGTGAGGACCTGGGTCATCGAAGTCTTTCTCGAAGGGGTTTTTCGGGATGGTATCAATAGGCTCAGCGGGATACTTATCGTCGTCAGTTCCCGGTGGATTGTAAATCGAGTCGGGAATCTCTGTCTTTTCATACTCTTTGAAATTCTTGCTGTCGCATTTTCTAAACATGGAGAGAACGACAAAGAGCAAGAAGAGCATGACAAGGAAAAGCAAGAAACGCCATAGGTATCCCCAAGGCCCCCAGGGATTCCAAAACGGTTGATGGCCAGAGCCACCGGATGAGTCGAATGTGAATTTTTTCATGTCATGATAATTGTTGGTTATCTATTCTCTTCTGGCTCTCCATTTTGTGCAGAATCGATATCTTTCAGAATGACTTCCAACGCCTCGTTGGCAGCATGGTCATAGTCTGGAATCTGCAAATGGGCTATGAATGAGATAATCATGTATTCCACCCATTTATTGTAATTCTCTTCAAACGACGGAATGAGGATATTCGACTTTGTCGTCATATCGTTGAATAGGTTGGTCAGTTCTTCGTCGCTATAACGGGAGGGGATGTCGCGGCAGATATAGTCGAAAATATGCAGGTTGCGTTCTTCGCCAATGTGACGAGCTATGGTTTTCTGCTCCTCTGTTAGCGTAGAGAAACCAAGGTCCATCACAAAATCGTCGATGGTACTCACCAGCATGTCGGAAATCAGATTCTCGTTGGCAGTGCCAATAGCTACCACATCGACGATGTCGGCGATAATGCTGGCCATTTTATCGGCAAGTTTCACAGATTTTGCAGTGGCGATAATATTTTCCACGAGATTGCTCATCACAATGCTGTCAAATGAATCATCACCGCTAAATTCATTCATAAACGATACCGACTTAATGTGATTACACCATGCATCGAATATCTTGTCGGCAAGGATGAAGGAGCGGAGTTTACGGGTAAAGTTGGCACTGAACAACTTTTCATAATCCACACCTTGACGGATGAGGTAGTCTGCTGCTTCTTTTTGCGTATCAAAGAGATACACTTCCATCAGCGATTCCCAATTTTCCTTGTTGCTCTTTTGGGAATCCAGAGGATAACCATATTTCGCACATTGTTTGTGAATAATCTCGTAATTTGAGAAATCGTTAACTTCTTCGTTGATAGCATTGCCCATGAGATCTTGATGAACAAGATTGTAGCAGACGCTCTCGTTCATTTGCAATCCCTGAAGCAAGTGGCCAAAGTAGTAGTTGTCTTTATTGCAGGTGAAATCCAACTCACGATTCACACGTCTTGATTTGCGGATGTTCTCCTTGAGCAGCTCATCCTTGTTGTCGGTGACGTGATATTCTTTCATGATATTGCGGATACGTGTAGTACAGTCATTGAAAGTCTCGGTGAATTGGGCGTCGCGTGCCTCGCTCATCCGGGCGGCAACGATGGCAAGTTGTTCGATGATATAGAGTGCTCCATCGTTGTTGATAGATGCAGCCACATCCCATGACAGTGCTGGATTCTTGAAGAATTGGCGCGAATACTCGTTGTTGATGAAAGTCTGGCGCATCAATTGGTAATAGCTTTCCGACATAATCATGCCAGTTTCCTTGCCTGTGTCCTTGAAACCTTTATATAGTCCACTCTTCTCACCAGAGAATTTGTAGTCACGAAGCACAAAGCAGTTCTTGAATTCCGTTCCATTACGTGTCCAGTTCTTCACCCAGTCTACAGAGTTGCGGTGGAAACACTGGTTGTTGACCACTGTGTTGAAACGTAGGTCCCAACGCTTATTGATAGCTTGTTCAGTTGCTTCGCCACCCACACCAAGGGTCATGTCGAGGTTAAACATGGTACCAATAAAGAACAGAGGCGAAACTTTTGTCATGTCAAGTTTACGACGACGTTCATCTGGGGTGCGGCCCACATAGTTGTTTACCCATTCTTCCAACAACTTATAGAGGCCGGTTACATCGTTATCTTTGTTGTGGTGGCAGTAGAGCAAGATATTAATCGACATCTCTTCATTATACTTGTTGAAAAGATAGGCCACCTTGCCACGCAGGAAGATGTTGAGAAGCACGTTGTTGGCTTGCAACTTTTCAATTTTCTCCTCTTCGCGGGAACGGGCACCGGGGAAGTCAAGTAAGTCATTGTCACGAAGCATCGACATCTCAACCTTGCCCTGATTAAGGACCTGTTTTACTTCGTCACCCATACCCGTTAGGTCGTATTGTCCGGTACTATTCAGAAAATCATCTTCAATCTTAAAAATAACCTCTGAGCAGACAGCACAAATTTCGCTCTTTGGCATCGCGGTAGCACGTTTCACATATTGGCCATTTTCCCGTGTATAGGCGTCGGTGGTGTGGCTTGCTTGTTCATTGAGCAATTCTTTAAGGCACTGCACACTCATGATAGTGTTTTCGTGGATACCTTTGTGCAGTACTGCATCAATGGGTAGATAGACATAATTGGCGAAATTAAACCGCTTTAAGATGTCGTACAAACGATTGAAAAGACGGGTAAAGTTGGGGTCTTTATTCCATAAATTGGCAAAGATGCTGGAATATTCTTTGTCTGGAATACGGTCAATTACCAAGGCAATACGGTCAAACAACGTGCATTTTTCGCTGATGAATGTCTGCGCATTGTTGATATGCTTCTTAAAATACTGCTTAATGTTAAGGATGTCATCAGCCTCAAGAACAGGCGATGAAATGCGCGGCTCATTAATGTAATTCTCGTAAATATCACGGCTAAGATCCATCACTTCCGACTCGCTAAGCGAGGTGTAGTTGGCGATGTCGTTAAAATAACTGTCCGACAAAATGATGATAATGTCTGCTATTGTGAATGTCCTCACCAATACGGGAAGGTCGATGTTGTATGCCTCGGGCTTACGCTTGAAAGACGAGAAACGGCTCACTACACCAGTGGACTCCGTACCACCACCCTCAGCGCTCGGTGGATTGATGGCAAATACAAAATTATGTGTCTCGTTTCCTGCTTTTACCAGAAAGGGCTTGCCGTTGTCTTGCAACAGACAACTGATGAGATATGACTTACCTACCTGACTTTTGCCGAATGCGGCAATGGCAGGATTGTCGGACGCTGCGTTGCGAATCATCTTCAGTTTGCGGCGTTCCTCCACCAATTGTAGAAATCTCTGCTCATATTGCTCCTCTTGATTCACGTGGAGCCAATTGAGCGACTTGTTGATATTGTTGATTTGTTTGGTTAGCTTATCAATCATGGCTGTATTTTTTATAAATGGTGCATCTTGTTATTTTCATCTCTATAGCGACAGGTCGAATTCGCCTTTGTCGAGCCAGAAACTGCCGTCATCTACAAGCGACTGTTGCACAAGCTCCACGGCACTCTTGGGCACGTCATTGCCCATGCTGTCAGTCACCTCTTCTATTTGGATGGTCTCACGATTCTCCTGATAATTGCGTGAGAAGGTCACTGTCAGTGCACCGCGGTTTGCGTGGTCGTATATAGCGTAGATAGGTCGTGCCAGGTAGATGGGGGTGTCAAACTGCTTGCATCCGATAAATGCCGGGAAAACAGCTATGTTGGTGCTCGCGATACCCTTTTCGGGCGTGAGGATGGATTCGGGTACTTTCATGCTGTGAGAATTGTAAAGACCCATAAATTTTGCGGTTGATTTCATCGTCTTGATCATCTTCTTGAAATCGAGTACCATGCCGCCAAATCCAACCGTGGAAGCTAAGAAGCCGACCATGCCACCCACGGCAACGATTGACTTGTTGTCGTAGAAATAACCCTGACCATCTGCAAAGGGGAACCAGTTACCCACACGGTAATCATTTAGACGAATCAAACGGTCGGGGGCAATGGGCAGGTATTTGATAAACAACTCGGTAATAGGATCGAGTGAGGTGGGCCGGCCAGCGAGTACTAAGACGTCACAATGATGAGAGTAAAGCACTACGGATATTTGCTTGAGCAGTTGTTCCATCGTGTCTTTCACCACTTTGGCAACGGCATTGGCATCGTATTGCCATTCTAATTCTTCAAATCTGAAACCGAAATGTTCTTCGAAGTAGTCGAGCAAGTATGCAGAGGGCTTGTTCTCTGGGAACAGCTCATCGTAGGTGAAATTACGCGTGGGGCGCCTGGTGCGTAACTGTTCCATGAAGAACTGGGCAATGGGCACCGACACCTGTGTATTGAAGTCAACTCTACAGCGGCGGTCGCGGAAACTCATCATGTTGCTGTCAACACCGAAGAAGTCGCGGATTAAGTCGATGCAGAGACTACGTTTGATGGCACGCTGGCGCTCTGGATCGTCGAAAAGCATCAATTGCTCTATCTTTTGATGATAAACAATGTTATCATTCCATTTTTTCACCTGCATCATCTCCTCGGGAGCCATTTGCATAATACGGGCCAGAAGGGCACTTGTGATGTTCCCTGAATTTACCAAACCTTTGTCGGCACCCTCGATGACGAAGTTCTGCACAAGGTTACGTAAGATGTCGTCTCCAGCCATATAAAAACTGTCCCAGAAAAGTGGGGTGGGAGTGAGGCGGCTATTGCCCTCGCCCTGGCACTGGTAAGAACAGATCATCACGTCGGTGGTGCCTGCACCAATGTCCACGGTGCCAATTGTGATAGACTTTCCTTCGTAACCCTCTTCGACATCTTCAGGACGTACATGGCCCTTGAGCTCGAAGAATCGGTGTATTTCTCCACGGTAGCGTTCTGCAATTTCCGCATAGAGATAAACAAGTTGGCAACATGAAGCTTCGTCATAGCTCCACATGCGACGACCAGAGTCGTCGTAATCATCGTTGATGCGGAGACTGTCGGCTGTAGGAAGAATGGTAACAGCGGGAAGTCCTGATGTGCAGATTGAAACTGCGTCGTAGGCATCCTGTGCAAACTGCCGGAGTTTAATCTGCTCTGCCTGTGGCATGGCGGTGGGGCAGGTGAGGATGATGTTTCGCAGCACGCGACGGCAGTCGATGTCGCCGTGTTTTTTGCGGAAAGCGATTGAGTTAATCTGCGTGATGGCATGTTGGAAAATCTCAATCAGTACAAACGTCATCAGTGAGGAGCGGGAATAGCGTGTGTTCTTGCTTTCCAAGAAATCCTGCACCTCTCCATCTCTGAGGAAATGACCTTTTGAATCGAAGAGGTCGGAGAGTACGGGAACATAGATGTTGTCAGCGATGCCGATGAAGAAGGGGTCGTCTATGGTATTGAGGAATTGCCAACAATCCTCTGAACTTTTGTCATCCCAGATGTAACGCTTTGGACTGGAATAATTGTTCTTTGTCTGTGAGAGGCCTTCGTCCTCTACAGAGTTATAGATGAGGTTGCGCGCCTCGTCGCCGATGCGCAGAAAACTCTTCCAACGGAAAAGACTGTCGTCGCTGAGCACGATATCGTTTCCCAAGTCTGCCATACGGAATGCCAGTCGCATGTCAAATGACTTGACATACATCCGTTCGGGGTGCGTGAGGTCGCGAAGTCCGAGCATCATTGCTTTGGTGAAATCGCCTTGTTCGAAGAGCACGCCACAGGTGCGCGAATTGCCAATGTCAAGTACCATATCCACAGGAATGGTCTTCTGAAGGTTGTGTAACACAATTTCAGGGGCGCCATTGCCAAGGCGGATAAAGTTAATTAGGTAGATGTAGAAGGCGATGTAACGATTCGACAACTCTGTATCGGGGATGTTGAGCAATGAGCGGATGTGGTCACTGAAAGCATGGAAATCTTCGCTGGTAGACATAAATCCAAGTAGTTCGTCAACACGGTTGCAGAGCTCGAAATTCTTGGTGGGACTGTCGAACTCGAAGAAGAAGGGACGCAGGTTCTGCTGGTCGTCCTCACCCAATTGTGTGTCGAATGCCCAGATGAGGCGGTATTTACGCATACCCCTCTGTCCTTCTCCGATATCCTCTATGCGTACACGACACCAAGCTAAGGGATAGTCAACCGTGATTCCTGACACATCTTTCTCAAACATGGGCATAGGAAGCCAACGGTTCAGTAACAAATCGAAGGCAGAGAGGCGGTTGGTTCTGTCATTAGGATCGGGTAGACGGTATGTGTTCAGTGAATTGACACTGATGATTTCCCTGGAACCGTCTTCATATTGGGAAAACTGTGTGGGATTGACATAGGGGTTAAGTTTCAACATACCCATGACATCTAAGTCCTCACGGCCGTCTGGGAGTTTCTCAAAGGCATCTTGCTGGCGGATCTCATTCAGCGGGATATATTTCCCGTCTGTCCCCGTGTTGTTGAAGTATGCCAAGTCAAGAATCATACTCCCAGTACTGGGATTATAAAACTCAAAAAAAGAGTATTTCAGCGTTTTCCCACCGATAGTCAGTGGCTCTGCTGGATTGAATTCCATTGATGTCTCAATGAATTGTATTCCACTATTGGCTATTAGATGTTCCATAATTTATATATGTTATTAGTATTATTCTAAGAAATTCTGACACTTGTCAACTCATTTATTGTCGCATATACTCTAGAACGATGAAAACAGGAAGACATGATATGTGTGATGGCTTTGGTCATTTTAAGGTCACCGCCAGAGTGTGACGGAGACTAAAGGTGTAGTAATAGTGGTGCTTCTCATGTTTGAGCACTGATGTTCAGTAGCTTTTAAATGAATTAACAAGGCAAAGATAGTACTTTTTGACAAAATAACAAAAAAAACGGCAAAAAAAAGATAGCACACATTGACAACTCCAAAAACTTCAGTCTTCAATCTTCAATTTTCCATGGTGTATGCAATAAATAAGCCGAAGAAAACGTTATTCTTTTAAACTTGTATATATACAAAACAATTAGGCAATGATAGAATACATCAGGGGCGAACTGACTGAAGTGACCCCGGCAATGGCTGTCGTAGAGGCGGCAGGGGTGGGTTATGCGCTGAATATTTCACTCAACACCTACTCGGCAATACAAAATATGAAAGAGGTCAAACTCTATGTGCAGGAGGCGTTGACCACAGGAGGACGGGACGACTCCTTCACACTTTATGGTTTCCATACAAAACAGGAAAGGGAACTTTATCGGCTCTTAATTACTGTTTCCGGTGTGGGTGCCAACACAGCCCGTATGATTCTCTCGTCATTCACACCTGCCGAGCTGGTTAACGTCATTTCCACAGGCAATGAAAAATTTCTCAAGAGTGTCAAGGGCATAGGGCTTCGTACAGCCCAGCGAATCATCGTAGATTTGCGCGACAAAATCACCGTTGGCGATTTGGGCGACTTGGTGCAGCAACTGCCACTGTCAGCCAATTCTGACAGTAATATGCCTGCCATTGACAAAGAAGTGCGTGATGAGGCAATCGGAGCACTTACCATGCTTGGCTTCTCTCCGGCACCATCCGTTAAGGTTGTCAATGAGATTTTGCGCCAACAGCCTGGAATCCCAGTGGAACAAGTGGTTAAACTTGCTCTCAAACAAATCAAATGACACGGATTAGGAGTTAGTTTGGCGTTAGATGTTGTATGTTGAGATTGTCTCAAATCTCAATCCTCGAAAGAATCATCTTGTAGCAATGAAATTTAAACTTTGGACAATAGCAATAGTCTCTCTCTTGTTTGTCATCAGTATGATGGCAAGCAATGCTTTGTCTGTGCCACAAGATGACAAGCCAAAACGGCAAAACCAGATCAATCGAGGCAATGCCAGAAATGCTGGTGATGATGACCCTCCCGGCGGGAAGAAAAACAATGTCAAGGCACAGCCTGTGCTTGAAGAGGATGATGAAATCCCCGATTCTCTCATCAACCTCAGATGGCCTGTGCAGCGTACTGTGCCCATCGGTGAGGAAGACCTTCAACAAGGTTCCGCAGATCTCCAGCGACCCGAAAATCTGAAAATGGATGTCGTCTATAACGACACGCTCGACCGCTACATTTTTGGTAACAGAATCGGTGGCTCGTATGTCAACGCACCCATCATGATGACTTACGAGGAGTATCTCAAGTGGATTGAACGCAAATCACTTTACCAGTACTTCTCAACGAAAAACGTAGAGGCTGCCCAGGCACAAGGCAAGGAGAAATTCGACTTCACCGACATGCATTTCGATTTGGGCCCAGCAGAGAAAATCTTCGGACCGGGTGGCGTGCGCATTAAGACGCAAGGTACAGCAGAGCTGAAATTTGGAGCGACCTTTAAGAATATTGACAATCCTTCGTTGCCCATACGCAATCGACACACCACCACGATGGATTTCGATGAGAAAATCAACCTCAACGTTAACGGACGCGTTGGCGACAAGGTGAACATGAACCTCAACTACAACACCGATGCTACCTTCGACTTTGATGCTCAGACAATGAAGCTCAAGTATGAGGGTAAAGAGGATGAAATCATCAAACTTGTTGAGGGTGGTAATGTCTCATTCCCTTCCAACTCATCACTTGTCAATGGTGCAAGTTCGCTCTTTGGTATCCGAACCGATATGCAGTTCGGAAAACTAAAACTCCAAACCGTTGTCTCTCAGAAGAAAACATCCTCTTCTACCGTGTCATCCAAAGGCGGAGTACAACTTACACCATTCGAGATTGATGCGGCAGATTATGAGGAAAACAGGCACTTCTTCCTCTCAAAGTATTTCCGTACTCGCTACGATGGTGCTATGAAAACCCTGCCAAATCTCACAACGGGAATCACCATCAACCGCGTTGAGATATGGGTCACCAACAAATCAGGAACTACCACCAATACTAGAAATATCGTGGCCTTCCCCGACTTGGGAGAGAGCCAGACCCTCATGCCACCGTCTAACAATGCCAACAACCTCTATTCAGAGATGAACACCACATACGTGGGGGCAAGAGATATCGAACAAACATCGACTGTGCTCGACAATGTGCTCGTGGGTGGTACCGACTATGAGAAACTGGAAAGTGCACGACTGCTATCTTCTTCAGAATATACCGTCAATAGTGCATTGGGATACGTGTCACTGAAGACGGCATTACAGACCGACCAGGTGCTCGCCATCGCATACGAATATACCTACGGCGGAACGACATATCAGGTGGGAGAGTTTGCCAGCGATTTGACTGATGTCTCGAAGTGTCTCTATGTGAAGTCGTTGAAAAATACCAGCAACAACCCTGCGCAAAGCAACTGGGACTTGATGATGAAAAACGTCTATTATCTGGCTTCTTCGGTAGAGAAAGATAAATTTAGACTCGATATCAAATTTCAGAGCGATACATCTGGCGTGTATATTACTTATATCCCGGAGCCACAGGTAAAAGACCAGACTATCATCAAAGATTTAGGCGCTGACCGACTTGATAACAATATGAAGGCGCACTCCAACGGATATTTCGACTATGTCGAGGGATATACAGTAAGCAATGGCCGTGTCTTCTTGCCTGCAGCAGAACCTTTTGGTCAGTATCTCTACGACTACCTCGTTTCAAAGGGCGTCGCTGCTACCACAGCAGAAAAATACAGCTATACCGAGCTATATGACTCTACAAAGACCGTGGCAAAACAGATTGCAGAGAAAGACAAATATATACTGCAAGGACAGTTCCGTGGACGTTCTGCAAATGTTATTTCACTCGGTGCTTATAATGTGCCACAGGGGTCAGTGGTGGTTACCGCAGGTGGAGTTACGCTCAACGAAGGCTCCGACTATACGGTTGACTACTCCGCCGGTGAGGTCACCATTCTCAATCAGAGCATTATTGATGCAGGCACAGCGGTAAACGTATCGTTGGAAAGCAACACTGACTATGGGCAGTCACGCAAGACCATGTTTGGCGTCAATTGGGAATACGATTTTAGCAAGAATTTCCAGATGAGCGGTACATTGCGACACCTCTCAGAACAAGCACTCACCACAAAGGTCGCTATGGGGTCCGAACCTTTGAACAACACGCAATGGGGTGTCAACCTCAACTGGAAAAAGGAGAGTCAATGGCTCACGAACATGCTTGATAAAATACCCTTCCTCCATGTCACACAACCCTCCAACATACAACTGACGGCGGAGTTTGCACAACTCATTGCTGGACAGTCACATGGTACGCAAGATAATGCCTCATACCTCGACGACTTCGAGAATACAAAGAATGCCATCGACGTTTCGGCACCCACATCATGGATCATATCTGGAGTGCCATCCACCATGGAGGAATACAAGGATAAGACGGGGCTCACCAGTGGATATCGTCGCTCGTTACTTGCATGGTACAACATCGACCCACTCTTCACACGCCGCAGTTCATCACTTACACCAAGTCATATTAAGAGCGACCTTAACCAACTGTCCAACCATTATGTTCGTGAGGTGTATGTCAGGGAACTTTATCCCAATCGCGACCAAAGCAGTTACAGTGGGGCCACCTCCACTCTGCCTGTGCTCAACCTTGCTTTCTATCCTGAGGAACGAGGCCCCTACAACTTCAATCCTGAACTCAGTAATGAGGGACTTCTCCCTAACCCACAATACAATTGGGGTGGCATGATGAGAAAACTCGATACCAATGATTTTGAGACTGCCAACATCGAGTATATAGAGTTCTGGATGCTCGACCCATTTATTTATACCTCACAGCAAGATAACTCAGGAGAATACGGAGGCGACTTTTATATCAACCTCGGAGAGGTAAGTGAGGACGTATTACGCGATGGTAAGAAATTCTATGAGAGTGGTATGGCTGTTGATGGTTCAGGCTCATATACTACCACACAGTGGGGAAAGATTCCTACACAGTCAACCGTTACTTATGCCTTTGCCACCACATCTGGCTCCAGAGAACGACAGGACGTGGGATTCAATGGACTCACCGATGAAGAAGAACGCACATTCTACCAGGATTTTCTCTCGCAGATACAGGGGAAAGTACCACAGGAGGTTTATGACAGTATCTATGCCGACCCCGCCAATGATAACTATCATTATTTCCGTGGTAGAGACTACGACCAGATTGAGGCTCCTATCCTCAAGAGGTACAAGCACATCAACAATCCACAAGGCAACACTCCCGACTCCGACAACCGCAGTGAGAGTTATGATACATCCTATAAAACAACACCCGACGTTGAGGATATCAACCAAGATTACACACTCAACGAATACGAGAAATATTACCAATACCATGTCTCTATCAGACCCGAAGACCTTGTCGTGGGGAGAAACTTCATCGTAGATAGCAGAGTAGGAAGCGGAACACTCAGAAATGGTGAACGTTACGATGTCACATGGTATCAGTTCCGAATACCACTTGACCGATATGAGCAAAAAGTTGGTTCCATCAGCGACTTTACATCTATACGCTTCATGCGAATGTTCCTTACCAACTTCCAGAAACCTATTGTACTCAGGTTCGGTAGCCTCGATTTGGTAAGGGGTGAGTGGCGTGTATATACGCAGAATCTCACTAACAGCGCATCCAACTCTGGATATATGTCTGTAAGTGCAGTCAATATTGAAGAAAACAACGACAAGACACCTGTTAACTATATCTTGCCACCGGGCATCTCGCGAGTACAAGACCCCACACAGCCGCAACTTGTGGAGAACAATGAGCAGGCTCTCGACATGATGGTTACTGATCTCGGAACAGGCGAATCGAAGTGTGTGTATAAGAACACTACTCTCGACTTGCGTCAATACCGCCGTATACAGATGTTCGTTCATGCTAATACCATGAATGAGAACACTACAAACCTTACTGACAACCAGCTTGCCGTATTTATACGCCTTGGAAGTGACTACAAGAGTAATTACTATGAGTATGAGATACCATTGAAACTCACACCTGCAGGTCATTACGACAAATATTCCACTCCCGACAAGAAGATGGTATGGCCAGAGGAGAATATGCTTGACATACCCCTCGATTTGTTCACAAAACTCAAAAAGGAACGAAATAAGGCTAAGGCAGAGGGAAGTGCATCCTACAACCAGATATACACATCCTATGATGAAGACAAACCATCCAACAAAATCAGTGTGATGGGTAATCCGTCACTTGGCGAGGTGAAAACCATGATTATCGGTGTGAGAAACCTCTCTGGTGAACTGAAGTCGGGTGAGGTGTGGGTAAACGAATTACGACTCAAAGAGTACAACAACGAGGGTGGATGGGCTGCACAGGGGCATCTTAATGTGCAACTTTCCGACTTCGGTTCTGTTAATATGTCGGGAAGATACCTCACCGAGGGATTTGGAAGTATCGAGGATGGAGTGGCTCAACGCTCAACCGATAATCTCCAAAACCTACAGGTAACGGCAAATTTCGAACTCGGCAAATTCTTCCCTGATAAGGCTCAGGTTTCAGCGCCACTTTATTACTCTTATTCCAAGGAGGTAACAAAGCCTAAGTTTAATCCACTCGATACCGATATGAGGCTAGACGACGCTCTTGATGCTATGGAGACACAGGAGGAGCGTGACTCCGTGGAGTCGCTTGTCGTCACAAAGGTCACCAACACCAACTTCTCGCTATCAAATGTGAGAGTTGGCATCAAAACCAAGGGACATCCCATGCCATACGACCCGGCAAACTTCTCGTTCTCCTACAGTCATTCACATAGTAATACTACGGGAAAGACTATCATCTATGAGAACGAGGACAAATGGAACGGATCCATGGCATACACATGGACGCCGGTATTCAAGACATGGGAACCATTCAAGGGTATCAAGTCGAAGTCTAAATACTGGGACATCGCCAAAAAGTTCGGAATCAACTATCTGCCACAAAACATCACGTTCAATACCAATATTACACGAAACTATTTTGAGTTGCAGGAACGCGACATGGAGAGTCTGGAAAACTCACAACTGCCTATCACCTTCAGCGAACAGTTCCTATGGAATAGGGATTTCTCCATTCGGTGGGATATCACCAAAAACCTTCATGCAAATTTCCAAAGTGGCACCCATGCAGAAATTGAAGAACCTTACACACCTATCAATAAAGACCTCTACCCCGACCAGTATACGGCATGGAAGGATTCTGTGTGGCAGTCTATCAGAAACATGGGTGAACCCCTTGATTACAATCAGACTTTCTCTGCATCATACCATTTGCCGCTGAACTTGATTCCCATCTTCGACTGGGTGACTTCCGACGTCTCCTACAACTCGACCTATCGGTGGCTCAGAGGTACTGATTTGGAGGATGGTACATCATTAGGCAACAGCATCACATCCAACCGAACCTTCAATCTGAATGGTTCTTTCAATATGCAGAAACTCTATGACCATATACCTTTCCTGAAGAAAACCAACGAGCGGTTCAACAAACCTCAACAGAAACCAGCGGCCAAGAAAAACAGTGCCCCTGCTAACGCTCAGAAGAACAAAAAGCAAGATGATGGTAATGAGAAGGATGGAAAGGGTGAAAAGGATGACAAGGAAGGCAAAGATGGGAAAAAGACACAACTCCCAAAGAACAAAAATACGTTCGAAAAGGAAATTACAGTCAAAGCCGATACTTCTATTGTCGTCACACACTCTAAGAAAAGCCGGAGACTCATTGTCAGTGCAAAGGATAAGGATGGTAAGTCTGTGAAAGTGAAATACAAGGTGGTGGATGACAACAAGATCAAGGTGTTTAACAAACTTGACTCTGCAGTGACTTACAAGCTCACTGTTACTGCTAAGGAACCACTTGATGATAAACTGTGGTATAAGTCGGCACAATATGCTGCACGCTTCCTCATGATGGTGCGCAATGTGAACTTTACCTATCGTAACCAGTATGCCATGTCGTTACCGGGCTTCATGCCCACCATCGGAAAAGCATTCGGACAGCGTGGGGGCGATGTTATGAGTCCAGGACTAGACTTCGCTTTTGGATTCATCGACGATGACTATATCCAAAAAGCACGCGAAAATGATTGGTTGCTCCATAGCGACAGTGTGGCAACACCGGCTGCTACAAACCTTACACAAGACCTGCAACTGAAAATGACACTTGAGCCGGTGCGTGACTTGAAGATTGATCTCAATGCCAGTCGCACAGAGACAAAGGCACAGAACATACAGTATATGTTTGCAGGGTCACCAACCACACGCACAGGTCAGTTCACCATGACAACCATCTCCATAGGCTCTGCCTTCGAAGGAATGGGAAACGCAAACAATGGCTACTATTCCAAGTCGTTTGAGAAATTCTGCAATTCCCTTGAAGGATTCCGCTCAAGGGTGGAACAACAGTATGTAGGTGCAACATATCCCAGAGGTACAGCCATTGCCGGCGAAACGTACAACCCAGAGAATGGTAGGGTAGGTCTATACAGTTCCGATGTAATGATACCGGCATTCCTCTCCACGTACACCAGCATGGGTGGAAAGTCACTCGAGTTATTCCCAAGTCTGAAAAGGCTGCTGCCCAACTGGACCGTCAGGTATAGTGGATTGAGTAAATTGGCGTTGTTCAGAGATCTTTTCAAGAGCGTCAACCTCAACCATTCCTATAAGAGTATTTTCGCCGTTGGTTCATATGCTAGCTTCAGCACATGGCAGGAGTATATGGATGGTTTGGGATTCATCACTGATGCTACTACAGGAAATCCTGTGCCAAGCAGTATGTTTAATATCTCAACCGTGAGCATCAATGAGTCGTTCTCGCCGCTCATCGGTATTGATGTCACATTACAGAACAATCTCACATGCAAACTTGAGTATAAATCGACACGTGTCATCAACTTGAGTACCACAAGTGTGCAGCTTGCCGAGAATACCAGCCGCGACTGGGTTATTGGAATGGGATATAAAATCAATGATTTCAGCCTGTTTGGAGGCAGTAACCATAGAAAAGTGAAAGGTTCAAAGAAAAAAGGTGAGGAGGATGACAATAACCGTGGTAACAACAGACCGGCAGCAAAGGGACAGAACAATTTCAACCACGACTTAAACCTTCGCTTCGACTTCTCATACCGTCAGCAGGCAAGCCTCACTCGTGATATCGCAACCATGACAAGTTCGGCTAGTAGTGGTAATACTGCATTGAAATTCTCATTTAATGCCGACTATACTCTCTCTAAATTGATGACGATGAGCTTCTACTATGACCAACAGACCAACACGCCGTTGCTCTCGAGTAGCAGCTATCCCACTACGACACGTGACTTTGGACTCAGCCTCAAGTTCTCACTCACAAGATGAAATTAAATTAGAGGTTTGAGAATATGTTTTCTAGATACCTGGTTTTCTAAACTAAAGCCTATATAGCGTCTAAAACTTATTCCACCCCTAGTTCCTTCAGGGCTTCTTGCGCTGCCTCGTTACCCTGATTGGCTGCAAGTGTGTACCATTCCACGGCTTTGTCGATGTCTTTCTCTACTCCTTCACCGTCCTCGTAACAAGCACCAAGGCTCACTTGTGCTTCGACATAGCCTTGCTCTGCTGACTTTTGATACCATTCTGCAGCTTGTTTTAGGTCTTTTTTCACACCCTTGCCAGTGTAATAGCAATACCCAAGGTTGTATTGTGCATGCGCATAACCTTGGTCAGCAGCCTTGCGAATCCATTCCACAGCCTGGATGTAATTCCGTGGGACGCCTTCGCCCTCGTAATAACACATTCCTAGATTCAGTTGTGCCAAGTGGAGTCCTTGGTTTGCTGCTCTGCGATACCATTCCACTGCCTTGCGGGTGTCCAACGGAACACCATCACCGTAATTGTAGCAAAGACCTAAACAATATTGCGCCATG
>JAFZAE010000072.1 GCA_017548385.1 Prevotella sp.
AATTTCATTATTTCCGTATATGACTAAAATAATAATTGATTTACTAATTATTTATGAAAAAAGGTAGTTATATTGTGTTGGAAGCAAACATTTCTACTATCCTAAACGGTGCACTAAGTTAATCAATGAACCAACCATCTGCTGCTTATGTTGAACGTACAAAAAAATTTCGGGACATAGAGTCTCTATGCCCCGAAGTTGATGTTCACAAATACTCACAATTTGCGATACTCTTTGTAAGATGGTATAATTATTTTCTTACAACTTTTACGTCAGATTTCTTAATAAACAGATGGTCGTGGGCGGTAACGAGAACGTAGTATTCCCCCTCTTCTTGATAATTGTCGGCGATAATGGTTCCTTTGTCAACCCATGAGAAAAAAGGCAGTCCCATTTCTTCATCAGCGAAGTTTTCGCCGTAGATGACAGTACGAGGGCTGTTGGCCACAATCATTGTCTTGCCCGTGCCATCGTACCAGTTCATGCTACCCACATACTTGCTGTAGCACCATCCCGTGACTTTTCCCACGCTCACTTTAGTCCAATTGCCTTTTTCTCCGCGATAGACCCCATTTCCCAGTCCATGGGAGAACATCCATAACTTGTCAAGAATCTTAGCTTTGGTGGAAGGTGTCTGTCTAACGTTGACAAAGCCATCGTCAGAGGTGGCATAAACCACAGTGAACACATTCTGTGACCATACAGCTGTGCCTATCAGCACAGCAGCAAAAAGTACAAATAATCTTTTCATATCCTTTTAGTTAATTAATCAATTTTATTAGCGACGACAAATTTCTGTTTTTTTTCTGAAAAGTCAATTATAATGTGTAACAAATAATTTACAGCGCGTTAATATACGTATTTATCCCATGAGCAGTTGTGCCACGAGCGGAATAGAAACCACAGAGAACAGTGTACTGATGAGGGTAATTTCGGTAATTAACGTTGTATCATGTCCGTATCTCAAGCAGAGAATGGTGCCATAAGTGGCCACAGGCATGGCAATAATCAAGGTGTTAATGTTCAGCACGAGTGTGTCGAAACCGAGCAAGTAGAAAAGCCCATACAGCAAAAGTGGTAGAATTAGTAACCGAAAAGCAGTGGTAACATAAACCACACGGGAACCCATCATCGCTCGCCATGAGAGCCTCGACATCGATGACCCGATAATCAACAAGGCTCCTGGCACTGTGATATTACCAATCATGGTGATAGGCTGACTAATAACCATAGGGATATTGTCAATACCCAAAGCCACAATCAATATAGCCAAATAGGCCGCTATCATCGGCATACTGACCAATACCTGGGGTTTAAAAGCCAAACTGCTTTTCTCCCCCTTTACCAGAATAACTCCCACAGTAAAGACCGACAGTGTATTGACCACATTAAGGATGGCCGCATAAAAAACCGCCTCGTGTCCAAAGATAGCACCCACAATGGGATATCCGATAAATCCCACATTGCCAAACATCAACGCAAATCCCACCACTCCATTATCTTCTGTGCGTCGGGTGAGATAGCGGGGTAACCACCATGCTACGACCGTGAGCATAAGATAAGTTAGTACACTGATAGCCAACAGCGGTAGAATCATCCGACGGTCGGGTAGCGTTCCTCCCATCGTCGAAGACAAAATAAGTGCCGGGCATGTGATATCGATGATGATATTTGAGAGACGACGGTCGAAGTCGCCACCCATATACTCCAGTTTACCCGCCACATAACCCACAATGACGACGACGAGGAGTATCAGCATGATATTGATATGCTCCAAATTACGAAAGTCCTTTTTTCGGCGACAAAAGTAGGGATTTTTTATGAAAGAGCCAAGTTCTGAATAGGAATGATTTTTATTTATTTTGTTGAAAAATGGTCAATTAATTAACATGTGGCGCTTGAAATAATGAAATAATGTGTACCTTTGGGGGCGAAAATCACATTATAATGAAAACGAGAAAAGGACTAGGAAAAATGAGGATGGCCACGGCAGTCTGGATATTCTTTTCTTTATCAGTGTGCAGTGTCTATGCTCAGAAATGGGAGAATCTTGCCGATAAGCCCCAGATGGGTTGGAGCACATGGAACAAATTCCAGGAGAAAATTTCAGAAGATGTCATCATCGGCATTGCCGACGCAATGGTGGAAACTGGCCTTCGAGATGCCGGCTACACCTACATCAACATCGACGACTGCTGGCATGGTGAGCGTGACAAAGATGGTTTCATACAAGCCGATGCCACAAAATTTCCCCATGGGATGAAATATATTGCCGACTATCTGCACGGCAAAGGGTTGAAGTTGGGTCTCTATAGCGATGCCGGCACCGCCACCTGTGGTAGTATGCCAGGATCGTTGGGTCATGAGTATCAAGATGCCCTTCAGTATGCCCGTTGGGGCGTGGACTACCTGAAATACGACTGGTGCAACACGACGAATATCAATCCCCAAGGAGCCTACCAGCTCATCAGCGATGCCCTCCGTGCCTCAGGACGGCCCATTTTCCTAAGCATGTGTGAGTGGGGAAATAGTCAACCATGGCGCTGGGCTCGCGAGATTGGCCATTCGTGGCGAACCACACCAGACATCTGGTGTAGTTTTGACTCTCTGCGCGTCTTTCCTCAAGGATACAGCCAGTTTGGTGTGATGCAGTGCATACAACTCAACGACACGCTACGCCGATATGCTGGTCCCGGGCATTGGAACGACCCCGACATGCTGGAGGTAGGCAACGGTATGACTGTGAACGAAGACCGCGCCCA
>JAFZAE010000073.1 GCA_017548385.1 Prevotella sp.
GAAACCGAGGGCATCATCTACACGACACATTCGAAGGAAGTGGCAGACTCCATGCTTCACCTCATCGTCAGCAGCACGAAGGCATACCTCAAAGAACATCCCCATATCAGATACAAATTCTATCCCAAAGCCAGATACGAAGAAACATTGTCACCTGTTTTCACAGGCGAAAACGGAACTGGTGCCGTCGAGGATTACCGCATCTTCGTGCATCGAGACCAAAACAACGAGTACCATATCCTCGCTTTCGACACCAAAGGTGAGTTATGGATACCTTTGGAATGGCCAGAACTGAAAAGCTGGAAGAACGGGCAAGCTAGCTACTATTCACGAAAGATGAGCAAATTAGACCTCACCGTATACACTCGTAGCAGAGATATGGAAGAAAGGGATTGGGACAGTTCCCGATAGTCATTCATCAACAAAAAAAGAACAGAATATGAAAAAGATTATCATAACATTCATCATCATGTTGCTCACTTTGGGCATACATGCACAGACATCGGTGGTACTGAGGACACACCAAAACCCTAAGATTGAGGAGCTGCTGAAATATGCGGAGTCGATGGGAAAGAAAATCTCTGTTTTCTATACGAACAAGCATAAGTCTGTCGCATTCTCAGTTTACCAATATACTGACTTTAACTATACAATGACAGGAGACCCCAAGGAGGATGCATGGCGAGAGAAGATGAATAAGCAATATGATGAACAAAGGGCGAAAGAAACCCTTCTGATCGACTCCATCCGAAACACATTCCTGGAGCTTGCCAATGAAGCAAATGAATGTTATATGTGGGAATATCATCAAGATGGCGTGGATAGCATTGATTATAAAATGAGATTGGGCGCCTATAGCAATAAGAGGATAGTTGTTGCAAATAACGAATTGAGAAATAAAGAAGAGGAAATGATTATGCCTGTACGTGAAATCATCACCTTTTATTATAAGCCCAACAACCGTGAGTTTATTAGCGACGAATATCATTCAAGTAAGGGTTTTGGTTCTTTTCAATACCAGTTTTACCCAGACAGCATCTTTCGGGACTATGAGCAAATCGACACAAAGGAATACGTGAACTTGTTAGGGGACGTAATGAAGAAGAACGGGCTGAACTACCGCAAGCTGCATGCAGAGATGGATAGCACATATGACATTCAAAACAGGGAAGAAATCATCGATTATAATGGATACGCGAAAGGGGAGCAATGTATGTCAGACATCAGGATATATGAGTCAGTGCCCAAGGAAAAGGGACAGGAGGTGCTAAAGGAACTCGTCGATGTCACTTGGGCGTTCATGGATATGCATCCCACGGCAGACCTTTCGCTGAGTCTGAATGATGTGTTCAAAAAAGGTTGGGGCTCTCCTGTCATAATAAGAAATGATTATAAAAAAGAAGGTAGAGAGTCGTGTTCCATACAAATCAGATATCTTGATGATAAGGATGAATATTGTTTCCTCATATACGATACAAAAGGAGGCAGAGTGTTGCCCAAGGATTGGGAAACATTGAAAAGTTGGAAGAACGGCAAGAAGGTTTATCACAAGAAATAGGAGAACTTCGTCCCGAAATGTTAAAAATGCTGGTTTGATGAAAAAAAGTTGCCCATTTGATTATATATTTAGTAGAAAAGTTAAATGTAATAAAAACAATGAAATCACTCAATTCAACACTTCTGGCGGCACTCTGCATGATAGCGACCGCCACATTCACTGCCTCATGCAGCGATGACGACGACCCAGGCACTGCGCCAACCACGCAGGAAGAAACCAGGAACATGATCATAGGCCTGTGGAAGAGTACAACCATTTTTGACAAGGACAATCCTGTTGACGGCTACTATTGGGAATTCACTGCCGACGGTCAATTGCTCCGTTCTTTTCATGTAAAGCCCAATGCCCAGGGAAAGTATGCCCAGTTTCAAGGGCAATATGTTGTTTACTACCAAGCGCACTATTCCCTCAGCTTTGACGGAAGATCCACCCCTACCAGTTTTTCTCTCGACATAGAAGGGGCATCATCCAACCTATGGATTCACGAATTCACGAACAAGAAATTCAATTACTCATACCAGGAAATGGAGTGGGTAGGCGGAGAATTGGGAGTCAACTACAAATGGGTGGATGGCGGCACCTTTGTGGCTGTCAACAAAACCTTCGCCTACACGGTTTTCCTTACAGAAAAAGAGTTTCTAGAATGGCAAAGCTCTGACTTCAAGCCCTTGGAAAAGAAAGTTGGGGAATAATTTGGAGGTGATGAGAAATGATTGTATCGTTTGCAAACGAAAAGGAAAGTAAATCGGATAATGGAACAGAAATTCAGCAATGACAGTTTAGACCTGCAGAGGCTGCGGGAGTTTTGCGAGCGTGAGGGCGAGGTGGTCATTTGTGATGAACTTGAAATGAGGAAAGCTCATCGTCAACTCAGAGATGCAGCCCTCGAGCACTCTCGTAAATCGATGTCTCACGTCATAGCCCGTTACTTATGAAATACCATCAGAGAGACATTGTCGAGGTCAGTTTTCTTCATAGACATAGAATCTCTTCCGAAAACTCTGAAACTATTTTCAGACTTTCACCCTCAGCAACTTTTTCATGGTTTCGCCGAGGGTGTTTTGTTGTGGCATTTTGTAACTTAGCGGGTGATTAAGAAAGTTTAACGTCCTTGGATGCAAGATTTCCGCGTGGACGTCGTATATATAATATAGTAAGGACACATCAGAGAATTTTATATGAACAAGAAAACTATCATCACCGCATTCCCGACGTTTCGTCGCCTACCCGTAGCCTTTCTGCTCGCCCTCGTCACGTTGGCTGGGCAGGGGCAAGAGACAAAAGTGCAAGAACACGTATTCGCCCCCGTTGTAAATGACACTATCGATTTCGTCATCGAGGGAACGGCCAGCGAAGGAGCCGACACCATCTATCTCGACGAACGGCCGTATGTGGATTACAAGGAATATCCCGTCGAAGAAGGGAAGTTTCGCATCACTGTCCGCCAACCGCTGCATAAGTTCCTGCAGATAGAGGACGGAGAGAACGGCTGGATGGTGATAATCGTGGATAGTATGCCGGCTCGCATCACTGTCGATTTCCGTACAAATAAAGTGGTGGAAGGCTCGCCCCTCAACTTGCGATTCAACCACTACCAGCTTGCGAAGGGCAGTATCGAACACGAGATGGAACAGCACATGGAGGATGAAGACCGCACCATCTATGACTCGTTAGATCAGAAACGTAAAGATGTCGAATGGAAAAGCATCATCGAGAACCTTGACAATGTGATTCCTGTTTATGTCCTTTCTTTGAATGGTCAGGCCGTTATGTACGCTCCCGAAAAGCTGGCCGAGTGCATGAAGGAGGAATATGCCTTTGCCCATCATCCCGAGATGGAGAAGGTGTGGAAATACTATTGGGCGATGCAGAAGCGGTTGCCTGGTCAGGACTATCACGAATTGGAGTTGCCCGACACAACAGGCACCGTTCACCGCCTCTCGGAATACGTCGGTCATGGCAATTATGTGCTGCTCGACTTCTGGGCATCATGGTGCGGCCCCTGCATGGGCTCTATGCCTATGATGAAGGAGATACACAATTCCTATGTCAGCAAAGGCTTGAAAATCATCGGCATATCTTTCGACTCAGAGCGCGACAAATGGCTCTCCGCCATCCAGCGTCTTGAACTCCCTTGGCTTCACCTCTCCGATTTAAGGGGGTGGGAGTCCATCGCATCCGAAACCTATGGTGTTCGAGCCATTCCCGAGACTGTCCTGATTGACCCTAATGGAAAGATTCTTCTTACCGGATTGCGAGAGCAAGCTTTAGAAAAAAAACTCGATGAAATCTTTAATGACAAATAGAACAATGAACAAGGAAACCATCATCACCA
>JAFZAE010000074.1 GCA_017548385.1 Prevotella sp.
CAGCAGGGGAAGATATTTGTGCGTTTCCTCCACAATGAGCGTGATATCAACATTCTTACGGGAGCACTGGTGCTCGACCAGAATAGAATTGATGTGGATAACGGTGACCTCCCGCCTCCACCTCCCCTCTTTTACGAATGGAACGCATTTTGTGACTATATGCAGACACGCATTCACAATTTGCAGCATATACGTCACCTATGTACCCTTAACACGATGGTGGGCACGGCACAGGCGAATACACAAACTGTTGGGCTTTTTGGGAAAGGCAGTGAGGAACACGGACAGACGTTGCCAGCGGTGCTCACTCCTAACGGACAGAATTTCTGGACACCACAGACAAGGGATACAGAGCAGAAATGTGTAGCACCTTATTATTATTCCGACTCGCTCTTTCAGGGAATGCGTTGTTCACACTGGATTGTTGGCGGATGTACTCAGGATTATGGCTCTTTTACTGTTGCCGCTATGGGCGGACAGTTGCGTACCACGCCTACACAATGGGCTACCCCTTTCAGCCACGACAGTGAGGTGTCGCATCCACATTATTATGCTGTGGATTTGCCCTACGAGCATCTGCGTATAGAACTCACCGCTACACGTCATTGTTCTATCATCCGTATCACCCCCGACCGCGACCAGTTGGTGCATGTGGTGCTCTTTAACAATAGCGACGAGGATGAGGGAATGGTGATGACTGGCCCAGGAATGGCTTTGTTGTCGAATCCCGTGCACCGCATCTATCAGGGATGGGGAGAACCAGCAGGATTCAGTGGACATTTAATGGTAGATTATTCAAGTAATTCAAATATTCCAATTGTTTCTTCTTTTCATGGAAATGTCAGCCTTACTTTCCAAGGGAAGATAGGACAGTCTATCGTTTTGCGCACAGCCTCATCGTTCACAGGTCTGGTGGGATGCGCGCGTAATATGGCTGCTGAACTTGACGGGAAAACATTCACACAGGTGATGGCAGAGACGGCGCAGGCTTGGATTGACCGGCTTCATACCATCGACGTAGAGAGTGACGACCCTGCCGCTGTCCAGCAATTCTATGGTGCACTCTATCGCGCCTCTTTTTTACCTCGCTTGCTCAGCGATGTAGATGGTACATACCCACGCTTCGCCAATAGCGATAGGAAATTAATTACTCCTGGGTACAGCGAAAATACATTAGCAAAAGGAAACCGTGATGTCTATACCGACTTTTCGATGTGGGACACTTATCGGGCTGTTCACCCACTCTACAATATCATTGCTCCGGATATGTCGGCTGATATGATGCAGTCGTTGGTCAATATGTATAGTGAGGGTGGTTGGCTGCCTATCTTCCCCTGTTGGAATTCCTATACTGCGGCGATGATTGGCGACCATTGCTCAGTGGTACTTGCAGAAGCCTACGTCAAAGGCATCAGAAATTTTGATGCTCAGAAAGCATACGAAGGGATGAGGCAAAATGCTATGCAGACTCCTGCATCGTATGAGGAATATAAAAACGGCAAGGGCAGAAGGGCGCTGCAGTCGTATCTCAAATATGGCTATATTCCGATGGAGGATAGTGTGGCCGAGGCCTTTCATACTAATGAACAAACCTCTCGGACATTGGAATATGCCTTTGATGATTTCGCTGTGGCTATGATGGCTCGTGAACTGCATCAACAGAGCGATTATGAGGCTTTGATAAAACGGTCGGAAAACTGGCGAAATGTCATCAATCCTCGTACAGGATATGCCGACGGAAGGCATGCCAACGGGCGCTTTGAGAACAATCAGGACATCATCCACCGCAAGAGTTATATCACTGAGGGCGCCACCTGTCACTACACTTGGTATGTGCCACACAATCCCATTGGACTGATGGAGGTGATGGGTGGCAAGGAAACCTTTGTCAGCCGACTCGACTCGATGTTTACTGAAGGCAGATATTGGCATGGCAACGAACCTTGTCATCAGGTTGCCTATCTTTTCGATGTGGCAGGTCAGCCCCACAAGACACAACAGTGGGTGCGCCACATTCTTAACACAGAATACAACGATACTCCTGGGGGACTCTCCGGCAATGACGATGCTGGGCAGATGTCTGCATGGTACGTTTTCTCAGCCATGGGGTTTTATCCTTTATGCCCTGCCACCCCGGAATACTTCCTTGCATCGCCCACTTTCAAGCGGGTGCGCATTAACCAGCCGAATGGCAAGACGTTCACCATTGAGGCACCAGATGCCAGTCCCGAAAATATCTATGTGAAATCGGCATCCCTCAATGGCTCGCCTCTCACTTCCCCCTCTATCACCCATCAAGATATCACTTCGGGTTCCACACTCCGTGTGATATATTGAAGATTGAAGATTTGAAGTTTCGTTATTACGTTATTACGTTTTCACGACCAAAGTCAAAACTCCTAAAAACATGAAAAAATATCTTATCCTTTTTTTTACCCTGATGACAGTTGCCGTCACCGCCACTCCGATAGACAATCTGTTGGAACGTATCGACAAAGGCGCATCGGCAAAGTTTAAAATTCAACTCGTCAAGTCCGACAAAGATTTCTTCGAGCTTGATCAGGCGGGCAAACGTGTTATGGTGCGAGGAAACACCTGGGTGAATATCGCCTCGGGCATCAACTGGTATCTGAAATACTATGCCGGCGTACAACTGACATGGAATGGTATGAAGGCAAAACTTCCAGATCCATTGCCGGCAGTTACAAAACCCGAAAGACATGAGACAGACTTGACGTTGCGTTACGACTTCAACTACTGCACATTCTCCTATACCATGGCATTTTGGGATTGGGAACGTTGGCAGCAGGAAATCGACTGGATGGCTCTCCATGGTGTCAATATACCATTGGCTATTGTCGGCGAGGAGTGTGTTTGGCGCAATGTGTTGCTCAAATTGGGTTATACTGAGGAAGAAATAGGGCGTTTCATCGCAGGACCTGCTTTTCTCGCCTGGTGGGAAATGAACAACCTCGAAGGGTGGGGTGGTCCACTGCCGCTCTCTTGGTATAAGCGTCAGGAAGGATTGCAAAAGCAAATTCTCAAACGTATGAAAGAATATGGCATGCATCCAGTCCTGCCTGGCTATTGTGGTATGGTGCCCCATGATGCAAAAGAACGACTTGGACTCAATGTGGCGGA
>JAFZAE010000075.1 GCA_017548385.1 Prevotella sp.
CACATAGTCAGTGGGTCCCATCTGCTGGGTGTAGCACATATTGCCATATTCAAATCCCTCCCAATCGTCCTCATAGGTGCCAATGGTCCAATAGAGTCGTGGGTCAAGTTTGCCGTTGATAGTACGCTCAGCCTTGAAAAGCTGGTAAAGCCATGGTGATGCTGAAATGTCAGCCCATCCGCCACAGTCGCCAGGTCCGAAGTTACTCTCAATAGCAGAACCTTGTGTTGCGTTCTTGCTAGTGTTGACAGGTGTCCACTCATCGTCGGTGCCCTGTGAGCCATAGTCCAGGAACTGAACCTCAAAGAGGCTCTCTGCATTGTTCTCATACTGTGGTCCTTCGCGGAAGTTATCTCCATAGTTGGCCATGAGCTGGTAGGTGCCATACTTCTTGTTGATAATGTCCTTGAGCACAACGAGTGCCTCGCTGTACTTATGTCTCATCATGAGCACGCGTGCGTAATATCCTGCGGCAGCGCCACAAGTAGCACGTCCTTTTGCCCACTCCCCACCAGCATCACGCGAAGGCAACAGACTGATGGCCTGTAGAAAATCCTTCTCAACTTGGTCGAGCACGAGGTCATACTGATAGACACCATTCTCCGGAGTGTTTGAGGCATAGAGTCCGTCGAGAGTGGAATAGCTGTTGTAATCAGTGATAAGAGCGGGATTCTGGTAATAAACCGCAAGATTGAAGTATGAAAGTCCACGGATGAAAAGTGCCTGTCCCTTGATGTGTCGCATTTGTTCTGCGAGTTGGGCATCGTCATCACCAGTGCGTGAAAGAATAAAGTTACATACATTGATGGTATAGTACCAGTCACGCCATGACCACTGTCCGATTTCATCGGTGATAGGTTCGTTGAGGTCATCGAAAGGTAGATACCACACTTGTGAGGAATTCCAGGCCTCGTCACCTCTGCACACGTCGATGGTGTAACCCACACGTGCGTAAGTACCTTCCATACGAATATGGTTGTATGCGGCCACCACACATTCCTCCAAGTCGTCGGCAGTATAGCCGAATGTTCCTGTCGTCTGCTGGTTGGGATTGGTCAGGTCCAATTTGTCGTCGCACGCTGTGAGCGTAGCGATACCCAGCAAAATTGCGAGTGAAATTTTATATAGTTTCATAATGAAAAATCTATTTATATTGAGTTGCTTAAGATTAGAATGTGAAGAGGATACCGCACATGAAGCTGCGTGGTGTCGGGAACGAGCAGAAGTTGTAACCTGGTGTAAAAGTTCCGCCAGCATAGTCCACGTTATATCCATGATATCCTGTGAAGGTGTAGAGGTTTTGTGCCGAGACATATGCCCTCACTCCTGTGACATAACCGCCAAACCACTTGTCGGGGAAGCTGTAGCCTAGTTCGACGTTGGCAATCTTCCAATAGGCAGCGTTCTGTATTTTACGGTCGCTGAAAAGGTCGTTCCATGCCAGCGTGGCATTGTTGGCGGCATATGTGCGTGGCACGTTGGACAGATACCTTGTCCCGTCATCCGACCACTGGTTGGCATCGAGCACGGCTACATCCTTGTTCCAATAGCCGTAGCATGAGTTGAGGCTGTTATAGATATCGTCGGAGACATGGTAGTTGAGTGCGCCGTATGTAGCGATGCTCAGGTCGAAGTTCTTGTATTCCAAATGTGCGTTAAGACCGAAGTTCACCTTTGGCAGTCCACTTCCGAGTACCACTTGGTCATAGGCATCGATTACACCGTCAGGTGTGCCATCAGGACCACTCATGTCCTTATAGAGGCAGTCACCCACGTTGGCACCTTGCTGTGTGGCGTGGTTGGCAAGTTCATCGGCTGTGCGTGCGATACCCTCGTACACCCATCCATAGAACTGTCCCACCTCTTCGCCCACGTATGTGGCATATGCTCCGGTGATATACGATTCTGTACCGAATCCTAATGAGGTCACCTTGTTCTTGAGCGTGCTCAAGTTGGCATTGAGTTCATATTTGAGGGCATGGTCGCGATTGCGGTAGGTAGCAGAAAATTCAAATCCGCTGTTGTCCATTGAGGCAGCATTCATGGTCACACTGGTATTGGCCACACCGGCATTGGCTGGTACGGGAACGCTGTAGAGCAGGTCCTCGGAACGGTTTTTATACCATTCAGCGGTGAACTCAACTCGGTTGTTGAAGAGAGCCAAATCGATACCCACGTTGGTGGTTTTCTTCTTTTCCCATGCAATGTTCTCGTTGACGAAGGTTGATACGGCAGAACCTGTCACGGGCGAGTTGCCGAAACTGTAGGTCATATTATTGCGGTCCATAGTAGCCTGATACTGGTACTCACCGATGTTCTCATTACCGAGCACACCATAGCTGGCACGGATTTTAAACATATTGACAACATTGCGATCGAAGGGGAAGAAATTCTCCTTATCAAAACGCCATCCCACGGAAACAGATGGGAATGTACCCCATCGGATGTCCTTGGACAGACGGGAACTTCCGTCACGACGCACGATGGCCGAGAAGAGATATTTGCCGTCGTAGTCATAGATGAGTCGTCCGATATAGGAAGCCAACGCATGCTTATATTCGAAAGAGTTGGCATCACGTGTGCCAGCATTGCCGATTTGCAAGAAGTATGGTTCTGGGAAGTTGACGCCCCATGCCGAAAGTGTATGGGTGTTTTCTTCTTCGTAAGTCTGACCCACCACGATGTTGAAGTGATGACGGTTGAAGTTTCCATCGTAGGTGAGCGTATTCTCTATCAGTGCGTCTGCATAGGTGCGTGTTGCCTCTGTGAGCTTTTCATTGCTCTTGTCGAGATAGACACGGTTACTCTGAATCCATGCCGACACCCATGTCTTATCCTTGGCATAGGTCTTACTATAAGAGAGGTTGATTTTGTAGTTCAGATGATGGTTTTGGGATTCCACGCCCAACATCTTCAGCAAGTCAACATCGGCAGAGCCTGTTGCCACAATACGGTCGACAATGGTGTTTCGTGTGAGCAGATGATTGACAAGCAGCGGGTTGGATGCTGAGATGTCGCCATGGATGGTATCGTAATAGACACCATATCCATAGGCATCATATCCGAAACTGCTTGCAGAACCAACTTTATCGTCGAGTACCCATGTTGAGGAATCGTATGCCTTGATGGTAGGCTGCATGAGAAGTGTACCACGTAACACGTTGGTGACATCGCCATAAAGTCCCTGCACATACTCCGAGGCATTTGAGAGTCCCATGCCATCCTGATTAGAGTGTGAATAGACAAGACTTGTGCGGAATTTGATGAATTTGGTGTCCATCGTATTGTTCACACGTGCGGTGAAACGTTCGTAGTTGGGGCCTGCGCCCTCGAGGGTACCTTTCTGGTTGAAATAATCAAGACCCACATTATAAGTATTAAAAGCTCCACCGCCACTCAAGTTCACATTGTGGTTCTGGCGAACGCCTGTCTTGAAGACCTCGTCGAACCAGTCAGTATTGGTGTTGTCCATGAACTTATACGAGTTGCCGCTGAGGCTATATCCACCAGGCAGCGGTGTACCAGAATTTGCACATGCCTGTCCCAGATATTGGCTATACTGGTCGGCATCCATCACATCATAGACATCCTTCGAGATTTGGTCAATGCCCAAATACCCTTTATAATCAACTTTCAAGGGTTGGTCTTTCTGACCGTTTTGGGTCGTGATGATGATCACACCATTTGCGGCACGTGAACCATAGATGGCACCTGCCGAAGCATCCTTAAGCACCTGAATGGTGGCGATGTCGTTGGGCGAGAAGTCACGGATGGTGGTACCCATGGGCACACCATCTACTACATAGAGCGGAGCAGTGCTTCCAAAGGAACCGATACCACGTATCCTCACCAATGGGTCAGCACCTGGCTGTCCGTCGGTGGTAATCTGTACGCCAGCGACCTTTCCCTCCAACATGGTTGAGATGTTGGAGTTGGACACACGTTTCATCTCCTCGGCATTAACAATAGACACCGAACCCGTGAGGTCGGCTTTCTTCTGTGTACCGTAGCCCACAACAACCACCTGGTCGAGCACTTGTCCGTCGGCAGAGAGTTGTATCTGCCCTAAAGACGTGCGTCCTGCGATGGCAATTTCACGTTCAGCAAAGCCCACATAGCTTACCACGAGTGTAGCGTTCTGAGGTGCGTCTAATTGGAAGTTTCCATCAAAGTCGGTGACGGTTCCCAAACTGGCACCCTTCACTTTGACGGATGCTCCAATGAGAGGCTCTCCTGCCTGGTCAACGACTTGTCCGCTGACCGTGATGGTCTTGTCTTGTGTCACAGCAGCCTCTATGGTTACCGGACATACAGAAAGACCTCCCATGATACTCAATGCGAGCATCATAGAGAATAAAGCTTTCTTTCTCATTTTAATTGTTTTAATAAATTAGGTTATTATATAAAGGTGTAACTGTAAATCCAGTAGTTAGTAATTGTAGTTTTTACACTTATTCGATGCAAAGATATAGTTTTTTTTAAATAAATGCAAATATTTATTGGAAAAGATTAAAATTTAGTTGATGAGTTTATGAGTTGGTAAGTTGATGAGTTGATAAGTTTATAAGTTGATGAGTTGGTGAGTTGGTGAGTTGATGAGTTGGTGAGTTGATGAGTTGGTGAGTTATTTCATCGAAAACGATGGAAAAGTATTCTGTCACTCCTCACCTATTCAATACTCATTAAAATTCCAACAAACAACTATCAACTAACGACCAACAACTAACTCTTTTGTATTCAGCATTTAGCAGTCAAAAATCATCAAAAAACTGCATTTTATTCATCTGAATGACACGATTTAGTGTAAAAATGACAAAAAAAACCATGAAAATTTGTATAAAAAGAAAAAAAAGCCTACTTTTGAGGCGAAATTATTGAAGTATAGGCTAAAAGCCCCCTATTGAATGTTGTCGCGAGGATAACACGCGCGTCATCAAATTTACCAAGATTGTTCTCAGAAAAACGTTTTGATTTTTTGATGATTGCCTTTTAAGAAGTATCAAATTAGAAGTATCTAAACAGCCTAAATTTATTTACATGATTCGTTTTCATGATATGCTGCTGCCATTGGCATTGGCAGTCACTTGCGCCACCACTATGTTGGCGAATCCTATCGACGAGGAAACAGCCAGACAAAATGCCTTACAATTCATCCATAATAGCAAGATGAGGTATGTAAGGGGTAACATTCCTATGTCCATGTCGTTTACCATCGACCGTAACACCACCAGCAATGGCATTCAACCGATGCTCTATGCCTTCAATGTTGGCGATGGCGATGGCTATGTGATTGTCTCTGGCGATGATGAGGCAGAATCTATTCTTGGCTATGCAAACGAAGGGTCTTTGAAGTTTGACGATCTGCCTGAAAATCTGCTTGCATGGTTAGAAGGATATGCTGACCAAATAGCATGGGCACAAACAAACAGATATGAAAAGCCACAGGCCCTGCTATCATCTACAGACGACAGGCGAGACATACCCAATCTTGTCGCAGCGAAATGGAATCAAAACACTCCATATAATAATTATTGCATCTTTAATAACTGTAGATGTGTCACTGGTTGTATTGCTACAGCCATGGCAGAAATCATGTTCTATTGGGGAGTGCAAGGTTGCAATGGTGAGACATTCAGACATGGATGTAAATCACTTGCTTCCTATAGGACTACCTCCAGAAGGTTCTATGTTAGTTCACTTGACTCAATCGACTGTTTCAACTGGGATGCCATGACAGCCACGAAGCCGACTACTGCTGAAAGTATCGATGCTGTAGCGACGTTGATGCGTTATTGCGGTCAGTCGGTTAAGATGGATTATGACACTTACGCCAATGGTGGCTCCGGAGCCTATACATCAAGTGTAGCACGTGCTTTTACCAATTATTTTGGCTATGACATAAATGCCCAATACATCCGCAAAGATAATTATTCTTCTGAGGAATGGGATAACACTATCTACAATGAGTTAGCCTCAGGACGTCCTGTGATTATGGATGGCGAGAATTACAGTGGCTATTCCGGCCATGCATTCATCTGCACAGGCTATCAAATGAGTACAGGAAAGTATTACATGAATTGGGGATGGAGTGGAACATATGACGGATGGTACTCACTTTCTGCATTAAGAATTGGCAGCATATATGATTATCGCTATGACAATGGAGCCGTCATAGGAATCCAGCCCCCCACAGAGGATGATATACATTTCGATGAGCCCTCACTGGCATACCTTTATCTGCATAGTCCCCGAGTGATGACACGCACATCACGTACAGAAGACTGTGACACAGAAGTAGAGTTTGAGAGCGTTTTCTCCTATCTCAACCCCAATGATAAGACATGGCAATATGGCGTTGGCATATTCAACACCTCTGACGAGCTGGTAAAAGTTGTCGATGCACAGGGAACCATTTCTGATGTACAACACACCAGCCGATACAGCGTGGTCAACGGCAAGCACAAGATGTTTAGGTTTTTCTTGGGAAGCGAGTTGCCTTTCGGAACATACGAGTTGTCGCCTGTCTATCGTGAAGATAACACATCTCCATGGAAAGAGATGCACAACAACTATGCCTACTATGTAAAGGCTGAAGTGGAAAACGACATGATTACGTTGACACCTTCCACAGATGTCAACGTGGAAGCACTGAACAGCGAAATCGACGATAATGGATTGTACAACAACACCATTACTATCACCAATACTGGCTGTGAAGAGACCCATGGAGTATTTACATTGAATGTGTCGGGAACTGACGTAGCATTCTTTGAACCTCATGTCGCTCCTGGAGCCACAGAGTGCATAACACTAGATTACAAAGGTGAAATCAAAGATACCGACACCCAACAGTTGTCAATTGACGACTACGGCATTACGCATTTCTACACCAACGTTCCAGAAAGTGACTATGATGAAGTGAGCTACGAAATATTTGTGGAGAATTCTGCCGACAATGCCGGAAAGATTCTAGACAATGTCTGTCAGGCACGGTTGTACCTTCGCAACAAAGGTTGTCAGACGTATCATCACACCGCCACTGCAAGCATTCGTGTAAATGGCAGTGAAGAACCCGCCATTACCATGAGTCAGGAGGTGGAACTACAACCCCATGAGACCCAGACACTTTCTTTCGACTTCGATGGACTTGATTATGGTTCGTCCTACGATATCGTCTTGTCATTCCCACACCAAGACCTAGAAGGCAATAAGGTTACGGAAAGCAATCTGGGTGAAAATATCACACCTACCTATGGTGTCTTTGTGGCAACTTCCAATGGTGTGACATTCTATGAAAACGGACAGAGTGAAGCCTTTGTCATCCCCGACGATGCGCTCTATGTTGATGCCCGCTATTGTGACAACCTTGAGGTGCTTTATGCCGGCGGAAACCCCAACACACTTTTCTTCCTTCCTGAAGGAGCCACCGTACCATCTTCCATACTGAACTGCAACGTGGTGGTAGGCGACAATGCTGAGCATATCACACTTGAGCATGCGTATGATTTCTATTCACCCATAGATTTTACAGCAGCCACCATCAGTTATTCACGCTTGTTCACCACAGGTCACAGCAACAAAAACCGTGGTGGATGGAGCACCATAGCGCTGCCCTTCTCTGTGGAGAGTGACAATGTGACGGTGGACGGTCAGGAGACGACATGGTTTAAATCGAGGGAGGACAGCGGCAGAAAATTCTGGCTCTATGAATATACTGCAGAAGACAGTGAATCCATCACCTTCAGCTACACCAATGGGATAGAGGCTTATAGGCCATACATCCTCGCCGTTCCCGACAACGCCTGGGGATCATACTATGACCTCCGCAACAAGACATTCGTCTTCTCTGGCACCAATGCCCTAATCAAGGGTGGAAATTATAAAGCCATCGCTGATCACGGCAACTATGGATTTATCGGGCAGACACGCCAATCTACATGTTCACATATCTATGCACTTGATGAGTCGGGAGTCAATTTCGATTATATGACCGACAACTATCAGGTTGCCGCATTTAATGCCTATTTCATCAATTTTGAAGATAACAATTCCAATCCTGTGACATTCTCATTCGACACTCGTGACGCTACACCAGTGAAGGATATTATCAGTGACGACAGCTCACAAGATGTGAATACACCTATTTATAATATAGAAGGTTTGCGTATGGACAATGCTGACCATGTCCCAGGAATCTATATCATCAACGGTAAAAAAATCATCAAAAAATAACAACCAAAGGTAAAAGATATGAAAAGGATATACTTTAGACCCATCACAGAAACGAATTCAGTAGGGGCATTCCAACTTCTAAACCTTAGTAATGGCCGAGGTCCAAGTGGTGCCGATGGTGAACTCCCATCATTCGGAGACAGAGAAGTTGAACTTGTAGAACGAGGCGACAACACCCGTACACAACTATGGGAAGATCCTGATGCCTCCAATGGCTCTGGTGTATGGAATTGATATAGTAAAAAGGCGCGCTTCCTCAAGGAAACGCGCCTTTTTATGACATTTTATCCAAATCCATCCTATCTGATGCGGTCTGCTGCACGAACAAGTTTTTCGTCACGAATGATTCCCCTGCGTGCGAGGAGATATAGTATCAAAGCCACGAAAGGCATAAAAGCAGCAAACAATGGTGAGAAAGTCATCTCTTTGTCAGGTAAGACAAACCCAAAGAGAGCATATGCTACCACCCATGCCAACACGAGCAAGATACAAGTGTTGCAAAGTTTCACCTGACGTTTACGATTCTTGTAGGAGAATATGGCATACAATGAGATAATGCATGACAGGAACAACAATGCAAACATCGGCCATACACCAAATGTCATGGTGTTGTCCTGCAACTTCCAAAGATTAAACATCGTGATGTCCGTTCCCATCGTCTTTTCAGGACTCAAGACGCCTATGGGCAGGCACAAGCAAACTGCTGTGATAATAAAGGCTATGGCCAGATAGACAGATTGTATACGCTGTATCATACCAAATCCTTATCCTTTGAAGGGTCACGCCAGAAAACATTACCCTCGATAAACTCCTGAGTGGCTAAAAGAGTGGCCTTAGGCAGTTTCTCATAATAACGCGAGATTTCAATTTGCTCACGGTTTTCAAACACTTCTTCTAATGTGTCGTTGTATGAGGCAAACTCCTGCAATTTCTTGCTCAAGTCTTGCTTAATTTCCATGGAAATCTGATTGGCGCGTTTTGAGATGATGGCCACGGTCTCATAGATGTTGCCAGTGTCCTGACAAAGATCCATGATGTTGCGTGTAACGGTGTCTACGGGTGCTTTTGATTTTTTGTAATCCATTGATAATATTGATATTTAATAATATTGTTTTATAAATAATTTCATCTAAATTTCATCGGTTACCTCACCAGTGTGCTTTTTGCAAACTTCTATGTATTTCTCGGCTGTTTTCTTATATTTGCTGTCAGGAAACTCGTTCAGGAAGCCATAACACTCATCCTCGGCATCACGATATCTATCCAAACTTTTTGACTCGACACTCCGCTCAGCCAACTCAAATTTGCTTTTCATCACTAGGATGGCAAAATCCTCACGACGCTGGCTGTAGGGATAGTCGCGGATGGCATTCTGGGCGGTGATGATACATGCCTCATAATTACTGCCACCATTCATACAGTTGCCAAAATACGAACCAAGGTCATAATATAGTTTGGCTGAAAGCAACTCTTTCTCCACCAACTTATCTTGCAACTCGTAAAGACGTGAGTGAGCCACATCCTTCAGAATGGCGTTGGGATAGAGATCGAGATATTCCTGAAAAGCCGATATCGCCGACATAGTAGGTGTTTGGTCAAGACGCGGCTCAGGCGTGCTCATATAGAGGCTCTGCCCTTGATAAAACGAAGCCATTTCAGCATAAGTGCCACGGGGATAGGACTGATGATATTTCTGGAAATATTGTGCCGCAGTCTCATAGTCCTTCGAACAATAACATGCCATGGCCAGCATATACAAACATTCCTGTCCGTTTTCCGACCCTTTCATGATTGTCACCAAATCTTGAAGCAAGAGCACCGCCCGCTCATATTTTCCAAGGGCAAAACACTCTTTGGCATACTCATATTTATAGTCGTAACTTGCACTTTTAAAGATTGCATTATACTCTTTGGAACAACCACTGAGCAGCAACACTCCGCACAAGAAAATGATAAGGCTTTTCTTCATATTAACCGCTTTGACCTGCAAAATTACATATTATTCTACTATTATCAAAGATAAAACATCATTTTTAGCAAAAAATTGCTTTTGAAGGTACTTGTGAAAGAGTTTTTTTGCTATTTTTGCAAATCTATGGATTTCAAACTTACATCACAATACAAGCCCACTGGCGACCAGCCCGATGCCATTCGCCAACTAACCGAGGGTATTGAGCGTGGCGACCGCGCCCAGGTGTTGTTGGGTGTCACAGGTTCTGGCAAAACATTTACTGTGGCCAATGTCATTGCAAACATCAACCGCCCCACGCTTATCCTAAGTCATAACAAAACCCTTGCCGCCCAACTCTATGAGGAGATGAAAGGATTCTTCCCAGAAAATGCCGTGGAATACTATGTCTCCTACTACGATTATTACCAACCCGAGGCATACATACCCCATACCGACACATATATAGAAAAAGATCTTGCCATCAATGAGGAAATCGACCGTCTACGACTCTCGGCCGTATCCTCACTACTCAGTGGTCGTCGCGACGTGGTGGTGGTGTCATCGGTATCTTGCATCTATGGTATGGGAGGCCCAGCTGCGATGTCTGAAAGTGTCATCAGCATCAGCAAGGGTCAGAAACTGGATCGCAACATGTTTTTACGACGGTTGGTCGATGCATTATATGTGCGCAACGACCTCGACCTGCAACGCGGAAACTTCCGAGTGAAAGGTGACACTGTAGACATCTTCATGGCATACAGCGACCATATACTTCGGGTTACTTTCTGGGATGATGACATCGAAGACATCGAAGAGGTGGATGCCCTCACCTATCAACGGCTGTGTTCGTTTGAGACATACCAGATTTATCCTGCCAACCTTTTTGTTTCATCAAAGGAACAACAACAATTAGCCATCCGACACATCCAAGACGACTTGGTAAAACAAGTAGATTTTTTCACCGAATTGGGTGACACCATCAAGGCACAACGCATCAAAGAACGTGTAGAATACGATATCGAAATGATCAAGGAACTTGGCCATTGTTCTGGAATAGAAAACTATTCACGCTATTTCGATGGCCGTGAGGCTGGTCAAAAACCCTACTGCCTGCTCGACTTCTTCCCCGAGAATTTCCTCATGGTTATTGACGAGAGCCACGTAAGTATACCACAACTCAACGCCATGTATGGAGGTGACCGTGCGCGCAAGAAAAACCTAGTGGAATATGGTTTCCGGCTGCCAGCGGCATTCGACAATCGACCACTGCGTTTTGATGAGTTTCAGCAGATGATTCACCAGGTAATCTATGTCTCTGCCACACCAGCCGACTTTGAACTCGCTGAAGCAGAGGGTGTCGTGGTGGAACAGCTCATACGTCCGACAGGACTGCTTGACCCGGAGATTGTAGTTCGCCCGAGTGAAAACCAGATTGATGACTTAATGGAGGAAATCCGTCAGCGAGTGGAACGAGACGAACGCGTACTCGTTACCACACTGACCAAACGTATGGCAGAGGAGTTATCAGAATACCTGCTCAACAACGAGATACGCACCAACTATATCCATAGTGATGTTGCCACTCTTGACCGTGTGCAGATTATGAGCGACTTCAGGGCAGGTCTGTTCGATGTGTTGGTGGGTGTGAACCTCCTCCGTGAGGGACTTGACTTGCCAGAAGTGTCGCTCGTCGCTATCATCGATGCAGACAAGGAGGGTTTCCTGCGCAGTCACCGTTCGCTGACACAAACGGCAGGCCGTGCTGCACGCAATGTCAACGGCAAAGTTATCATGTATGCCGACACTATTACCGAAAGCATGAAAAGAACTATCGATGAGACCAACCGCCGACGCAGCATCCAAATGAAATACAACGAACAGCACCATATCACTCCACAACAAATTGTCAAGGACATCAAGGGAGGGGTGCTGGGACGGAAACCTTCGCAAAATGCTAGCTATGACCATACTTATGTGGAGCCTGACCATGACCGGATGGTAGCCGACCCCATCATGAAGACGATGACAGTGGAACAAATCAAGGCAAGCATCGAACGCAGCACTCGTCTGATGAACGAAGCAGCCAAGAACCTGGAATTCCTCCAAGCCGCCCAATTCCGTGATGAAATACTGAGGCTTAAAGAATTGTTAGAAGTTAACAAGTAATTGTCTTGAGTTGACAAGTAACGAGTTGACGAGTTAATTGAAAAGTAGTTAAAGAGTAGTTAAAGGGGAGTTAAAGGGACAAATGATTTTTAGATTTGAGGATTGAGATTTGAGGGTTGAATTGGAGTAGTAATCTCTCACCTCTTACCACTAATGAATCTCTCACCCCAATAATTCCTAATTCCTAATTTCTAATTTCTAATTATTTACCCCTCTTACCCCTAACCTCTCACCACAAAAATTCCTAATTCCTGATTTCTAATTCCTAATTAGAATCACCTTTCACCACTAACCCCTGAAAACCCACTCTGCGACTTTTTCCCCCATTCTTCTTGTCTTTTCGGAAATAATGTGTAATTTTGCGCTGCAATATACAAACAACATCAATTATGAGAACAATCATTGCATCTATATTATTCTGTCTGCCACTAATGATCGCAGCACAGACCGACTGGGAAAAGCCCCAAACAGACAACACACCCCAAACACCTGTAAAATCGGTTAATAGCACGGAGTACAAATATGCAAAATACCTCGAGGGTGCTGTGCCGATGAAAAATGGCGAGGTGGTTTGGGATGCCACTTTTGAAAACGGTAAAAGTGCCAGCGAGAACTACGATATCATGCTCAAATTTCTCACCAATATGACAAAAGAAGAAGAGCAGACCCAGGAAAGTTGTGTCACGCTTGTCAGTCCCAATGACAAGAAGATTGTCGCACACTATGTGGAATGGCTTCTTTTCTCCAATAAACTACTGTCCTTGGACCGCACCGAAATGCAGTACGTCGTGGAATGCGACTGTTATGACAAGAAAGTGTATGTCAAGATTTTCCGCATCAGATATCACTATGAGGAAAACCGCAAGGGCGGTGAGCGTTTCCAGGCAGAGACATGGATTACTGACAAATATGCCCTGAACAAGAAAAAGACAAAACTTGCGAAATACTCTGGTAAATTCCGTCGCTGCACCGTCGACCGCATGGAGGAAATCCTTCAGAAAATTAACAATGAGGTAACAAGGTGATGAATTTTGAGTTGCAAAGCCTCACCCCACTCACCTCTCACCACTAAAAAACTCCTAACTCCTAATTATATGACAGAAAAACCACTCAGCGAACGTCCCGACCACCGTATAAAAAAAGAGCGTGCACATGACCATACTCTCGCTCTTCGCAATGTACTCAACATCATTTTTATGATTGGTGCTGTCATTGGTGCTGTCTTGTATTTCTTCACCGACCATACCACAATAGGCATATATATCGTCCTAGGAGCTATGGCTGTAAAAATGGCAGAATGCTGTATTCGCATGCTCAGATGAAAAAATCTGTTTTTCTCATACCATTATTTCTCATCATTTCCCTTGTCATACAAGCACAAGGTTACAATACCGTGCACAGCGACGGTACCTTCAACACGTCTGACCAAAACCACCGCAAAGCACGTAACGACAGCCTGAACAAAAACCAGGAGGCTCCAAGAGGTCTCAAAGTATGGAGTGTGTCGTCCGACTTCGGTGACATCACTCCCGAAGAACCCGACACGATGGCCTATCTATATATGAACACCATTTTTACTTCGGGACTCTATGGAGAATACAATACGACAGGCAATCTGGGTGCTGCACGCGAAAGCCGCATTTATATGGACAGAGAGTTGTACAACGACTTTATCTTCAATGAGAAATATGACTATTTCAACACCAATATAGATAAATTCCACTTTACCAACACCTATTCACCCATCACCAACTTAAGCCTCAACACCTGCGGAAACCGTACCAATGGCGAGGATCACTTCAAGGCTCTTTTCGCTGTGAATGCAGGAAAACGAATAGGTGTGGGATTTAAGATTGACTATCTATATGGGCGAGGCTATTATTCTGAGAATAGCGCATCGCTCTTCAACTATACCATGTGGGGCTCCTATCTGGGTGACCGCTACCAGGCACATCTGCTCATGTACAACAACCATCAGAAACAAGCAGAAAATGGTGGTATCATCAACGACAGGCTTATCACTCACCCGGAAAGTTTCGACGACAACTACTCGGCCAGTGAGATACCCACTATGCTTCAGGACAATTGGAATCGCAACGACAACCAACGTCTTTTCCTTACCCATCGCTACAGCCTCGGCTTCAACCGCAAAGTCCCAATGACCGAGGAAGAAATCAAAGCACGCAAATTTGCTATTGAGTCACAAAAGGAAAATGCTGCTGCCAAAGCAAAGGAGGTGGCACGGCGGAAAGCAGTAAAAGAAGATGGTTTCTTCGATGAAGAGGAATACGACCGACAAGTGGCATACAACAAAGAGCATGGGTTGCCACAAACATGGGAAACGAACCAACCCATCGACACCACTTGGACAAAGAATGAATATGTTCCTGTGACGAGTTTCATCCACACCTTGGATTTACAAAACTACCGCCGCATCTACCAATCATATTATACGCCTAAGGACTACTATGCCAACAACTATGCTACAGTAAGTCGCTTTAGCAATGACTCCATCTACGACAAGACCACCCATTTCAGAATAAAGAACACCTTTGCCATCGCACTGCTCGAAGGATTCAACAAATATGCAAAGGCGGGGTTCAAGGGTTTTATCGCCCACGACCTCAAACATTATACGCTTCCAGACTCCACAACGATGGAACGGGGATATAATGAACATACTCTTTATGCTGGAGGGCAAATCAGCAAACATGAAGGGAAAACACTGCATTATGATGCCAAGGCTGAGTTTGGTATTGCAGGAGAAGACATTGGCGATATCATGGTGGATGGTAACACTGACTTGAATTTCCGTCTTTTCAATGACTCCATCCACTTGGCGGCATCGGGATTTTTCCATCTCACAACCGCCTCGTTCTACTTTAACACATACCACTCGCGACATTTCTGGTGGGATCATGACTTCGACAAAACTATCCATTCACGCATACAGGGTGACTTCAGTCTGGATCGCACACATACACGTTTGCGTGTCGCCATCGACGACCTCGAAAAATACGTCTATTTCGCCAACAGCTACACTGTCAACGAAAAATTCAACCGTCTGAACAATAGTATGCGTGTGGTTCAGTACGATGGTAACCTCAGCGTATTCACGGCACAACTGGCACAAGATTTCCGTTTAGGCCCCCTTAACTTTGAAACCATTTTCACTTATCAGAAGTCGAGCAAGAAGGAGATTATCCCTCTACCCGACCTTAATATATGGGCAAACTTGTACCTTCGTTTCAAGATAGCCCATGTGCTGGACTGCGACCTAGGAGCCGATGTACGCTATTTTACCAAATACGAGGCGCCCGACTTTGTTCCCGGCATGGCACAATTTGCCGTTCAGGAAAATCCTGACAGTCGTGTGAAAATTGGAGGCTATCCCTTTGTCAATGCCTATGCCAATTTCTTCTTAGGTCACACACGATTTTTTGTGATGATGAGCCATGTAAACTACTCTGGTTCCGGTGGCAACTATTTCCTCGTCCCCCATTATCCAACCAACCAACGCATATTCCGCTTCGGTGTCTCCTGGAATTTCTTTAATTAGTTTTGGATTTGGCGAGACGACACAGATGAATCTGGCCATTAATTAAGGAACAACTAGTTTTGTATATATGGTATTTGTACCAATTCGATTGGTACAAATGCATTTTCTTTCGGTGGTGGTTCTTGTGACATATGATGAACTCGAAAAAAATGTAAAAAAGCGAGGAATTTGAAAATAAAGATGTATCTTTATCGCTTGAAATGAACATTATTACTAACAAATACTTTTAGTAACATGAAAAATGTACCAACAATCAAAATTGGAATCGTCGCTGTAAGCCGCGACTGTTTTCCAGAGTCATTGGCAGTCAATCGTCGTAAGGCCATGATAGCCAAGTATGTAGAGAAGTACGGCTCAGCCGACATCTACGAGTGTCCCATCTGTATCGTCGAGAGCGAAATACACGCTCAGCAAGCTCTTGAGGATGTGAAAAAGGCTGGATGTAATGCCCTCTGTGTGTATCTGGGCAATTTCGGTCCAGAGATTTCAGAAACCATGATAGCCGACTGGTTCCAAGGTCCAACAATGTTCTGCGCTGCTGCCGAAGAGACACAGGAGAACTTGATTGATGGTCGTGGTGATGCTTACTGCGGCATGCTTAATGCCAGCCAGGCTCTTTCTCTCCGCAAGACTCGCGCCTATATCCCCGAAGAGCCCGTTGGCGATGCTGCTGAGTGCGCAGAAATGATTCATGAGTTTGTACCTATCGCTCGTGCTATCGTTGGTCTGCAGAACCTGAAAATCATCAGCTTCGGTCCTCGTCCCAACAACTTCCTCGCTTGTAACGCACCTATCCGTGCCCTTTATGACCTCGATGTTGAAATAGAGGAGAACTCAGAACTCGATCTGC
>JAFZAE010000076.1 GCA_017548385.1 Prevotella sp.
ACTTTGTCCTCGGTGATCATAGCGATTATTGTTTGTGAACTTTTTATTTTGGCACTATAAAGTTACAACAATTTTCGCTAATCACCAAATTTTCAGATAGTTATATTTCATCGAACTCACGTTATTTAGAATGATTTTAATTTCATTATAAATCAAGTGTAGCGCATTTTAAATTCAGCACAGCGCATTTCGAGCGTAGCGACCCCATATTGCCCCGACGGGCCCTTTTGGGCGATGGCTATTATGTGTTTCTTATTACATGGGGATTTTTCCTATCAAACATTAGGATAAATCCCCTTGCATTGTAGGCAGAAACCCTTGGGAGGGAGTAGTTTTCTCTCTATCTTTGCAGCGTAAGAATGAAACAAATGTCTAACATTAACACCATACAACTATGAAGAAGATGATGATTTTGGTGATGATGATGACGATAGCCATCTCCGCCAGCGCAATGACATATACCAAGGCACGTTACGAGGCTCTTTTCCTCACCGACAAGATGGCCTACGAACTGAACTTGACGTCAACCCAGATTGAGTCAGTATATGAGATTAACCTTGACTATCTGCTCAGTGTGAACACACCCTCCGACTTGTACGGCACTTGGTGGAACCGTCGTAACACCGACCTAAGGCTCGTCCTCACAGGAAGGCAGTATGACAAGTACTTGTCGAGCAACTACTTCTATCGCCCTGTCTCTTGGGCTGGCAATGGCTGGACATTCAATATCTACAGCCGTTACACCGACAGGGGCAGGAACTACAACGCACAGCCGCATGCCTATGCAACCTATAAAGGCGGCAACAATCACAAGCCCAACGGCTACTATAACAGCCACCGTCCAGCAAATGGTGGAACTATGGCACCTTCCAGCAATGGAGGCAATGGCAACGGACAGTTCGGCAACGGACGGCAGTTCGACCACAACAACAATAACAACAACAACTCAAACCACAACAATAATCACAACGGCAACAACAATCACAATAACAACAATAACAATGGACACAGCAATCGCACTTTCGGTTCACACCGTTAGTCTCTACCTATAAATCACAAAAAAGGCGTTCCGTTTGGAACGCCTTTTTTGTGGGGAGTTTATTTCTTTTCCATAATATTACCGCCCTCAGCAAGTGCCTGCATATTGAGCGGAATCATGGCATGATGCCGTTCGGGCAGCGTCTTGTAAAGAGCCTTCTCCAATCCTGCACTTGTCACCACGGGACAAACATGGAGCAGTCCACCCAGGACAATCATATTGAAGATCTTGGCATTTTTCATCTCTGCTGCCTTATCCATGGCATTGATGCTATAAATCTCGATGTCGGTGCGTTTGGGCGGATTGATGATGCCATAACTGTCGTAGATGAGGATACCTCCGGGCTTCACCTTCGGTTCAAACTTATCGAGTGAAGGTTGGTTGAGCACAATGGCGATATCGTATTTGCTCAAGATGGGCGAAGAGATGCGGTCGTCGCTGATAATGACAGTGACATTGGCGGTACCACCACGCTGCTCAGGTCCGTATGCCGGCATCCATGTCACCTCCTTACCCTCCATAAGGCCAGAGTATGCCAGGATTTTTCCCATTGAGAGTACACCCTGTCCGCCAAAGCCAGATATAATGATTTCTTTTTTCATGTCGTTATTTGTTTTCACAATTATTCCCCTGTGGTGTCTTTGAGGTCGCCTTTGGGGTAGAACTTAAACATATTCTCCTGCATCCACTCATTGGCTTGCTTTGGCGTGAGTTTCCATCCACTACTACATGTGCTGACAAATTCAACGAGGCATGAGCCTTTACCAGCCATGGAAGCCTCGAAAGCCTTACGAAGTGCCTTCTTTGCCTTGCGGATGGCAGCCACATTCTCCACGCTCTGGCGAGTGACATAGCATGTGCCCTCCAATGTAGCAGCAATCTCAGTGATTTTCAGAGGATAGCCATGAAGATCAGGCTGACGTCCGTAGGGGCATGTGGAAGTCTTCTGACCAAGGAGCGTCGTAGGCGCCATCTGTCCACCTGTCATGCCATAGATTGCATTGTTGATGAAGATAATGACGATATGCTCGCCACGGTTGAGTGCATGGATGGTCTCACAGGCACCGATACAAGCGAGATCGCCATCACCCTGATAAGTGAACACCATACGGTCGGGCCAACATCTCTTAATGCCTGTAGCCAGCGCTGGTGCACGTCCGTGGGCAGCCTCCTGCCAGTCGATGTCTATATATTTATATGCGAACACGCCGCATCCCACTGGTGACACACCGATGGTTTTCTCTTCCATACCCATATCCTCGATGACCTCAGCGATTAGTTTGTGTACCACGCCATGAGAGCATCCCGGACAGTAGTGCATGGGAGTGTCGTTCATGAGAGTCGGTTTTTTGTAAACCAGATTCTCAGGGCTGATAATATCTTTTGTTTCCATCACTTCATCAATTTAGTTTTCAATGCCTCAACAATCTCCTCTGGCTCTGGGACAATACCGCCCAGACGACCGAAGTGTTCCACAGGTACCTCACCATTGATAGCCAGACGTACGTCCTCCACCATCATACCAGCGTTAATTTCTGCCACGAGGACACCCTTCTTGCCATGTGCCAATGCCTTCACCTCCTTGGTGGGGAATGGCCATACCGTGATGGGGCGCAGCAAACCGACCTTGATACCCTCGGCATGAGCCAGTTCCAAAGCCTTCTCTGCAATACGGGCAGCACTACCGAATGACACGATGAGGTATTCGGCATCCTCGCAGTGCATGGTCTCATAGCGCACTTCCTTTTCGCGGATTTCCTGATACTTGCGCTGCAAGTGCAGGTTGCGCTCCTCCATAATCTCTGGTTTCAGTTCGAGCGATGTAATGACATTGACGGGACGGTTGCGTTTCTTACCTGTAGATGCCCATGGGCACTGTTCGATAACCTCCTCATCGGTACGACGAGGTTTATATGGTGGCAACACGATTTTCTCCATCATCTGTCCGATGACACCATCGCTGAGAATCATAGCCGGGTTGCGGTATTTGAACGCCAGTTCGAATGCCAAATCAACGAAATCGGCCATTTCCTGCACCGATGATGGTGCGAGTGTGATGACATAGTAGTCGCCATTTCCTCCGCCACGTGTGGCCTGGAAATAGTCACTCTGTGAGGGTTGGATGGTTCCCAGACCCGGTCCGCCACGCTGCACATTGACGAATACGCCCGGCAGTTCGGCTCCTGCGAGGTAGGCGATACCCTCCTGCATCAGTGCCACGCCTGGACTTGACGACGACGTGAGCGCCTTCTTTCCGGCTCCTGCGGCTCCATAGACCATGTTGATTGACGCCACCTCACTCTCGGCCTGTACTACCACCATGCCGGTGGTTTCCCAGGGCTTGAGTGCGCACAGCGTCTCGATGACTTCACTCTGCGGTGTGATAGGATATCCAAAATATCCGTCGGCACCACATCTAATTGCGGCATGGGCTATCGCCTCATTGCCTTTCATCAGGGTTACTTCTTGCTCTGCCATGGCTATCCCTCCATTTTTTTACGGTATACAGTGATACACCCGTCAGGGCATACGATGGCGCATGAGGCACACCCGATGCAGTTGTCGGGATTGACAGCCTCAATGTAGGGATATCCTGAGACATTGACCTTGTTGGCCAGAGCGATAACGTCCTTGGCACAAGCCTCAATGCAGAGGGAACATCCCTTGCATCTGTTTGTGTTTACCAAAATTGTACCTTTGATTTTACTCATACATTATTAGATTTAATAAACGCCGATGATAGCGTTTAAGGGTTATAATAATCTTTATGATAGAAATTGAGTATGTCGTCGAGCATCTGTTTTGCTTCGACGGCAGGACTTTGCGGGTCAAGTTCGATGGCCTGGATGTAGTTGTTGATGGCCATCTGCCAATCGCCACGCTGTCGGTACTCGTTTCCTTTCTTATAATATTCCTCGGCGGTCATATTCTCGTTAGGAGTATAGATGATATAGTGACTATAGTGGGTATAGATACTATAGCCACTATAAATAGACTTCATGCTTTGCGGCGAGGAGCGTGTTGCGCATGAGCGAACAGATGGTCATAGGACCTACACCTCCCGGCACCGGTGTAATCATGGAGCACATCGGTGACACCTCGTCGAATTTCACATCGCCATTGAGGCGGTATCCACTCTTGCGTGTGTCGTCCTTGACACGTGTCGTCCCCACATCGATGACCACGGCACCCTCGCGTACCATATCTGCAGTGACGAAGTCGGGACGTCCAACGGCAGCGATGATAATGTCGGCCTCGCGACACTCCTCTTTCAATGTCTTGGAGTGGCTGTGGCATACGGTGACGGTAGCATCGCCATAGTTTTTCTGCATCATCAGTTGTGCCATGGGTTTGCCCACGATATTACTGCGACCCAGCACCACACATTTCTTGCCGCTGGTTTCCACGCCGTAACGCTGCAACAGGGTCATGATGCCCAACGGTGTAGCAGAGATAAAACACGGTAGTCCGATGGCCATACGTCCCACATTGATGGGATGGAATCCATCGACATCCTTGCGGTAGTCGATAGCCATAATGACACGCTGTTCGTCGATATGCTTCGGCAGGGGCAACTGGACGATAAAACCATCGACATCGTCGTCGCGATTGAGTTCATCAACTTTTGCCAAGAGTTCTTCCTCGGTCACATCATCCTCGAAGCGGATGAGCGTGGACTTAAAGCCACAGGTCTCGCAGGCGATGACCTTGTTTTTGACGTACGTTTCCGACCCGCCGTCATGCCCCACGAGGATGGCCGCAAGATGTGGCTGTTTTCCACCCTTGGTAAGGATTTGTTTCACCTCTTCGGCAATTTCTTGTTTGATGGCCGCAGCAGTGGCCTTTCCATCGATTAAAGTCATATTTTTTTAAGTTGACAAGTTAACGAGTTGACAAGTGGACAAGTTAATTGTATTTTTTAAGTTGACAAGTTAACGAGTTGACGAGTTGACAAGTTAATTGTTTTTTTATGGTGACAAGTTAACGAGTTGACAAGTGGACAAGTTAATTGTATTTTTTAAGTTGACAAGTTAATTGTTTTTTTTAAGTTGACAAGTTAACGAGTTGACAAGTGGACAAGTTAATTGTTTTTTTTAGTGACAAGTTAACGAGTTGACAAGTTGACAAGTTAATTGTTTTTTTTGTTGACAAGTTAATTGTTTTTTTAAGTGACAAGTTAACGAGTTGACAAGTGGACAAGTTAATTGTATTTTTATGGTGACAAGTTAACGAGTTGACGAGTTGACAAGTTGACAAGTTAATTGTTTTTTTAAGTTGACAAGTTAATTGTTTTTTTAAGTGGACAAGTTAATTGTATTTTTAAGTGACAAGTTGGCGAGTTGGCTAGGGTGTTTGCAGTGCTATTAACTTGTTTACTTGTCAACTCGTCAACTATTCTACTTCGGCATTTCCGGCATTCCGGGCATGTTGGGCATCTTGCCCCTCATGGCGTTCATCATCATGCTCATCTTCGACTGGTTGGTCATCATCTTCATCATCTTTCGAGTCTGATCGAATTGTTTGATGAGTTTATTGACCTCCTGAATATTGGTACCTGAGCCTTTTGCTATACGCACGCGCCGACTTTGGTTGAGAATCTCGGGATTGGAGCGCTCCTTCGGTGTCATACTTTGTATGATGGCCTCAATGCCCTTGAAGGCATCGTCGTCGATATCCAAATCTTTGATGGCTTTTCCAACGCCAGGAATCATCGAAGCCAATTCCTTGATATTACCCATCTTCTTGATTTGCTGAATCTGACCCATGAAGTCATTGAAATCAAACTTGTTCTTCTGGATCTTCTTCTGCAAGCGTCGAGCCTCTTCCTCGTCGAACTGCTCTTGCGCTCTTTCCACGAGACTGACCACATCACCCATACCGAGGATACGATCGGCCATACGTGCCGGATGGAAGGCATCGATGGCCTCCATCTTCTCGCCCGTACCAATAAACTTGATAGGCTTGGTAACCACGGTGCGGATGGACAATGCGGCACCACCACGGGTGTCGCCATCAAGTTTGGTGAGTACCACGCCATCGAAATCAAGACGGTCGTTAAAGGTCTTGGCGGTATTGACGGCATCCTGACCAGTCATGGAATCTACCACGAAGAGTGTTTCATCGGGTGTGACGGCATTCTTGAGGTTTTCTATCTCCTGCATCATGTCCTCGTCGACAGCCAGACGACCGGCGGTATCGATGATGACCACGTCGTAGCCCTTTGCCTTTGCCTCTTGAATGGCATTCTTAGCAATCTGCACCACATCTTTGTTGCCGTCCTCAGAATAGACGGGTACTTCCACTTGTGCAGCCACCACTTTCAACTGTTCGATGGCAGCAGGACGATAGACGTCGCATGCCACAAGGAGCGGTTTTTTATGTTGTTTGCGCTTCAGCATATTGGCCAATTTGCCGCTGAAGGTAGTCTTACCCGAACCCTGAAGTCCCGACATAAGGATGATGGCAGGACGACCCTGCAAATTGATTCCAACAGTTTCTCCACCCATCAATTCGGCGAGTTCGTCGTGCACGAGTTTCACCATCAGTTGACCTGGTTTGACGGCAGTGAGCACGTTCATACCCATGGCCTTTTGTTTCACATTATCAGTGAAACTCTTTGCTACATTGTAGTTTACGTCGGCATCCAACAATGCGCGTCGCACATCTTTGAGTGTGGCAGCCACATTGATTTCCGTGATTTTTCCCTCACCTTTGAGGATCTTGAATGAGCGTTCGAGTCTGTCGCTTAGATTTTCAAACATATCTAATTTGTATAATTACCGTATTATTATTCGTATCATTTCATTCTTAGGATGCAAAACTACAGAAAAAAAATGATATGGCAATGATTTAAGAGAGTTTTTTTCTCTTAGGGGCATCTCTATTTTATTCATTCCTCCCTTGGCAATTGGAAAGTTGCCACGAGGGGGAGATGGTCGCTGGTACCGCCATGGAAGCGGTGGCCGATGTAGGTGCGACGGGGTTGAAAACCGCCATATTTTTCGTCCTCCTCCAAGAGGAATTTGGGGTCGTTGACATGACAATCTATACACCACTGCTGGATGCGACCAACGGCAAAAACATGGTCGAGACTACCCCAGTGTCCCTTATATTTATAGGTGCCACGCGCGCCATTCGTCCCCCGTGCTTTCTCCGAGAGGTTTTGTATGCCTGCGGAGGCAAGGATTTTCAGCGACTTGCCCTCGGCTTCGTCGTTGAAGTCACCCGAAAGCAGGATACAGGCATCAGTAGATACAGCACGGATAGAATCGACAGTGGCACAAAGCAATTGTGCGAGTGCCTCCCGTTGTCGCTCTGCTGCCTTGCCACCGATACGGCTGGGTGCATGCACCGCTAATACATGCAGTGTGTCGCCAGTGATAATCAATCCTTTGGCATAAAGCACATCGCGAGTGTCATGCCGCCCTTCCACGGCTGGTACCCGCAGCGAATAATGGTCGAGAAGCGCAAAAGAAAAGGGCGAATACAAGAGCGCCACATCCACCCCTCGCTCGTCGTTGCACGCAGTCATCACATATTCATAATGTGCTTCGCGGAGAAGTGAGCGTTTTGTGAGGTCACGCATGACACTATCGTTCTCCACCTCGCAGAGTGTGACCATATCTGGTAACGACCATCCATCTTCGTTTTCCCCACACGAGATAATAGCCCGTGAGATATTCGCCAGTTTGTCCCAGTATTTATGGTTGTCCCATCTACGGTCGGAAGTCGGCAAATACTCATAGTCGTTGTACCCCTCGTCATGCTGCGTGTCGAAAAGATTCTCGCAGTTGATCTGGACGAGGGTGAAAAGAGACGTGAGGAGAAGGGTTATCATTTCAAATTAGGAATTAGGAATTATTTAGGGGTGAGGGGTGAGAGGTAAGTGGTGAGAGATTACTCCTGCTACTCTCGGGGATTGTGGAGCGGACGCGATACATCGCGTCCCTACGAGCGGCAAAGCTATTGTCCAAACTCCTACACTCCTATACACCCCAAAGATTTGTCCCTTTAACTACACTTTGACTCCCTTTTAACTACTCTTTAACAACCAATCTTCAATCTAAGATATATCCCTTTTTACATTTTCACGGATTTTTGTCAGGTAGGCTTTCATGCCTTCTGCATCCTTTGTGTCGATGATGTGGAGGAGGTCTTTGAGTTCGGTGCGTATCTGCGCCACTTGGTCATGGGTATAAGGGTTGAAGAGCACCTCCTGGAGCAAATAGTCATCCTCGTTAAGCACACCCTTTGCGATGCGCATATGTCGTTTGAAGGTGGTGCCCGGTGCATCCTGATGCTTCATGACAGCCGCGAAGACAAACGTGCTCACGAAAGGAATACTCAGCGAATAAGCCACCGTTCGGTCATGCTCCTCGAAGGTATATTCATAGATATTGAGGTCGAGCCGACGGTAGAGGTCTTTGAAGAAAATGCGCCCCATATAGTCGCCCTCGGTGATGATAATGGCATTTTCCTCGCTCAACTGCTGCAAGTTGGCAAAGGTAGGACCGAACATCGGGTGTGTGGAAACATACCGTCTTCCCGTGCTTTTGTAGTAGTCGTGCAGTCCTGTTTTCACCGAAGCGATATCACTGAGGATACAGTCTTCTGGCAGGTATGGGAGGATTTCGTCGAATGCAGGAATGGTATATTTCACGGTCACTGCGTTGATAACCAGTTCGGGGCGAAATTCCCGAACCTCTTCCAAGTCAGTAAACCGCTGTGTGTTGTATGTGAACCGCATCCGTTGCGGGTCTTTCTCATAGACCGCTGTTTCGTGTTCAAAACTGAGCAGGTCGAGGAAGAAACTTCCCATTTTTCCTGCTCCCATTACTAAGATACGCATATCTATTGGTTTTTATTGGTTAATGATTTCCATTTGCTGTCGCACGCTCTCCTGATGTACATTTTCGAAGATACGTTTCACGAATTCAGCATCCATACCACAAAGAGCCCCCTGTGCCCCACGTTTATCGAGGATTTCGCCATATCTCACTGGCTGCAGCACGGTCATGTTGTGTTCCTTCTTATATTGTCCTATCTCGCGACACACCCGCATACGCTTGGAAAGGAGGTTCATTAGTTGGTTGTCTAGTTCGTCGATTTGCTTACGAAGTTCGGTGATGCCCTCCGTTGTGACACTCTCATCACGTATGACGAGCAGTGAGAGGATATAGTCGAGGACGTCGGGAGTAATCTGTTGTTTGGCATCACTCCATGCCTTGTCGGGTTCGCAGTGCGACTCCACGATAAGTCCGTCGAAACCAAGGTCCATGGCCTGCTGACATAGTGGCGCAATCAGTTCGCGTCGGCCACCGATATGACTGGGGTCGCAGATGATGGGGAGCGAGGGGATGCGGCGGCGCAGTTCGATGGGGATTTGCCACATGGGAAGGTTTCGATAGATTTTCTTGTCGTAACTTGAGAATCCACGGTGTATGGCAGCCAGTCGGGTAACACCTGCCTGATTGATACGCTCCAATGCGCCAATCCACAATTCGAGGTCGGGGTTGACGGGGTTTTTCACAAACACCGGGACATCCACACCCTTGAGGGAATCGGCGAGTGCCTGCATAGCGAAAGGATTTGCCGTTGTTCGTGCACCAATCCACAAAATGTCGATACCATATTTGAGGGCCAGTTCCACATGCTCCGGAGTAGCCACCTCTGTGGTGACGAGCATACCCGTTTCCTCTTTCACCTGTTTCAGCCAAGGGAGTGCTTTCTCACCATGTCCCTCGAAGCCTCCGGGCTTTGTACGCGGTTTCCACACACCAGCCCGAAACATATGGCAACCTTTGTCAGCCAACTGATGTGCCGTGGTCATCAATTGCTCTTCGGTCTCGGCGGAACAAGGTCCGGCGATGACGATTGGGCGTTCCATGTCGCTGGGGAGATGTAAGGGGGTCAATTCTAATTCCATTTTTATTTGATATTTGAGGGTTGATATTTATTTGACTTCAGATTCTGGAGTTAAAAGATGTAGTTATAATTTGGAGTTATGAGGGGGAGTTAAAAAGCCTTACCATATCTTTGCAGAATGGGTTATAATATAAAGCTTTAGGAAAAGATAGCCTGAATACGGTGGAGAGCCTCACGCATTTTTTCGTCCTTGGCACAGAGGGAAATACGGATGTATCGTCGACCGTTTGAACCAAAAATGAAGCCAGGTGTGATGAACACCCTTGCCTCGTGAAGCACCCGCTCGGTGAGCGTCTCGGAATCGTCGTACTGGTCAGGGATTCTTCCCCAGAGGAACATCCCCACCTGTTTGGAATCATAGACACATCCCAGTGTGCGCATGATTTCCTCAGCGATGTCACGACGACGGCGGTAGGTATCATAATTGGCCTGTTGGTGCCACTCATCATCGTTAGCGTAGGCCTGTGCCGCAGCCAGTTGGATTCCGCGGAAGGTCCCACTGTCGATATTACTTTTCACCTTGAGAATCCATGAGATGAACTGCTGGTTGGTGGCGCATAGTCCCACACGCCATCCCGGCATGTTATGGCTTTTGCTCATGGAATTGAACTCGATACAGCAGTCCTTGGCACCGGGTACCTGCAAAAGTGAAATGGGATGACGATTGAGGATAAAGGAATAGGGATTGTCGTTGACTACCACGATACCATGTCGGCGCGCGAAATCCACGAGTCGTTCGTAGGTTTCGATGCGTGCATCGCCTCCAGTGGGCATATTGGGATAGTTGGTCCACATCAACCGCACACTAGTGAGGTCCATCTGCTCCAGTTCGTCGAAGTCGGGCTGCCACCCATTATCCTCCCTCAGATTATAATTGATGATGCGAGCACCAAGTAGTTTGCTCAACGATGTGTAAGTAGGATAGCCCGGATTGGGCACTAATACGGCATCGCCAGGATTGACGAACGCCAATGTGACATGCAGGATACCCTCCTTGCTGCCGATGAGGGGGAGAACCTCCTTGGCGGGGTCGAGAGTCACGTCATACCACCGTTTGTAGAATGCGGCCATGGCCTGACGCAGTTCTGGAGTTCCCATTGTGGGCTGATACCCATGGGCATCGGGGCGATTTGCCACCTGACAAAGCATCTCGACCGTCTGTGGTGAGGGAGGCATGTCAGGGCTACCGATAGCAAGACTGATAATATCGCGGCCCTCGGCATTGAGTTGTGCCACTTCTTTGAGTTTGCGACTGAAATAATACTCCTGCACCAAACTGAGTCTGTCGGCCGGCTGTATGTTAATTGGTCTGTCTTCCATTTTGATATTCTCCTAATATTTTCAGTTCTTTGGTAAGCGGTGTGATAGCATCGATGCTCTGCCGATAACGGATGAGATTGTTGTAGGTCACATCAACATAGAACAAATACTCCCATTCGTGACCTATAATGGGCAACGACTGTATTTTTGTGAGGTTGATATTATAGAATGAGAGGATGGTGAGGATTTTCGACAGCGACCCCTCTTCGTGGGGCAAAGAGAAGACCAACGAAGATTTGTCTGTCTGATCAAGCGGTCGCATGAAATCGGCCTTCCGTGGGTCGCACACCACCAGGAAGCGTGTAAAGTTGTGCTTGTTATCCTCGATGGAGTCCTCAAGCACCTTCATACCATTGAGTTCGGCTGCAGAAGCATGGCAGATGGCGGCACAGCCCTTCATTGAATTTGCCATGATATTCTCGGCAGCGCCTGCAGTGTCTTCGGTTTCGATGGCTCTAAACTGTGGATGGTTACTGAGGAATCCCCGGCACTGCATGAGTGCCACCGGATGTGAATGCACCTCACGGATGGTGTCCCAGTCGTCATCAGGCAAACAACAGAGGCAATGTTTGATATGCAGTTTATGCTCTCCAACCACCGTTGTGCCCGAATCGCGCAACAACTCATAATTATGCAGCAGACTTCCCGCGATGGTATTCTCAATGGCTGTCATCCCTATCACGGTGGGGTCACGACGGATGTTGTCATATACTTCCTCGAAGGTAGCGCAACAGATAATCTGCACTTGCTCTCCCTCGAAATACAAGTGTGCCGCGATGTCGTGGAACGACCCTATCCTTCCTTGAATGGCTATACGTTTCATTATTTTTTAAGTTGACGAGTTAACGAGTTGACAAGTTGACGAGTTAATTGTTTCTTGAGTTTATGAGTTCTTGAGTTTATGTGTTCTTGAGTTTATGAGTTCTTGAGTTTATGAGTTCTTAAGTTTATGAGTTCTTGAGTTTTGGACCGCTGCGATACAGCAACAAACAGGACTTGGAGTATAAGGTCTTTGTAACAACAAAATTCCCGCCTCTCTGTTTGTGAAGCGGGAAATTGTTTGACTTTATTCGTCTCTTTTGTCCTATGTTTGACATCTATACGCAAGTTCCCGCTTCACAATTGCTTGCAAAGTAATAATAGGTAAACTCGTAAGCGCAAAGATTTGTCATTTTGTCTTGATTTTATGATTTCGGGTGCAAATTTATAAGGAAAAATTGAAATACGCAAACATTTTGTTGTTTTTTTAAAATAATGGGTACGGGGTGAGAGAATACTTTTGTTGCTCTCGAAGGTTTTGTCTAAACTCCTAAACTCCCAAACTCCTAAACTCCCAAATATTTCACCCCAGTCCGAATGGGTTGTTGTTTCGATAGGCTTGGCGAACCTTCTCCTCCATGTCCTCACCGGCATCAGGAGGAGCGATTTCCTTCACTTTCGCCAGGTCTTCCTCCGCACCCTTTTCATCGCCCATAACCTTTTTCAGTTCTGCCCGCTCTTGATAGGCGGTTACACAGAAAGGATTGCCATCAATCATCCTAGAGTAGATGGCTATAGCTTCGTCGGTTTTTTCCTGAGCCTTGAGCACATGAGCCTTAAGCAACAACACATCTTCGTTTTGAGGAGCAATCTCCATCAGATGGTCGGCATCATCGGCAGCACCTTCCACATCGCCTTGGCGGAGATAAGCCTGTCCGCGGAACAAATAAGCATCAAGCGCCTCACTGTTGAGCATAATGGTCTTCGAAAACATAGCCACAGCATTGGCATAGTCCTCCTGCCCTACTGCCGCACGACCATAGAGTAAGGTGATTTCGGCATTATCCTTGTCGATGAGCAGTCCCTGTTCACATGCCGCCACCATCGTGTTGTAGTCTTCCAAAAGGAATGCCACCCTTGCCTTGAGAATGGGAATTTCGATATTGTCGGGTTGCGCCTCGGCAAGGATGTTCAACTGTTCCATGGCTGGTCGTAACTCATCATTCTGTATGAGCGCCTGCGCCAGATAGTCGCGTGTCTGCAAATCGTCCTTGATCTCAAGTGCATGCTGAAAACATTTCACAGCATGCTCAGGCTGCCTGACACGCATGGCACGAATACCATCACTAATCAACACTTCGAGGTCGCGTGCCTCTTCTTTTTCCTTTTTTTCTTCCGGTGTATCTACTTTTCCGCCAAATAATGTCTTGAAAAATCCCATATGTGAAGTTTTTGAGTTTTTGAGTTCTTGAGTTTTTGAGTTCTGATTGTGCAAAGGTAAGAAAAAGTAGGTAAAAAGCGGCTTACCCATTAGCATTTTTTTGCCAAAACATCGTTTTCTGTTATTAGATGAAAAATTGTTTGGTTAGTCTATAAATTATCATAAAAAAGAAGTCTTTTGTATGAATTTATTGGTATTAACGTATATTTTTGCACTTGCACTTTCACCCACACATTTTCTACACATTATATAATATGTCATTCTATCGTATCCCAATCATGGCACTAATGACAATGCTGTTATTCTGCAGCGGCAGAACAGCTATGGCGCAGACTCAACTCGTATTAGTAGACAAGGAAACGGGCGAGCCTGTTCATAAAGCTACTGTAGTGACCAATAAAGGCGAGAGTGCCATTAGCACTAAAATGGGACATGTGACCCTCAACAATCCTTTTGAAAGCCTTACCATCAGCCACATCAGTTTTCTCCAGCGTAAGATGGACAAGAAAGAAGTGAGTGACACCATCTGGCTACTTCCCAACGCTGTCCACCTGCATGAGGTTGTAGTATATGGTAAAGACCGCCCCCTCATCAAGAGCGTGGTAGCTGATGCCATGAAAGATGTCCCCATGTATGCTCCACCCCAGGCCGTCGCCACCTTTGACTTCTTCAAAATGTTTGAGAAGAAGCCGCTGAACAAAAAAGCCCGCAAACGCAACAAGGAACTACTGGAGAATTGGGACAAAGAATACAATAACAAGAAAGAGGAAGGGGTGCAAGATAATTAAGTGGTGAGAGGTGTTTTTAATTAGGAATTAGAAATTAGAAATTAGAAATTACGATAGTTAGAAATTAGGAATTGCTATTAACTTGTCAACTTAATCCTAGGGGTTAGGGGTGAGAGGTAAGAGGTGAGAGATTACTCCTGAATCTTAGATGATATCTATCATGAATTTTAGAGATTTGTCGTAGGCCCACTGACCAAAGGGAGGTAATTATAGAATTTGGTGAGCGGAGCAGGCGGATGGTTGGAAAATTCTACGGAGGTGACGAGTAAAAGGAGAAGGATACATTGTCAGGTGATGAATTAAAAATTGAAAGCATAGATAGCGTCCTTGCCCGAGAATAATAAACGGGGGGTGTCGAAATCCACGCTTTCAAAACTCCATGAAAGACTTCTTAAAGTCCTTATTGGCGGTGCAAATTTAACGAATAATTCTGGAAGTCCAAGCACCTGACGTTCATCAGAAACGTTAAAATAATTTAATATTAGGGTTTTTACGGCATTATTTATTAATTTTACACAAAATTACAAGGTTGCTGTAAAAAGGATTTTATGATGAGGAAAACACTGATAGCCCTGCTGTTGTTTGTTGCATTCTGGCAACCATCCTTTGCCGACGACAACGATGATGTGCCGCAAGCGATGAGACGTGCCACAGAATACATGATGGATGTAGTCTCGAACGAAGGAGGGTTTGTGTGGAACTATCTACCAGACTATTCACGACGCTGGGGCGAATTGGAAGCCACCCCCACTATGGTATGGATGCAAAGCCCTGGCACCCCTGACATGGGACAATTGTTGCTTGATGCCTATCATGCAACTGGCGATGAATACTACTACCAGAGTGCCACACGTGTGGCCCATTGCCTGATGCGCGGACAACTAGCCTGTGGCGGATGGAATTATGTGTTCGACCTTGCTTCGGAAGATAATCTCCGTCAATGGTATGCCACCGTAGGAAAACAAGCTTGGCGGCTGGAGGAGTTTCAACATTACTATGGTAATGCTACCTTCGATGATGAAGTTACCATCCACTGCGCAGAATTTCTGCTTCGCATCTATTTAGAAAAGCACGACGAGACATTTCTTTCCTCTCTTCAAAAAGTCATAGACATGGTCGTTGCAAGCCAGTACCCCAGTGGTGGATGGCCTCAGCGTTATCCGTTGATGCATGACCACCCCTTCCGTGGGAAGGCCGACTATACATCGTTTGTCACCATCAATGACAATGTGACGCCCGAGAATATCCGATTCCTATTACAATGCTACACATCACTGGGGATGAGCGAGCTGCGTGAGCCTATCCTCCGTGGTATGCGCTGCCTACGTGACCTGCAACAACCGTCGCCCTTGGCAGGATGGGCCGACCAATACACTCCCGACGACCTGCTGCCCGCCCATGCCCGCTCTTACGAGCCCCGTGCGGTGAACACCGGCACCACGACCTCGATGATTCGCACGATGATCGAATATTATAAACTGACTGGCGATAAGAGTTTTCTCAAGGGCATACCCGATGCCATCGCCTTCATAGAGCGTCAGGAACTTCCTCGTGAACTGGCATCACAAGTGCGCCGAACACCGATGGAAGACGACGAAATCCTCGTGCCGCGATTTATCAATCCCGACAACGGACGCCCCCTGTATGTACACCGACGCGGTTCAAATGTAGAGAATGGCGAATACTACACCGATGAAGTGACCGATGGCACCATTGCTCACTACAGTTCGTTTCATGTTGTAAGCCCCGCACGTCTGCGCAAAATGCTCGCCGATGCCGAACAACTGGTTCAGAAAGACTTGGAGCGCAACTCACCTCTCAAAACTGCCCGCAAAAGCGGTCCCCAGGAATACTATTTTCACCCGATGGGACCGTTCCCCGGCTTCCGTCTGCCAACAGTCAATGAAATCATATCCTCTCTCAACAAGGAAGGCTATTGGCCATCGGTGCTGAGTCAGATTTCCCATCCCTTTCTCCCTATACCAAAAAGTTTGGCAACCAACAATGACGACACCCGCTATGGAACAACCATGGTAGGCGACGAATACGACACCTCGCCTTGGGGAAATGACAGTGTAAAAGGCATCTCTACGCGTACCTACATACGAAACATGAGCATTTTGATGCACAGCCTGCACCAAGAAGACACCACATCCTCCGGACTCCATCCCAAAAGATTTGAGTCGCAAGTGGCAGGGAAGGCTACCGCCCTCTACACATTACACAATGGCGATATGGAAGCCTGCATCACCAACTATGGTGCTCGTCTGGTATCACTTATGGTACCCGACCAAGACGGCAAAACAGAAGATGTGGTGTTAGGTTTTGACAACATCGACGATTATCATCAGCAGAAACAAAATTTCGGCAGTATCGTAGGCCGCTATGCAGGGCGTATCAAAGGGGCACGATTTACGTTGGACGGCACGGAATACCATCTGCAAAACTATGAAAAAGGCGGTAACATTTCACATGGAGGATACCCGGGTTTTGCTGACCAAGTATGGGATGTTGTCTCAAGCAACGACAGCATCCTGCGTTTGAAATACATCTCTGCAGATGGTGAGAATGGCTTCCCCGGCACTCTGACAACCTGTGTAACCTATCACCTGAGCAGTGACCACACGCTCACAGTGAGTTATGAGGCCACTACAGACAAGCCCACTGTGCTCAACCTGACCAACCATACGTTTTTTAACCTTTCGGGCGATCCTTCCACGACTGTGCTAAACCACCAGTTGCAGATAAATGGCAAATACATTGCCACCTACGACAAGCAGAAAAATGTAGATGGAAAATTCATGCGCGTGAAGAACACACCATTTGATTTCACAACACTTAAAACCATAGGCACAGACATCAACATCTACGATGAACAAATGAGTATCACAAAAGGCTACGACCATGCCTATATGCTACGACATCCTGGTGATGCCAACGTTGCTGCCGCAAAAGTCTATGATGAAAGAAGTGGCAGAATGCTTACTGTTTATACCACAGAACCTGCCTTGCAAATATACACCGCCAACGGACTGAATGGCTCATTAGTAGGCAAGAAGGGAGTGGCATACCTCAAACAATCGGCCATCTGCCTCGAGACCTTGCATTTCTCTGACAGTCCCAACCAAACTAATTTTCCCTCAACAATACTCCGTCCCGGTGAAACATACCGATCACATACCACGTTTCAATTCTCAGACAAACCGGCTCAGCATGAACACAATCTGATGAAATCTATTCTTCTCTATAGTGGAGTAGCAAGTCTCACTGGCCTTGGGGTCGTGGGTATTGTATCATTGATAAAATAAAGGTGTGTTCTATAAATTACCACCTAAAAAATCCCTGCAATCCCGAAGGACCACAGGGAATCACCCCAAGTGGGCGTTGACGGATTCGAACCGCCGACCCTCTGCTTGTAAGGCAGATGCTCTAAACCAGCTGAGCTAAACGCCCTTTTTGAAAAAGCGATGCAAAGGTAGACATTTTTTATGACAACACCAAATTTTTTGGTGTTTTTTTTGTCATAATGGATATTTAGCGTAACTTTCGATAAGTTACTCCATCTCGGCATAAAAAATGAACACGTTCATTTTGTTCTGCTCTCGATTTTTAGATAAAATTCTCACGCTCAGAAAAGAAAACAAGTTTTCTTTTCATTCACTTAATCGAAATTTTTCGTAACTTTGCATTTCAAAAGACAGTTTTTAATAAAAAATCAGAATTATAATGGAGAAAGTTGTAAGCGGCATCAGGCCGACTGGTCACCTGCACTTAGGCAATTATTATGGTGCAGTAAAGAGTTTTGTGAAAATGCAGGACATGTATGATTGTATGTTTTTCATTGCCGACTGGCACAGCCTGACCACCCATCCCAAACCTGACGATATTCAAAATAGCGCTCGCGCCATATTGGCCGAATACCTGGCATGTGGCCTTGACCCCGTGAAAGCCCCCGTATATATCCAGAGTGATGTGAAAGAGACATTGGAGTTGTACCTATTTCTGAATATGAACATCTACTTAGGCGAATTGGAACGCGTGACCACCTTCAAGGAAAAAGCACGCAAACAGCCTGACAATGTGAATGCCGGTCTGCTCACCTACCCCACCCTGATGGCCGCTGACATACTACAACACCGTGCCCAGAAGGTGCCAGTAGGCAAAGACCAAGAACAGAATATGGAAATGGCCCGCAAATGTGCACGTCGGTTCAACCATATCTACGGAGTAGAGTTTTTCCCTGAGCCCCAGAATTTTTATTTTGCCAGCGAAGCAGTGAAAGTGCCCGGTCTTGACGGTAGCGGAAAGATGGGCAAAAGCGAGGGTAATTGTATCTACCTGCTAGACGAAGACAAGGTCATCAGCAAAAAAGTGATGAAAGCCGTCACAGACCTTGGACCACAGACCCCCAATAGTCAGCGTCCGGAAGTAATTGAGAATCTCTTCACCTTCCTTCGTCTTTGTTCAGATGAAGAAACCTATAATTATTTCGATGAGAAGTGGAACGACTGCACACTCCGCTACGGTGACCTGAAGAAACAAATTGCAGCCGACATCATCAAGGCTATCGCCCCCATCCGTGAACGCATCAAGGAATACAGTGCCAATCGTGACTTACTTGACAAGATTGCCCGTGAGGGTGCAGAGAGGGCTCGCGAAAGTGCACGTGCCACTCTGGAAGAAGTGAGAAGAATTATCGGATTTAGGGTGAAATGATATTAATTGAAGATTGAAGAGTAGTTAAAGAGTAGTTAAAAGGGAGTTAAAAAGGAGTTAAAAAGGAGTTAAAGGGACAAATGCTCTGTGGCTACGTCGCCAATTTCTAATTTCTAATTCCTAATTCCTAATTTGAATATCCTCTCATCACCAACCACCATATAAAAAGAGCGCCTCTTAAATGAGACGCTCTTTTTATATGATTTTTGATTAGAATTACTTCACCTCAACAGTAGCGCGGCGGTTGTGCTCGAATGGTGAGAGGATATCAACACCACCCTTGCCCTCAGCAGTAATCTTGCTGCGGCTTACACCCATACCAACGAGTTCCTCAACGACGGTCTTAGCACGCTCGTCGGAGAGCCACTGGTTGTGCTCGGGATTACCTGTAGCGCTGTCAGCATAACCTGTAACGAGGAGGTTAACGTCGTTGTTCTCAACAGCATACTTAGCAACGGTGCGTACGTCAACGAGGTCACGTGCATATGATGGACCACTGTTGGTCTTGTTGCAATAGAAGAATACAGTTGCAGGAGCAGCGATGCCTTTCTTGATTGGCTCTGGAGTTGGGCATCTGTGGTTAGCAATCTGGTTCTTGAGGTCTTCGATGTCAGCATTTGCATTGTTGAGCAGATTGTTGAGATCGTCGATCTGAGCCTCATAGTTTGCACGGATAGCGTCAACATCGGGCACTTTGTCCCATGTAGCACGACCGAGGTTGAAGGTCAAGCCAATTTCACCATAGAGGTTATTGTCATGAGTATCCCATCCACGTGTACCTGGGTCAACAACGCGCATTTGGCCGTCGATGTCGGTCTCGCAGCGGTTCCAACCAAGTTCGAGGTTGAGGAACACCTTGCGGCTGAGTTTGAACTCATTGAGGATACCTGCGCTGAGGTCCATAGCATATCTGTCGTGTGTCATTGAACGACCGATACCTGCACCAGCGAATGGAATGAAATTCCATACACGGTTGGGGTTGTAACCACAGAGCATATTGCTCAGATTGAACAAAGCGTGCTCATTGAGAATCCAGAAATCGTTGTCTGCACTCTCACCGCTTCCATTTACGCTATAAACACTCTTGCCCCAGAATCCCTGGAGTTTTGTGCGGAGTCCGAGTCCTGGTGTGAACCATTTACCAATGGCAATAGCTGCACCTGGGCCTGAGCGGAAGTCAGCGAAAGGACTCGTGTCCAGTCCTGAACCGTGCTCTTCGGCTGAATACCAAGCGCTCCACTGAGCACCAACCTGGATAAACCAATTGCTCCAGAACGAATTAGTGGCCACGCTGTACTTCAGTGTGGGATCGTCCTGTGCCATGGCTGAAAAAGATACACTGGCCAATGCCAGTACCATTAATAGTTTTTTCATAACCTTGTTTATTTAAAAATCAAAAAATAATATATCCGAAACAATCGAAATTGCATTTTCCGTGGCAAAGATAATATAATTTTTCAAATCTAATTATTTTTTCTAAAGAATTTTTTAATTTTTTTTAAAAAAAGTGCGAAAAATTGCAACTTTTTCTCTCAAACTCCCTATTTATCCCAACATTTGCTCTATTTCAGTCTGTTTTAGAATAGTCAGAATATTTTTACCATCAGGTGTCATATTCACGTTGGAACAGGCGAACAATCTATTGACAAGGCTCTCCATTTCTACGTTTGAAAGGGCCTGTCCGGCATGGATAGCAGTATTACGCGCCATGGTAAGAGCGAGCGACTCATTCACCTCGTTTTTTGCCGACTCTGTCATTTGTATGGCTGTCTGTACCATATTTCTTAACAGAGCGCCAGTATCCACCCCCTCAACACCTGCTGGTATTCCATTGACAGAGAACGACCCTCCTCCCAGGGGTGAGACAGAGAATCCCATAGCCGAGAGTTCGTCGAGAATATTTTCCATTGCCACGGCCTCGGCTTGTGAAAATTGTAACAACTCTGGGAAAAGCACTTTTTGTGTCTCCCATCTGTGTTGTTGCATTTTTTCCAGATATTCCTCATAAAGCACCCTCAGATGCGCCCTATGCTGGTCGATAATCATCAGTCCGGATTTCACGGCTGTGACAATATACCTTTCTTTATATTGATAGTGGCTGGGAGACTTTTCCTCGGTGATGCCTCTGGCAACAGTCTGTTGCGTCTCTGGCGACATATCCTCATTTTGTCCAAAGAGCGTGGGTTGGGTGTGCGAAGTATTATCTGTTTCTATGCCATCATATAGTTGCTGCCAATGGCTGATATCGTTCTTTGACTTTTGATGTGTATTAAAAGGATTATATTGTGGGTTTGTGTTGGTACTGGGAGCAGATTTGCTGTTGTCAAAAGGATTGTAAACCGGGATATCGGGTTTTCCGAAAGTATCGAAGTCGATAGACGGCACCTCATTGAATTTCCCTATAGCCTCCTTGACAGCAGCGGACAATATCTGCCAAATGGCCTGTTCGTTTTCGAATTTTATCTCCGTCTTTGTAGGATGGATATTGACATCGATATCAGAAGGGTTGATGTCGAAATAGATGAAATATGGCACTTGCTCCCCTTGTGGCACCAGTCTCTCATAAGGAGTCATCACCGCTTTGCTGAAATAGGGGTGACGCATATAACGATTGTTGACAAAGAAGAACTGGTATGCTCCTTTTTTCTTTGCCGCCACAGGCTTTCCCACAAATCCGGAAATGCGGCATAGGGTTGTATCCACATTCACGGGCAAGAGGTCTTGATTGATTTTTTTCCCAAACACATCGACAATACGCTGTCTGATTCCTGTTGCTGGAAGGTTCATCAGTTCTGTCCCATTGCTATGCAAGGTAAAGGAAACGTCGGGATTGACCAAAACGATGCGCTCAAAAGCAGCAAGGATATTATTGAGTTCAGTGGAATTTGACTTGAGGAATTTTCTCCTTGCAGGCACATTATAAAAAAGGTTTTCCACCTTGAAGTTAGAGCCTACCGGACAAGACACGGGTTCCTGTCCGCCAAATCTGGACCCATTGATGGTAAGCAAAGTTCCCAATTCATCGTCTTTGGTTCGTGTGCGTAATTCCACCTGGGCCACTGCTGCTATCGAAGCCAGTGCCTCGCCACGGAATCCCATCGTATGAAGGTTGAAAAGGTCGGAGGCCTCACGGATTTTTGAAGTGGCATGCCTTTCGAACGACAGTCGCGCATCGGTTGGTGACATACCGCAGCCATTGTCTATAACCTGCAGGCATGTACGACCGGCGTCAGTGACAAGCACATGGATTGTCGTAGCACCAGCATCGAGGGCGTTCTCCACCAGTTCTTTGATGACCGAGGCAGGTCGTTGTATGACCTCCCCTGCCGCAATCTGATTCGCCACGGAATCGGGCAGAAGTTGTATGATATCGCTCATGGGCAGGTGTTAATATAATGGGTTGCTGATGCGTTTATGCCGTTCCTCAATATAATAGATGTCGTCTTTGTTTTGCGGGCGTATGGCATCATACCATCCGAAATTGGGCAATTTGTCTTTGTTCGGCGGAATCTGTGTCATAGGATAGAGAATGCCGTCGGACTTGCAAGCCCATATTTTCTCGAGTTGCCGTTCCGGTGTGAGGAACATACGCAGCGTATCTGTCTCGAGGTAGCATAGTCCGATGAGGGTACTGTCTTTATCATCAACGGGATAATAGATAGTCTGCACGCTGCCTACCGCCTCACTTTGCTTTAGTTTCCCCTCTTTGAAATATGCATTCATATATTTTGAGGTAACCTGATTAAAATAGATATTGTCAGGTTGCTTCATCTCATGCATCATCTCGATGGAGAGTGCATTTTGCATCACGTGAGCCTCACGTATAGTTGAGTCGTTAACAAACACACGGATGCTATCGCCCAACAACTGTCTTTGCGCATTCCATACGATGGGGTCGAAATACATCGTCATGGAAGAGTCGCGGGAGCACAACACCATGGAGTCGCAAACGGCTTGTACATCATTGCGAAACATACGGACTTTAGGATAACAATGCACCTTCCGGTACATAGAGTCGGTATTGAGGAAGAATGTCTCCATTCGTATGGTATCGGCATGTAGATAAAGTGTATCCTGTTGGGAATAATCAATGAATACCGGATTGTTGGTAGCAAATCCCACGCCATTATTCTCGTCATACTGTACGACCTCGGCGGTAAGTGTATTTTTGTTCTTTAGGTCTACATATTTGACACTTCCAAATCCCTTGCTATGTTTCGTCTTGCTATCGTAGAAAAGGCTGTCGCCTGTAATCGACCTAGTTTTGTCGGCAATGACAGAATTGTCGAAGAGTTCCACCTTATCGTTTTTCATATAGAAAAAGCAGTTGGTAGTTTCCACATCATACCCGTCGTTCAAAGAGTGAATGACCGACTTCGTCCATTTCGGAGGCCCTCCCCTTTCTTTATCATAGACTGTCTTTCCTCCGACGATGTGTGCCCTTTCGTTTGCAGGATTATAATATAAGGTGTCGGTAGTGATGACATGCGACTTTGTCTTGAGCGTCACGGCATAGAAAAATTCCGCATCCTTGGTGTTGAGGTTGTATTTTCCCCAGTCACTACTCAGTGTCATCCCCCGGCTTTTGTCTGTATAATTGCCGCCGTTGTCATAATAGACGATATCAAACTTACGGTCGAGGATGAGGTTGTCGGTGCGCAATACCGATGTTTTGCGGTGTGTGACCACCACATCGTGCTGTGCATGCACCATCTCGGCGTCTGTTCGTCCATCATAGAAGGCCGTGTCGCACGTAATCTCGAGCGTATCACCTTGAAACATCCTCACGTGCCCATAAGCATAGAAGGTGTTTTCCTTTTGTTTGAAATATGCACTGTCGCAATAGAGGGTGGTACCCTGGTGACGGAATTTCACATGTCCCCTTACAATCTGTGTATCAAACCTTTTTAATTCATCATAGAAGAGAGAGTCAGCATGGTCGAGATAGATGCGTGGGTCTTGTGAACGGTTTTTTCGTTGTGCCTGTGCTGGTAGTGCAAGGAAAATGGCAAACAGGCACAAAACCAGTATGCTGATTCCGTGCCCGTAAGAATGTCTATATTTCCAGCCTACGCTATGTTTCATTTACTTTACCCAACCTTGGTATTGGAAATTACAATTCCTATATTGTTCGTTGATTTTCACGTATGTATTCTTGAGTTTCTGTGCTATCCAATCATTGATGAACTCCTCCCGTCGATGTTCAAGCACCACATCTTTCATTGCCTGGAAGTCCTCGGTGATTGTAGCGCGATGACTTTCCACCCTGCTCTTGAGTAAGATGATGGCACAGACTCTCTTCTCCTTGTTATTGATCATCTCAAATGGTTTGGAGATTTCACCCACCTGCAGGTCTTCAACGACACGTGCCACCTCTGAGGGCAGGTCTTGCATCCTAAACTTAGATGTGCGGGTCATATCCGTGGAGTTGGCCATCAGTCCATGATTACTACGTGTATCTTTGTCATCGGAGACGTATAACGCAGCCTCATCGAATGTGGATTTACCCTCACGAATGATTGCGGCAATGGAATCGAGGTCGGCACTTGCCTTGTCAAGTTCCTCCTGTGTGACCTTCGGTTTCAAGAGGATGTGTCGCACATTGATACGTTCTCCTCTTTTATCAATGAGTTGGATAATATGGAATCCAAACTCCGACTCTACGATTTTGGAGATCTTGTTGGGGTCGGTGAGATTGAAAGCCACATTGGCGAAAACCGGGTCGAGGATAGCCTTGGGGGTATAACCGATTTCACCGCCCTGTCTTGCAGAGCCATCCTCGGAGTAAAGACGTGCGAGCGTGGCAAAGGAGGTTTCCCCACTGTTGACACGTTCGGTGTATTCACGCAAAGTGTTCTTCACACGATTGATCTCATCGATGGAAACTTTTGGTTCACGGGTGATAATCTGTACCTCAACCATTGTAGGCACAAGAGGAATACTATCCTCGGGCAGGTCTTTGAAGAAAGCTCTCACCTCGGCTGGTGTCACGGAGATATTCTTCACCAGTTCCATTTTCATTTTCTGAATCAGTTCACGATTCTTAAAGTCGTCGTGCATCTGTTGTCTCATCTGAGAGATACTCTGCTTGCGGTATTCCTCCAATTTCTCACGTGAACCATCTGCCAGTTGAATCCAGTAGTTAATCTGGTCTTCAATACTTTGGTTGATGTCGGCCTCGGTCACCTCGATACTATCGATGGCAGCCTGGTGGAGGAAGAGTTTTTGAACTGCCAGTTGCTCAGGAATGACACAATCGGGGTCTCCGTCCCATCTAACTCCCTCGGCCTCTGCCTGCAGTCTCATGGTCTCAATGTCGGACTTAAGTATGGGTTCATCGCCAATAACCCACACCACCTCGTCGATGATGCTGGCGAGATTGGTGACATGCTCTTTCTTTGGAATCGTTTTTGTAGAGTCGTCAGTTGGTGAGACAGTCTTTGTGGAGTCATCGGGAGTGCTGGGCACAACTGCGGTATATTGCGGCATGGCACATACAGCAATGGTAACAAATGCCCCTACGACTGGAGCCAGGAAAAAATGACGCAGATGATTCATGAATACTTTCTTTTACCTACTTAATGTTTATTGACCGTTGCCACAACGGAGTTATAAACCTCTACGGGATATTTCTCGCGTAAGCGTGCCACCCATTCTTTCTCCAGCATATCCTGGTAGTCGGATGTCACCTGTCCGCGCACGTCGGTATAGTCTTTTGGAGCCTTGATCACCTTACCGAAGACGGCATCGATGGGATAGTCCTTGAGTGGTTTTACCTCCACTTTCTGCTTGAACACCTCTCTGTCGACGAGGTTGTTATCTCCCTGCTTGAAGATGCCCTTCTCTACCCTAATGCGGATGACAGAGTCGCCATTGAAGGTGGTGCGCAGTTTGTCGGCCCATTTGTCGAAAGCCAATCCCTTGACTGCTTTTTTGACAGCCTTGACATCTGCCTGATCTTTCACATGATATGCAATACCCTTGAATCGTGGCGAGTCCCAAGTATATTTTTTCTTGTTTTTCTTGAAATAATTAGCCAGTCCGGCCTCATCCTTGGCACCTTTCTCCCAAACTTCACGATTCATAATCTCATAGAGCAACAGTCCATCGTGATATTCGCGGATAAGGTTTGCCAGGTCGCTGTCATTCTCGGAAAGATCGATAGCTCTTTGCTCGAGAATCTGTTCACGTGTGATGCCCGGTTGTGTGGCAACTATCTCATCGAGTTTGTCGTCAATGATTTTCTCCTTCACCCCACTACGGTCTATAAATGTGAGGATGTCGGCATGAACGGAGTCGTATGGGAAGAAAATCTGTCGGTCGTTCATCTTGATGATATGATAGCCAAAATCAGTAAGCACAGGACTGCTCATCTCCCCTACTTGCAGTGCATAAGCCGCTTTCTCAAACGATGGCACCGTACGTCCCGGTGTAATCCAGTCGAGGTCGCCACCATTGGAAGCAGACCCATCTTGCGAGAATCTCCTTGCCATGTCGGCGAAGTCGGCCCCATTTCGCAAAGCGTTGTAAATAGAGTCTATTCGCTGTTTTGCCAATTCTCTCTCGTTCTCGGGAGCCTTTTGCCCCACCTTAATAAGGATATGAGAGGGATGAATCATTCCACCAAGGGAATCTATGTAGTGGTATGCTTCATCGTATTCCTGACGTGCGCGTTTCTCGATATCCTCATCACTGATAAACGAGGGTCTTACTTGTTGGTCGCGATACATGGCAAACTCCTGTTGGAAGGAAGATAGTGTATCAAGTTTTGCGTCCATGGCAGCCACGACCTTCAGTTTATAATTAATAAACAAATCGACATATTCCTCGACGGTTTTTTTGTCGATGACACCTTCGGAATTGTTTTTATTATAAGAATATTCAAATTCGGACCTTGTAACGGGCTGTCCGTTGACCTTCATGATGATGGGGTCGCTTTGTGCGAATGTTGCCGTAGCGAGGGCGAGCATCGCAAAGATGGTTTTTATTCTCATAGTCATTATGATAGTTTTTTACAATATTATTCTGGACGAGAGTAATTGGGAGCCTCGCTTGTGATAGTAATGTCGTGTGGATGGCTCTCATTGACACCAGCATTGGTGATGCGTGTGAACCGTGCCCGATGCAACTGTTCGATATTTGCAGCACCGCAGTAGCCCATACCTGAGCGCAGACCACCGACGAGTTGATAGATAACCTCCTGAACAGTACCCTTGAACGGCACTCGGCCGGCGATGCCCTCTGGCACCAGTTTTTTCGTATCCTTGGTGCCAGCCTGGAAATAGCGGTCTTTTGAACCATTTTCCATTGCCTCGAGCGAACCCATGCCACGATAACTCTTGAATTTTCTTCCGTTGAAGATAATGGTATCACCAGGACTTTCCTCTGTACCAGCCACAAGGGAGCCAATCATCACACAACTACCGCCAGCAGCAATAGCCTTGACGATGTCGCCCGAGTAACGCAGTCCACCGTCGGCAATCAGTGGTACTCCTGTACCTTTAAGTGCACAATAGACATCATAGACGGCACTGAGTTGTGGCACACCCACACCTGCCACCACACGTGTGGTGCAGATAGAGCCAGGACCGATACCCACTTTGATGGCATCGGCACCATTGTCAACAAGCAGTTTTGCAGCCTCTCCAGTAGCCACATTTCCCACCACGATATCCACTTCGGGGAATTTTGCCTTTGCCTCGACAAGTTTCTCCACCACGAACTTGGAATGTCCATGTGCTGTATCGATAACGATGGCATCGGCACCTGCATTAACAAGAGCCTCAATGCGCTGTAAAGTATCTGCTGTGACACCTACACCGGCAGCCACTCTGAGCCGCCCCTTGCTATCTTTGCAAGCCATAGGCTTATCCTTGGCCTTGGTAATATCCTTATAAGTGATAAGTCCCACAAGGTGATTGTCCTTATCGACAACTGGGAGTTTTTCAATCTTGTACTTTTGAAGAATTTGTGCAGCGGCTGTCAGGTCAGTCTGCTGATGGGTGGTCACTAGATTCTCGCTTGTCATGACCTCGTCGATGGCGGTGTCCAATCTCCGCTCAAATCTCAAGTCACGGTTGGTGACGATTCCCACGAGATGGTTGTCTTCATCGACCACGGGGATACCTCCGATGTGATATTCAGCCATCATCTGGAGTGCATCGCGCACAGTCTTTCCCTTGCGGATGGTGACAGGGTCGTATATCATACCGTTTTCGGCACGTTTGACGATGGCCACCTGTCGTGCCTGCTCCTCAATTGTCATGTTTTTGTGTATCACACCGATACCGCCCTCTCGTGCGATGGCAATCGCCATAGAGGACTCAGTAACCGTATCCATAGCGGCGGTCACAAATGGTATGTTCAACTCGATGTTCCGTGAGAATTTTGTTTTCAATTCCACTGTCCGTGGCAGTACTTCTGAATAAGCCGGGATTAACAGGACGTCGTCGAATGTGAGACCGTCCATCACAATCTTATCTGCAACAAATGATGACATAGTTTTAAAAATTTATTGCGTGCAAAATTAGCAATAAAAATCCATATTCGGGGGTGTTTCCCCTTTTTTCTCTCGGAATTAATACGATTTAACGGAAAAAACGACCAAGAAGTAACAGGAAACTAACAGTAAGGACGCGATGTGTCACGTCCGAAGAATGATGACGTGAACCATCGCGTCCCTACTAGATTAATTGGCCATCTCCGAAATAAACTTGATGCGGACAAGCCTAATGTCCTCCTCTGTATAATCTTCACCAAGTTCGCTCATGGCTTCCTCGAGGTCGTCGGTTGTGCTTTCACGGAAATATTCATAGATGTCGTCGATGTGGTCTTCGTCAACTATTTCCTCGATGAAATAATCGATATTGAGTTTGGTACCACTATAGACAATGGCCTCAATCTCGGCAAGTAACTCGTCGAAGTCAAGTCCCTGTGCCTTGGCAATTTCCTCAAGGTCGATTTTCCTGTCAATACTCTGAATAATCTTTACTTTCAATATTGACTTTTTGGCCACAGTGCGCACTCTCAACTCCTCAGGCCGTTCGATTTCATTTTCCTCACAGTGTCGTTTGATAATGTCGCAGAACTCCTGTCCGTAGCGTTTTGCCTTTCCGGCACCCACACCCTGGATGTTTTGCAATTCCTGAAGTGTAATAGGGTACATAGTGGCCATCTGCTCGAGTGAAGGGTCTTGGAAGATAACATATGGAGGCACATGCAGTTTCGATGCCATCTTTTTCCTCAAATCACGGAGAATAGCATACAATTCCTGATCGAGAGCGCCGCCGCCACCCTCAGTCG
>JAFZAE010000077.1 GCA_017548385.1 Prevotella sp.
CTTGTATTTCCCCGAGAAAGAACTGCTATTAAGATAACCATCAAAATAATAGCCGGTCGGGGAGCCACCTTTGTACTCACGGATGATAGCCTTGCCACTGTTATCCACTGTTCCTGACAGCGTCACCCACACATTATCTCCGTTGGTGACGATATAATCTCCATTGACGTTATTTCCTTTTACAGTAAGATTCATCTGGAAATAATATATATTACTCTTGTAGGTAATACTTCCCGTGTAATTGTAATATTTTGTTGTTTCTGCTGAAGGGGCAGGAGGTGTCACTGGTTCAGTTATTTCCTTGGCAGGTTCTTCCACTGGTGGTATGTCTTTTCGGGGTTCTATTTCTTCATCTATAATCTCTCGACCTTTATGGTTCTCACCAGCATCACTCTTAGTATCAGTTCCTGTAATAACTTCATGAGTAACCTCACTTCCCTCAGAGTCACCTTTATCTTTGAAAAGGAAATAAGCTCCCACACCGATACCAACAAGCAAAAGAGCAGCCAACAAGGCAATTAGAAGAGTCTTATTAGAACCGTTCTTCACCGGTGGCATTGGTGGTGGATAAGTCCTGCCTTGATATTGTGTGGCATCGTTGACTCCACCTTGATATTGTGTGGCATCACTGTCACCACCTTGATATTGAGTGGATTCATTGTCAGGTTGCATCTGTCCACAATACATACATTGCCTTGCGGCCATCGGCATCTCTGTACCACAATAAGGACATTTTTTCGTAAGTTTCATAAACAAGGGAATTTTCGGCAAATATAATGAAAAAAAATCAAAACATAGCAACAAGAGAATAAAAAACAATACAATTATTGGAATTGCATCATCTATTCATTCATGAATAGCCACAAGACATTCAGCATGAGAAAAACGCATTGGTTCACAAATTTGTCGTCCGCATGTTTGTGTACCAAAGAAAGTATTTGTAACTTTGCACAAAAGAGATGTGATATGTTTGCATTCATTCCATTTATCGTTCTCATCGCCTTGTTGGTATGTTGTATTTCCGTTTTTGGGAATGCCACGCTCGACGGTGCCAGTCAGGTGTCACTAATTATCGCCTCTGGTGTCTGTGTGCTTGTCGGATGGATGACGAAACGACTGAAATGGGCAGATTTGGACAAGGAAATCACCAAGAAGGTAGCCAGTTGTACTCCTTCTATTATCATCCTATTGCTCATTGGTGCTATCAGTGGCACTTGGATGATTTCCGGCATTGTTCCCACGATGATTTATTATGGTTTGCAGATTCTCTCTCCTCAATGGTTTCTTGTGACTACCTGCGTCATCTGCGCCCTGGTAAGTCTGATGATAGGTTCGTCGTGGACGACTATTGCCACTGTAGGTGTGGCATTGCTGGGTATCGGTAAGGCCATGGGATTCGGTGACGGTTGGATAGCAGGAGCCATTATCAGCGGAGCCTATTTCGGCGACAAGTTATCGCCACTTTCTGACACCACCGTATTAGCCTCAAGTGTAGTGGGCACGCCACTTTTTACCCATATCAAATATATGATGCAGACCACGGTGCCCACTTTTGTTATCGCCCTTGTAATATTTCTGACCGCTGGTTTATTGATTAATGTATCGGGTACGGGCGATGTACAGATGTTTATGGATGGTCTTTCACAAACGTTTGTCATCTCCCCATGGCTACTCTTGGTTCCCGTGGGTATGGGACTGATGATAGCCCGTCGCTGGCCTTCGTTGGTAGTGCTGTTTTTAGCAGCTTTGATTGCCGCTGTTGTGGCACTTCTCGTACAGCCCGATCGTGTCAGGGAGGTTGCTGGTGTCACCAGTGACCAAGGTTTTCTTGGTCTCTACGAGGGAGCCATCCGTGCTTTCTACGACTCTACACATATCTCTACCGGAGTGGAATCATTAGATAAATTGGTTGCGACCCGTGGTATGGCAGGTATGATGCCCACCATCTGGCTCATCATCAGTGCCCAGGTCTTCGCTGGTGCATTGACAGCCACGGGACAGTTGCAGGAGATTATGAACTATTTCCGTCGTTTGGTGAAAGGAACAGCCTCGCTTGTGGCATCTACCGTGGGGTGTGCGGCCTTCCTTAACATCACCACTGCCGACCAGTTTCTGTCCATCATCCTTACCAGTTCGATGTTCAAAGAGATGTATACAAAAATGGGTTATGAGCCACGTCTGCTCAGCCGTTCATGCGAGGATGGTGGTACTGTCACTTCCGTGCTTGTACCCTGGAACACATGCGGTCTGACACAAAGCACGGTATTGGGTGTCGCCACCTTTACCTATCTACCCTACTGTTTCTTCAATCTCCTCTCTCCTATCGTCAGCATCACGGTGGCCTCCATCGGGTGGAGAATCAAAAGAGGGGGAGTTAAAGAGGAGTAAAATGTTCAACAGCTTAGGTTATTTGACATTTCGTTATTACATTATATCGTTATATCGACATCTTATTAAAGATTTAAAGTCCATTTATTATCTTCCACCACTATGAAAAAAAGGTTATTTATCCTCTTTGCGCTGACAATCTGTCTAACGAGTATGTACGCACAGTTTGAGCCCAAAGGCAACATCATCTATTGCAATATCACCGACGAGGGTGTCGCCCACATGGGTACCGACTATGCTACGCTGACCGTTGAATCTGGCAAAATTCCAAAGATTGAGACTGTCCTCCATGAGCGTTGCCATTTCGCTGAACGTATCAGTGGCGAATATGAGGTTTCGCCCAAAGTGGTAAAAGACCTACAAAAATTGATTCTCGAAAACAACATATTCGCCATTAACAACTACAAGGTAGAAGAGAGAATCGAAGGAGGCCACGAATATAGTATTACTATCAAATACGACTCTGGAGACGTCATTTCCGCCTGGTGGCACACCACCTCCCCCAATCCCGGTGTCTCCAAGGCATATGCTATCTTAAAGGAATTCTTCACGCCATGGTTTGAGAAGTTAGAAGCAGGTGTCACCAGTGAGAGCCTCCCCAAAATGAGGACCAACAACAAAAATGGGACTCCCAACGCCAACAGAACCAATAGAGGAAAGAAAAGGCAGAATACAGGACAAGGTGCCAAAAAGAAAACAACATATAAAAGAAGAGGAAAGAAATGAGAGATAAGGAGTGAGAATTATGAAAGAAAAAGCAATGAATACCCGATTGGTAGCACGACCGATTATTGGTTGTCTTACCCACTCCCATTTCTGGGAAGGTCCCTGCCGGGCAGGATACAAGAAAGATATGACTCCAGAGGCAGAGGCTGCCGCAGCCGACCAAGCCTTTATTGCAGCCAAAGCAGAATTGGCCAAAGCCACCCCCGAAATAGAGATGCTTCCCGCTGTGGATGCCCGTTACGATGAGACCTTCGTGGTTCCCCATGAAGTCTATGCCAAGATAGAGGAAGACATAGATCGTGTGGATTTCTTCCTCTGTATGAACTGGCGCATCCCGAAATTAGAACGTTACCGCAAGCCCGTCGTCATTATGCAGAACGGTAACGAAGGCATCGATTTCGCTGCCTACTGTCATTCTATCGGCGTAGAGGCCTACGTGGCAATGGACCTACAAGACCTCAATGAAATAGCCCATCTGTTGTGGGTACGCAAAGTGGTGGCCTCTACCCGTGCATTGGTGCTCACCCATGGCAGCATCCCCACTTTTGGATTGCAGAGTGTCATCCGCGACCCCGAACTCATTCGTCAGCGTTATGGTATGGAAATCGTTAAACTTCCTTTCCGCGACATTTTCCGTTACATGGATGAGGTAACCGATGAGGAGGCACGTCCTATCGCCGAGCGTATCATCAAAGGATCGATGGAAACCCGCGTCAACAAAGACTGGTTCATCAACGATATCAAATACTACTTGGCAGCAAAACGAATGATGGATGCCTACGACTGTAACGCCTTTTCCACTGCCTGCCATGAACTATGCACCTCGGAAATTCCGCAGCAACGGAAATTCACCCCCTGCGTCTGCCATTCGCTCCTGAAAGACGAGGGCTACCCCAGCGGATGTGAAGAAGACCTCAATGCTCTCTTGGCAATGACTATTATGCAGGCCGCCGCCATGCGTCCAGCATTCATGGGCAACCCCAATCACGAAACCGACGAGTTGCTGCGCATCCATCATGCTGTGCCCGCCCTCTGCATGAATGGTTATGGCACAAAACCCCTGCAGTATAAGTTGTGGGCATTCACGGGCCAGGGATTCGGCGGAAAATTTCAGGTGGACTTCACGGAGAATAATGACAAGTGGATTACATTGGGTCGTTTCAATCCCCAAGCTGACACCATCTGCGTGAAGCGTGGCGAGGTGCTGAAATCAGAATATGATGCAGTCTATTGCAGTCCCTATTATTATATCAAAATGGATGATGCCCGTACCTTCATGCACAATCTCGCCTACTTTGGACACCATCAAGTGCTCGTCTTTGGCGACTATGTCAATATGATTAAGAAGTTGGGACTAGTGATGAACTTCAAAGTGCTTGAGGGATGATATACTTGAACAATGCCGCCACCTCATGGCCCAAACCCGACACTGTGACTACGGCAATAGCCGCAGCCCTTCGCCAACCGCCACCAAGTGCCTATCGCAGTACGGAAAACACAGTCGACACCCTTGACAACATGTTGCGACAACAATTGGGGAAGCTTTTAAATATCCGCCACACTGAGCGTATTTATTTCACTAGTGGTGCCACAGACTCGTTAAACCGCCTGCTCACAGGTCTTTCTCTTGCGGGTAAACCCATATTTACCACCGCCACTGAGCACAATAGCGTATTGCGACCGCTATGGAACCACCCCCAGTTACACCAACAAACCATGGTGATTCCTTGTAATGAATATGGCGAGATACATCATTCAATGGTAAGAGATATACTGATAAAATATGCAGACGGGAATGGAGGGTGGTTTATATTTAACCATTGCTCTAATGTTACCGGTAATATACAATATGCCTATGGTCTCTGTAGGTTGGCACACCAATATGGTTTGAAGGTGCTGGTGGATGTCTCCCAAAGTGCAGGTTGCCTGCCAGTAAATGCCGAAGCATGGGACTGCGATGCATTGGTGTTCACGGGCCATAAGGCACTTCTCGGCCCCCAAGGTATTGGCGGTTTCTATCTGAAGCCTGGCATTCCTCTTACCCCCCTACTCTATGGCGGCACGGGACGAGACAGTAGCCGTCTTAGCTACGACGACGGCAACTACGAATATGAAGTGGGCACTCCTAACACACCAGGGAAGGCAGGACTCCTGGCAGCTGTCAACTATATTTTGGACATTGGTGTGGAACACATCGAGAAGAAATTGAAACGACTCACCCACCTTCTCCTCAGTGAATTAAAAGCCATTGATGGCGTGATTCTCCATAGTTTAGACATGACATCCGGATGTAAACCAAAATCATTTTACTGGCCTCAAGGTCCGGTGGTAAGTTTCAATATCAAGGGACTCACGGCATCTGATGCAGGTTATATCCTCGCCAATTCATACAACATTATTCTACGCTCTGGTCTGCATTGTTCGCCCCTCATACACCACTATCTCAGAACCACTGATGGAGGCACCTTACGTGCTAGCCTATCGGTGATGAACACGGAGGAAGATGTGTTTGAATTGATAGATGCGGTCAAGCAAACAGTTAACAAGTTGACGAGTTGACGAGTAAACAAATTATCTGCAGTGCTATTCAAAATCATTAAGATATTGCCCTCGCATGAGCCATGTGTGGAGGCAGGCTGGAAAGCCTGGGACCTCTACCTTTCATCTCCTACCGACAAGGAGTGGGTGCTAAGTCTGCGTGACTTAGGGTCGCTGACCTTCCTGCCTCAACTACGAAAACCATTCTTCAAGGTTGAATCCCACCATTACATCATCAAGGGTATCCTCGGCGAGGACTATATTCGAGTTGCCATGCCCGGGAGGGATGAACTGCCACCTATCAACGACATTTCTGAGATTGGCATAATTTTGTGATATGAGATTTATTCTCAGAGGTGAGGAGATATGCACAGAGGGCAGCGAAATTTTCAATTTTCAATATTCAATCTTCAATATTAAAAAATAATACAATGAGGAAATATTTATTGGCCTTCCTGCTCATGATGATGTCGCTGTCGGTGTATGCCGGTGAAATTTATGTTTCGCCCACAGGCGACGACACAGCTGACGGCACGGCGCAGGCACCATTGAGGAGTGTACAACAGGCCCTGCGAACGGCCCGTGAATGGCGACGGCTGAACGATCCACGCATTGAGGGTGGCATCACCATCTACCTGCATGGCGGTGAATATTGCCTTAACGAGCCACTGTTCATCCGTCCCGAGGATAGCGGCACACCCACCTCGCCTACCATCGTGAAGAGCGTCGATGGAGAGCAGGCTTGTATCAGTGGGGGAATCACCTCGAATTTGGATATAGGGGATCGTTTCCCCGATATGGCCCTCATTCAATCTCCTATCCCCACCCGACAACTGTGGGTGAATGGTAAGAAAGCACATCGCGCCAGTCAGTTTGGTGAAGGGAAAATGGAACGAATTCTTGAATTTGACCCTATCCATCATACTATCACCATTCCCACTCCCAAAGATGTTGAGGTACTGAAAGGGCAGCCCTCACTGGAAATGGTAGTTCACCAACGATGGGCCATTGCCATTCTACGTGTGAAAGAGATGAAAATCGAGGGGAACAAGACTGTTGTGAGTTTTATGGAACCTGAGAGTCGTTTGGAGTTTGAGCATCCCTGGCCGCAACCCATTATCAATGGCGAAAAAGGTTCTTCATCCTTCACCCTTGTCAATTCCTCGTCATTCGTAAACACCCCTGGCAGTTGGAATCAATGGATCAAGACAAATAATTGTGATATTTTGTATATGTTAAGACCTGAAGAACTTAATAGAGAGTCGTCAGCGGTAATTCCCCGCCTCAACCGTCTGCTCACTATCGAGGGCTATTCCCAAAACCGTGTCCACGACATCCGCTTCGAAAACATTACCTTCGAATATGCCGCCTGGGAACGTCCCTTACGAATGGGACATGTGACGTTACAAGGAGGTTTTCCACTTATCGATGCCTACAAACTTCAACAAGAAGGGCTACCATGGAGTAGCACACTCGAGAATCAAGCATGGATAGAACGACCTGAAACGGCCGTGAGTGTGAGGTGGGCTCACCATGTAGATTTTGTTGGCTGTACCTTCCAGCATCTCGCCGCCACCGCCCTCGACTATGTTGTAGGTGTCAGCGACATTACAATCTCGGGTAATCACTTTGAGGACATCGGCGGTACAGCCATCCTCCTCGGCTCGTTTGCCGAAGGTGCCATGGAAGTACACCGCCCATATATGGTCGCCCCTAAGAGCGACGAATACTGCAAGCGCATCATCGTGAGTCGCAACGTCATTCACGATGCCACCAACGAAGACTGGGGAGCCGTGGGCATCGGAGCTGGTTTTGTGCGCGACGTGACCATTGACAGCAACGAGGTGAGCCACGTCAATTACTCCGGCATCTGCGTGGGATGGGGATGGACACCACACGACACTGGCATGGCGAACAACCGCATCACTCGCAATCATGTGACCGACTTCGCCCTGCAACTCTACGATGCCGGAGGCATCTATACCCTCTCCAATCAACCAGGTTCACTCATCGAGGGCAACACCGTAGAACATATCGGTGCCGCCCCATACGCTACCAACGACCGTGGTTTCAATATCTACCTCGATGCAGAGACCGACGGCTTCACCATCCGCAACAACATCTGTCCAGAAGGCCGTTACGGCGACAACCACCCTGGACCGAATATCAAGAGGTGAGAGGGATAAATAATTAGAAATTAGGAATTATTTAGTTGTGAGAGGTGTGTGGTAAGGGGTGAGAGATATGCACTGAGGGCGGAGTCATTTTCAATGGTATTGTCCCTTTAACTACCCTTTAACTACCTTTTAATATTAGCTTCGCTGATTTTTGTCACGACTCGGCAGAGTTCAAACAAGTTTGACTCTGCTCTCGCTGCTCCAAAAATTCAATCTTCAATTTTCAATATAACAAATGCCCACCAATTACCATCTATACGATTTCATGGGATTCGACGAGGGATTGTCGAGGGAAGAGTCGTTGTGGAAAGCCTGGACTCCGACGAAAGTGTATGAACGCTGCGGCGACATTTGCTTCACCGTGCCCTTTCAGAAACAGAAGCGGCAAAACGACATGGCACCCGAGACTGGCATTTTGCAGGAATGTCACACGCTGACGCTGCGTGCCTATCGTCCTGATGTCATCCGTCTGTTCATCTCGATGTGCGGCGATGAAATGAGTGAGAAATCAGATATGTTGCAGTTCTCACCCGAAATTGTCAAGGAACCCCTTGCGCTCCATAAGAGAGACGGCCTCTATACCATCACCGACAGCATAGGACGTGTGCGAGCTACACTCGACACCCGTTCGCCCCAACTCGACCATTGGAGTGACTTACTTCCCCCACCCCAGCCGACGCTTGGTCTGACACTTTATCCCGATGGTGACGCACAGAAACCTGTGCGGATAAGCGACGACCATTTCTCCCCGCCCCGCTACGATGGTCTTGCCCTGGGTTACTGTTTGACTGAGGGACATGAAGACCGCGCTACACTATCGTTTGAAGCGGAACATGACGAGTGTTTTGTCGGTACTGGCGAACGATTCCGCAAGATGGATCTCAGTGGTCAGACATTTTATTTACGCAACCAAGATGGACAGGGTGTGAACAACCGCCGCTGCTATAAAAACATTCCATTCTACCTATCCAGTCGGATGTACGGTGCCTTCTATCATACCAGCGACTACTGCAAACTGTCATTGGCCGACCACTCCACACGTAGTGTACAGTTCCTCTGCGACCGTGCCACTCTCGACACCTTTTTGATTGGCGGCAACACCCCAGAGCGCATCTTATACGCCTATAGGATGCTGACAGGCTTTCCCTCTGCCCCCCCTCTGTGGAGCTATGGCATCTGGATGAGTCGTATGACCTATTTCTCCGCCGATGAAGTTGAGGAAATCTGCGACCGTCTGCGCCGCGAGCACTATCCCTGCGATGTCATCCATTTAGACACAGGATGGTTCCGCACTGACTGGCTCTGTGAATGGAAGTTCAATGCCGACCGATTCCCTGACCCAGAAGGTTTTATTCACCGTTTGCTCGACAAAGGTTTCCGTGTGAGTCTTTGGCAATTGCCCTATGTGGCACAAGGCGCGGAGCAATTGGAGGAGGCGCAACAAAACAGTTATATCGGCAAACGGGAGCAGAGTGCCACATCACAAGATGGTAGCAATTTCTCTGCCCTCGACTATGCTGGCACCATCGACTTCACATATGACAAGGCAATAGAGTGGTATAAAGAACTACTGCGACGATTGTTACGAATAGGAGTAAAATGCATCAAGACCGACTTTGGCGAAAACATCCACCTTGATGCCACTTATCATGGTTTGGAGGCCAAGCGGCTCAACAACCTCTATGCGCTGCTCTACCAGCGTGCTGCTTACGAAGTGACGAAAGAAGAAACTGGCGATGGTATCATCTGGGCACGAGCAGGATGGGCAGGATGTCATCGATATCCCCTACAC
>JAFZAE010000078.1 GCA_017548385.1 Prevotella sp.
CAACTGCCATGGCACGATATTGGAGTGATGCTCCATGGTGGAAATAATCACCTCGTCGCCCTCCCCCATAAACTCATCCACGAATGAACTGGCCACCAGATTGATGGCCTCGGTGGTACCCCGTGTGAAAACGATTTCCTCAGTGCGTGCGGCATTGAGAAACAGACGAACCTTCTCACGTGCAGTTTCATGCAGGTCTGTAGCCTGTTGCGAGAGGTAATGAACCCCTCGGTGAACATTGGCATTCACATTGAGGTATTCATTGCGCATGGCATCAAGCACACAGAGGGGTTTCTGTGTAGTCGCAGCATTGTCGAGATATACAAGCGGGCGGTCATATACCGTTCTCGACAATATCGGAAAGTCGTTTCTTATCTGGGTTATATTCATAATTTTAGTTGTGAGAGGTGAGAAATTACTCCAAACCCTACGATCCCTATCTTCAATTTTCAACCTTCAATTTTCAATCGTCAATCGTCCATCTTCATTTACACAATTTGCAGCCCTCGCATTTGCTCAGTTCACCGCGGAAGCGTTTCTCTACCAGATAGTGAAGACGGTCGCGAAGCGGTAGAAGTTGTATCTTGTCGATGACCTCATTGACAAATGCATTTTGGAGAAGTAGTCGTGCCTCCTTGCGACTGATACCTCGTTGTTGCATATAGAAGAGTGCAGCATCATTGAGTTGTCCCACTGTGCTGCCGTGAGAACATTTCACATCGTCGGCATAGATTTCGAGCATGGGCTGGGTATACATTCTTGCCTTGCGTGTAGCACAGAGGTTTTGGTTAACCTCCTCCGAAACTGTCTGTTGCGCTCCATGTCGCACGAGCACACGTCCCGCGAAAGCCCCCGTCGATTCGTCATCAAGCACATATTTGTATAGTTCGTGGCTTGTGCAGCGTCCCACCTGGTGGTCGATGAGCGTGTTATTATCCACATGTTGTGTCTTGTCAGAGATGACACATCCATTGAGCCAACATTCAGCCCCCTCACCACAGAACATCAAGTCGGTACGATTGCGTGTGATACCATTATGAAGGGTAATCATATTGTGATTCACACGACTGTTAGCCTTTTGTTCTATATAGGTGTTATTGACGATGACATTTTTGTAGTGTGTTTCCTCCAGACAATAAAGGTCGAGTGAAGCATTCTCGCCAACAAAGGCCTCTACCACCTGTGTGCCAAGAAACTTGCGGTTGTCGGCAGCATGGTCGCAGAAGAGCAACTTGACTTCCGCACCTTGTTCAAGAATGATGAGCACCCGGCGGTTGACCATCAAATCTACATCAGCCCGCAGGATATTGATAACTTGTATAGCCCTGTCTACCACCACATTGCGTGGCACATAGATTAAAAGGCCATCCTGTGCTAATAGGGTGTTCAGTGCCGTCACGCTATCATCATCGGTTTTTGCCAGTGTAGCATAATAGCGGGCAATGAGTTCGGGGTCGCGACGTGCCACATCCCTCAGCGAGTCTATCACCACCCCCTCGGGTAATTTCCCCTTTGGCATGGACTCGGTATAGAAAGCATCGTTGACTACGAAATAAAGCGACGTACTCAGATTCGGAACATCGCAACGGAACGCATCGTAGGGGTTGACGGGGATTTCCAAACGATTAAGGTTGAGACCATAGTCGGGAGCAAAGAGTTGTTGTATATCAGTATATTTATAGCGCTCCACCTTTCTGGTGGGAAAGCCATGGTTTCGCAACTGCTCCAATGCCTGCTCACGCACATGGTTCATTACCTCAGCAGAGTGGCGACAAATCATCTCGCGGCACTGCCCATAGAGGTCTATATATTGTTGCTCGCTACTCATGGGCCTCACTCTTTATCCAATCATAGCCTTTTGTCTCTATCTCCTTGGCCAGTTCTGGTCCGGCTGTCTTCACAATACGTCCCTGATAGAGCACATGCACCACATCTGGGCGTATCATATCGAGCAGTCGCTCATAGTGTGTGATAACGATGGTTGATGTCTCGGGAGTGTGCATCTTGTTGACGCCCTCAGCCACAATACGCATGGCATCCACGTCAAGGCCTGAGTCTGTCTCGTCAAGAATCGCAAGGCGCGGTTCGAGCATCGCCATCTGGAAAATCTCATTCCGCTTTTTCTCACCTCCGCTGAATCCTTCGTTAACAGAACGGCTGGCAAGTTTACTATCCAACTCCACAAGTTTTCTCTTCTCGCGCATAAGTTTCAGAAGTTCCGACCCATTGAGAGGCGGCAGACCCTGGTATTTACGTTTCTCGTTGATGGCCGCTTTCATGAAATTGGTCATCGACACGCCAGGAATTTCCACTGGATATTGGAACGAAAGGAAAAGACCCTCATGAGCACGATCTTCTGGTTTCATTTCCAGAAGATTTTTACCGTTAAACCATGCCTCTCCCTCTGTCACCTCATAGGCAGGATTACCTACAAGTACAGCCGAAAGAGTGGATTTCCCGGAGCCATTGGGCCCCATGATGGCATGTGTCTCGCCGTCTTTGATTTCCAGATTGATACCCTTTAGTATTTCCTTGCCATTGATGGTGGCGTGAAGATTCTTGACAATCAGCATATTATGTTGAAGAGTTGAGATTAAAAATTGAAAATTGAGATTTGAGTTTTAAGATTTGAGAGTTCATTAATATCGATGTAACATCTAAACGATTAACTCTCTCATCCCACGGTTCCTTCCAGCGATACAGCCAACAGTTTCTGGGCTTCGACAGCAAACTCCATGGGCAATTTGTTGATAACCTCCTTGGCATAACCGTTGACAATCAGTCCTACGGCCTGCTCAGTGGGGATACCACGTTGATTGCAATAGAGCAGTTGGTCTTCACTAATTTTTGAGGTGGTTGCCTCATGCTCCACGATGGCCGTCTCATTATGGATGTCCATATAAGGGAAAGTGTGTGCACCGCAATCGCTCCCCAAGAGCAGCGAGTCGCAACTGCTGTAATTGCGAGCATTGTCGGCATTAGACGTGGCACGCACAAGTCCTCGATAAGAGTTTTGCGAATGCCCGGCCGAGATACCTTTCGAGATGATGGTCGATTTGGTGTCTTTCCCGATATGAATCATCTTTGTACCCGTGTCGGCCTGTTGGTAGTTGTTAGTGACCGCAACGCTGTAGAATTCTGCTTGTGAATGGTCTCCTTTGAGCACACACGAAGGATATTTCCATGTGATGGCGCTACCAGTCTCCACCTGTGTCCAAGACAATTTTGAATTAATGCCGCGCAGTTCACCTCGCTTTGTCACCAAGTTAAACACCCCACCCTTTCCGTTCTCGTCGCCGGGATACCAATTCTGCACGGTGGAATATTTTACCTCAGCACGATTGTTGACGATAATCTCGACGATGGCGGCATGAAGTTGGTTTTCATCGCGCATAGGAGCTGTACATCCCTCTAAATAACTGACATAACTGTCGTCGTCGGCAACAATGAGAGTGCGTTCAAACTGACCCGTGTTGCGGGCATTGATGCGAAAGTAGGAACTGAGTTCCATGGGACATCTCACTCCCTTGGGGATATAGACAAAAGAGCCGTCACTAAATACCGCACTATTGAGTGCGGCATAGAAATTATCACGATATGGCACTACGGTGCCCAGATATTGGCGTACCAAGTCAGGATGGTTGCGGATGGCCTCACCGATGGAGCAGAAAATGACGCCCTTTTCAGCCAGTTTTTCCTTGAAGGTAGTTTTCACCGACACCGAATCCATGATAGCATCAACGGCAGTGCCACTCAATGCCAATCTTTCTTCCAGAGGTATGCCGAGTTTGTCAAAAGTTTTCTCCACCTCTGGGTCGATTTTCCCATCTCCCTTTGGCTTTTTTGCCATTGGGTCGGCATAATAGGAAATAGCTTGGTAGTCGATGGGTGGCAACGTCACATGTCCCCACGAAGGTTGTTGCAACGTCTGCCAATAGCGCAAGGCACGAAGTCGGAATTCGAGCATCCACTCAGGTTCCTCCTTCTTTTGTGAGATAAGTCGTACTACATCCTCATTGAGACCTTTCTCAATGATTTCAGTATGTACATTGGTGGTAAAACCGAATTCATATTTCTGTTCCGCCACCTGTTTTACGAACTTATTCTTCTCTTGTTCCTTGTTATTTTCCTGTTCCTTGTTTTTATCTTGTTCCATTCGATTGGGTCAATTGTAAGCGACCACCTATATAAGTGGTGAGAGGTAAGAGGTGAGAGATTACTCCCGAGAGTAGAATAACTATTCTCTAACCCCTTACCTCTCACCTCTCACTTCTAAAACTAATTACAACTTCTGCTGTACCTCGATTTCCATGAAGGTCTCGATGATGTCGCCAGTCTGGATGTCATTGAAATTGACAAGTGAGATACCACATTCCAGTCCTGTTGCCACCTCTTTGGCATCGTCCTTGTATCGTTTCAGGGCATCGATGTTGGCAGTATGAATCACAATACCATCACGCACCACACGGGCTTTGTCTTTGTTGTGTACTTTTCCATCGATGACCAATCCACCAGCCACAGTACCCACCTTTGAGATTTTGAATACCTGTTTCACCTCTATCTCTCCGGTGACGACTTCCTTCTTCACCTTGTCGAGCATACCCTCCATAGTGGAGCGCACCTCATCGATAGCGTCGTAGATGATGGAATAGGTGTTGATTTCCACGCCTTCTCGTTCAGCAAGTTTACGTGCCTCGCTTGAAGGACGCACCTGGAATCCCACAATGATAGCCTGTGAGGCACTGGCAAGCATGACATCGTTTTCGGAAATTTGTCCTACGGCCTTGCTGATGACATTGACTTGCACTTTCTCAGTAGAGAGTTTGATGAACGAGTCACTCAATGCCTCGATAGAACCGTCGGTATCACCCTTGACGATGATATTCAACTCATGGAACTCACCCAAAGCGATACGATGTGATAGTTCATCAAGACCGAATTTCCTGGTAGTACGGAGACCCTGTTCACGCTGCAATTGCAGACGTTTGTTGGTAATTTCGCGTGCTTCCTGCTCAGTCGGCATGACATGGAAGGAGTCACCTGCCGTGGGAGCACCATTCAAACCCAGTATAATAGCTGGCTCTGCCGGTCCTGCTGTCTGTATGCGCTGGTTGCGCTCGTTGAACATTGCCTTGATGCGGCCATAACTCGTACCGGCCACAACAACATCACCCACCTTGAGCGTACCATTGGAAACCAGAACGGTAGATACATATCCACGTCCTTTGTCAAGCGATGACTCGATGATAGAGCCTGTGGCCTTACGGTTGGGGTTGGCCTTGAGTTCCAACATCTCAGCCTCTAATAGCACTTTCTCCAGCAATTCGTCCACGCCCATTCCTTTCTTGGCAGAAATCTCCTGGCACTGGTATTTACCGCCCCAGTCTTCTACCAACAGGTTCATATTGGCAAGGTCTTCACGGATTTTGTCGGGATTGGCTCCGGGTTTGTCAATTTTATTGATGGCAAACACCATTGGCACATTTGCAGCCTGTGCATGGGCAATGGCCTCCTTGGTAGTAGGCATCACACTGTCGTCGGCAGCGATAATGATGATGGCAATGTCGGTGACTTGGGCACCACGAGCACGCATGGCTGTGAACGCCTCATGCCCCGGGGTATCGAGGAAAGTAATCTTACGACCGTCTTTCAGTTCCACGTTATAGGCACCGATATGCTGTGTGATACCACCGGCCTCACCGGCAATCACATTGGTATTGCGGATATGGTCGAGCAGCGAAGTCTTACCATGGTCTACGTGTCCCATCACAGTGACGATGGGTGCGCGTGGTACGAGGTCGTTTTCGTCATCCTCCTCCTCTGTGATGGCATTTTGCACCTCAGCGCTTACATATTCGGTCTTGAATCCAAATTCATCGGCCACGATGTTGATGGTCTCTGCATCAAGACGCTGGTTGATACTCACCATGATACCAATGCTCATGCAGGTACCGATTACCTGGGTCACTGCTACATTCATCATGGTTGCCAACTCGCTGACAGTCACGAACTCTGTGAGTTTCAGTGTCTTGCTCTCAGCACTTTGCTCACGGCGTTCTTCCTGTAACTTCTCCTGTACAGCCTCGCGTTTCTCCTTACGGTACTTGGCGCCTTTCTTGTTTTGGTTCTTGGTGGTGAGGCGTGCCAGTGTCTCTTTTACCTGACGTGCCACATCTTCCTCATTCACCTCCAATGGCCGTTGGTTGCGCTTGCGGTTGCGATCTTTCTTGTTCTTGTTTTTACCGCCACCACCTTGGTTATTGTTATTGTTGTTATTATTGCTGGGTGCCGGAGTGTTGTTCTGACTTGCCGCATTGATGTCGACGCGTTCTTTGTTGATACGGACGCGCTTTTTCTTCTCACCATTTTGTGAACCACTATGCTGCTGAGCCTTTTCCTCTCTTTCCTTGCGTTTCTCCTCTTTGGTTTTTTTCTTGGGACGCGTGCTTTGGTTGATAGAACTTAAGTCTATCTTGCCCAGGACATTCACTTTGGGTGCATTATTCTGTTCACTCTTCAAGGTGAATAGTTTCGTTTCTTCTGTTTTCGTCTCATCAGCATCAGCCATAGGCTCTGGCTCCGGCTCAACAGGCTCTGGCTCAACGGATGTTTGGGGTGTCTCCACCTTAGTTTCTGTCTCCACCTTTACAGGTTTCTCCTCCACTTTCGGAGTTTTCTGAACCTTTGGCTTCTCAGCCACGGGCTGTGGTTCTGGCTTTTCAGGTGTTTGTGGAGTTTCTACGGGAGCTTTCACTTCCTGTGGTTTCTCCACCTGTTTTGTTTCCTTGCTTTTAGGTTGTTCCGTCTTAACAATAGTTTCTTTTTTGACGGTTTCCACAGATTCGACAGTTTTCTCCGGTTTTTCCTCTGGTGCCGGAGTAGCAGGAGCCGGTTTTGTGGCAGGACGTTTCAGACTATTCAAGTCGATTTTTCCAACAGGTTTAAATTGTGTCCTATTGGATTCGAGCAAAGTCTCTGCGCGGAAGTTTTCTTGCTCCCGTTTCTTTTCCTTTGGCCGTTTCTGTTGGAATTTGTCCACCTGACTTCTGGCCTCCTTATCGCTCTTGAATCCCTCGGCAAGTGCCTCATATTGCGCATCATTTAGTTTGAAGTTAGGGTCACTTTTCACTTCTCCCAGATGCGCGCGCTTCTCCAGGAATTCTACTGCGGTCTGCAGTCCTATGCTAAATTCTTTGATTGCTTTACTTAATCTTATGGCCATTCTATATTAATGTATAATCTTTTGTTATTATCAGTTCTCAAATTCTGCCTTGAGTATTCGCAGCACATTATCGACCGTTTCCTCTTCCAAGTCGGCCTTTTCAACGAGCATATCACGCGGTGCATTGAGCACACCCTTTGCGGTGTCAATGCCCAATCGCTTAATGGAGTCGATAACCCACTGATCTATCTCGTCGGCAAACTCATCGAGGTAGATGTCCTCCTCGGCCTCCTCTTCTTCGAGTTCACGGAAGACGTCGATAGTGTATCCTGTGAGCATAGATGCCAGTTTGATGTTCAGTCCACCACGTCCGATGGCCAGCGACACTTCCTCGGGTTTGAGATATACCTCAGCCTTATGGTTTTCTTCATCGATATTGATGCTCGACACCTTTGCCGGGCTGAGAGCGCGCTGGATATACAATTTGATATTGGAGGTGTAATTGATTACATCGATATTCTCGTTGCACAACTCACGCACAATACCATGTACACGACTACCTTTTACACCTACGCATGCGCCTACGGGATCGATGCGTTCGTCGTAACTTTCCACGGCCACCTTTGCACGCTCGCCAGGCATACGTGCTATGTTTTTGATGGAAATCAGTCCGTCGTTGATTTCGGGAACCTCACCTTCAAGCAGTCTCTCCAGGAACATGGGGCTTGTGCGCGAGAGAATGATTTTGGGATTATTGTTCTCGTTATCCACACGCAGGATGACGGCCCTGATGGTCTCACCCTTGCGGTATTGGTCGGCTGGTATCTGCTCCGACTTGGGCAGGATCAGTTCGTTGTTCTCATCATCTACGAGCAGCACCTCACGCTTCCACATCTGATACACCTCACCGCTGACAATCTGTCCCACGCGGTCTTTATATTTATTGTAGAGCGAGTCGTGCTCAAGTTCGAGGATTTTTGATGCGAGTGTCTGACGGAGGTTGAGGATGGCCCTGCGTCCAAATTTGGTGAAGTCGACGCGTTCACTCACATCTTCACCAATTTCATAGTCTTCATCTATCTTCTGTGCCTCGGAAAGTGATATTTCCTTGTTCTGGTCCATTACCTCGCCGTCGGGTACCACCAAACGGTTGCGGTAGATTTCGAAGTCGCCCTTGTCGGGGTTGACGATAACATCGAAATTCTCATCACTACCGAAGATTTTTGCGATTACGTTTCTGAAACTTTCCTCAAGGACGCTCACAAGCGTCATGCGGTCGATGTTCTTGTTTTCCTTGAACTCTTTAAACGTCTCGATCATATTCGGTGTCGAATCTGAAACTTTTTTTGCTGCCATAGCTTTATTTAAAACTGATTATGTATTTTGTATATTTTACTTTGTCCATTTGAAAATTCATGTCCACATCGACGAGTTCAGGGCGTTTCTTACCCTCCAACTTCATTTTCTGTTGTGTGGTGACGGTGAAGTCGTTACCATCGACGGATTTCAATATGCCTTTGGTCTTTTTTCCATCGGCATCAAGAACCTCTACTTCTTTTCCGATATAGTTGAGGTATTGCTGTACAACCTTGAAAGGCTGTCCGAGTCCTGCCGAACCCACCTCGAGCTCGAAGTCCTCTTTCTCACGGTCTAAATGTTCTTCAATGTGGCGGCTGAGTTCCACACAGTCTTCTATCCATACACCATCGGCATGGTCGATTTCCACCACGATTTTGTTGTCCTGGCTAATTTCAATGCTTACAAGGAAATAGTCTTTGCCTTCAAGCCATTCTTCTACTAGATTTTTTACAATGCTTTTCTCTATCATATACCTATTATTAAACCCCAAACGGTCATTAGGACGACCGAAAGGGTATCTGTTAGTTTATCGGTCAAAATCCTATTGACCGATTGGGGTTGTAAAATGAAAATGAGGGGCCTTGTCAAGCCCCTCATTCCACTGAACGCTGCAAAGGTACGAAAAAATGGTGATTCCCCAAAGATTTTCGTCTCTTTTTTATTTAGAAGGCGTTCAGATTTGCCTAAACTGACTGTATTTTTGTTGATTTCAGCAAGAAACAGGATTGTTTCTATAGTATTTACAGTGGTAATAGAAGGGATGGCGTTACCCCTTATTTTGTACCGCTGAGGATTTTGTTGTATTCCTGAAGGTTGTTGAGAAGGCGGCATGCCTCTTCCATCTGTTTATCACCAATGAGACTGTTTTCGATAGTTCCCCGCTGGTAATAGTAGGCCGCTACGATGTCGCTGGCAAGCAATCTCTTGATTTGTTGTTTGTGGAAGTCGAGGTCTTTGGCGATATTGTGGTTGAGTTTTTTCTCTAGGCTTTCAAACTCAGCCTTTGCGTCGTCATAATAGCCTTCAAATTTTGCCAATTTCACCAAGTTTTTAAGGTATTTCTCGCTCTCTCTGTCATAAGTGAAACCACTTTCCAAAACACGTTGTTTAAATACTTCGTAGTCGGCATCCGAAATGGTGAATTCTGATGGTTTGGCGATGGTAGGATGTTTGGCAATATAGTCGATTTCATAGTTCAGCATCACCTCGGTGGAATCGAGTCCTGAAGTAGCCAGATAATATCCGATGTTTGACAATGAGTCGGATTCAACGATGACATCGGGTTTGATACCGCCGCCATCACGAACCTCTCGTCCATGTGCCGTATAAAACACCTTAGTGAGCGAGTCGGGGATATGCTCGGTATAACCACCTTTGGAATGTTTATAGTCAATGGCCTGGATGCAGCGCCCACTGGGAATATAATATTTGTTGGTGGTAAGTTTCAAGTTGCCATTGTAGGGAAGGTCCATACTGATTTGCACTAGTCCTTTGCCGTAGGTGCGAGTACCTACGATGACGGCTCTGTCGAGATCTTGTAGTGCCCCGCTGGTAATTTCGCTGGCGCTTGCCGTCATATCGTCCACCAACACCACCACAGGCATGAGCGAATCGACTGGTTCCGTGGTCGTGCTATAGTCACGGTTTGAGCGTCCCATCTTGCCTCTGTTCGACACGATAAGTATACCTTTGGGCACAAATAAATTCACGATTTTCACCGCTTCGGCCTCAGAGCCTCCACCATTTCCACGTAAGTCAAGCACCATGCCTTTCATACCTTGTTCTTTCATCTCGATAAATGCGTTGCGCACCTCCTTGGAACAGTCCTCAGTGAACTGGCTCAGATGAAGATAGCCCACATTATCGGGACGCAGGCCGTAGTATGTCACTGTAGGCGTCTGAACAATCTTACGAGTGATTTTCATCTGCATCTTCTTGCCAGTGGATGGTCGTTGAATCTTCAACAGAAAAGTTGTGCCTGGCTCCCCACGCAGATGACGGCTCACATACGACACATCTTTGTCGGTCATCAGCGAGTCATCAATCGACAGGATGATGTCTCCCTTCTTCAGACCAGCCTTGTCGGCAGGCATCCCCTCGTATGGTTCGTCAATGACCACACGCTTAAGTTGAGCATTGTAACGGATGAGAGCACCAATGCCAGCGAATTTACCGGTATAGATCTCCTTCAAATTGTCAGCCTCTTCCTCTGGAAAGTACTCTGTGTATGGGTCGAGACTTTTCAACATGGCATCAATACCCGTGCCTATCACCTCCTTGGCATCCAGTGTGTCGACATAAAGCATGTCGAGGTTTTTGTAGATGGTATTGAAAATATCCAACTGTTTCTTCACCTCGAAATAATGGTCGTCATCCACCTGCGCCATGGCTGTGAAAGCCAACATACAGGCTGCTACTGTGAGAAATATATGCTTCATTTTTATTTGTTTACAATTTTGCGTGCAAAGTTACGAAAAAACAAAAATTAATCATTATATTTACCCCATCTTTTTTAAAACCAAATATCTATCAAAAATACCATATATCTATCAATATGAAAGCATTACAACCTAGTACAAAATCTAAAGGCAGGGAAGCCAGACGCCAAGTCTGCTTCCCTGCCTTTCTAACGGGGGTAGTGCTATACTACCACTTTATACAATCTTCATACCTCCGTCTTGTTGATGACGCTGAGGGCATCAGCACCCCTGTCGACAGCAGAGAGGACATCGAACACACGGTCGCTCCAGCCGGCAATCAGATAGACATCAGGCTCTGCCATGCGCAAGGGCAACTGGCCATAGCCAGCGAGGTCGAACAAGTAGAGTTTGGCATGGGGTGCCATTTGCTTGTAACGCCTCCATGACTTCTCGAAAGTGGAATCGCTTCCCGTGCTGTCCCACATTTGCATATCGGTGAACATCATCACCTTGTCCATCACTTGATTCTGCTCGATGAGCCAGTCGATGACCTTGAAGCCGTTGGTGCTGTAACCCACGGTACCAGCGAGTTTGTCCAACTGACGAGTCGCCATCAGGATATTGTCGGCAGGCATGTTGACCACTTTCCACGTATCACCGAAAATGCCGGCGATGACCTGCTTGCAACGGTTCTTGAGCAACATCGACAGCAACAGGCCGATGTCGTACAAACGTACAATGCTCTTGGCACTGACTCTCGCCCACATCATGGAACCGCTGACATCCGAGGCGATAAGCACACGGGTATTCTCGTCGAAGCCCTCGATATTGGCAGCTGAGTGGTGGACAGCAGTCTCCAAAGCCGACATCAGCGCCGAGGTGCCAGTGCTGTTGACCTTCTCTATCTCGCGATAGGCCGAGAGGTAGCGGAAGGGCAACTGCTTCGACTTGGCCACCTGAGCGGCAGCAGAGAGGCGGTCGGCAACAAGTTGAGTATCGCTGAACGACACGTCAGCCTGAAGCATATTGCGCAGGTTACGCATCAAAGCCATATAGCCCAACTTTCCACTGCGGACGAGTTCCTCCCACTTCTGGCGGAAAGCCCCAGTTTTCTCCTCGTCTGAGGCAAACTGCTGCTGACCCAAAGCAGACAACTCGGTCTCCCAAGTATAGGGTGTCTCCAACTGACGGTTGACAATCTTGTCGAACAGAGCC
>JAFZAE010000079.1 GCA_017548385.1 Prevotella sp.
ACGTACCTGAGGAATCAATGTCAGTGTGGTGGTTTCCTCGCGACCGTTATGTCCGCCAGCCTCAAAACCCTCTGCCACAATGGCATCGACACCGGCCTCTTCACATTTGCGGGCGAATTTTGAACTGGATACCACATGGGCTACCTTAATGCCCGCATCGTGGAAACGCTGCGTGTATTTTTTTGGACTACCGGCCGAGGTGAAGACGATTTTCACACCTTCACTAATGATCATCTCTATCACTCGGTCGATTTCCGGGTACATCAACGGAATATTGACACCCCACGGCTTGGTGGTGGCGGCTTTCATCTTTTGGATGTGTTCTAATAATGTCTCTGGATGCATCGAACCCGCACCAAGCAGACCTAAGCCACCTGCATTGCTCACGGCGGCAGCAAGACGCCAACCGCTAATCCATACCATGCCACCCTGGATGACAGGATATTCAATGCCAAATAATTCTGTAATTCTAGTTTTTTTCATTTATTGAGTTTATTAGTTACGAGTTCAGAAGTTCAGGAGTTAGTTAGGAGTTGGGGGGGTAGAGGTAAGAGGTGAGATAATTAGGAATTAACGGTGTAACCACAGAGCATTTGTCCCTTTTACTACTCAGAGGTAAGGGGTAAGAGGTGAGAGGTGAGAGATATGCACTGAGGGCAGCGTAATTGTCAATCTTCAATTTTAGCTTCGCTGATTTTTGTCACGACTCGGCATAGTTCAAACAAGTTCGACTCTGCTCTTGCTGCTCCAAAAATTCAATTTTCAATCTTCAATAACCCCTCTAAATCTTCCTTCGTAATCTCAGTGAGGTCTTTATCCTTCGGGGATTTTATTCGACTTACACGGTTGGCTTGGTGCTGGATGGACTTTTCGAAGACGTTGCGAACATAGCGGGCATTACCAAAGTTGCGAGTTTTGTGTTCTACAACATCCTCAAGCCGTTCACGCAAATATACTCCAGCTTCCTGACTGAGTGTGTATTCGTTTTTCTTGGTGTACATTAGGAAGATACGATACAATTCCTCGGCAGTGTAGTCGGGAAATTTAATATATCGGTTGAAACGAGATTTCAAACCGGGATTGGAATCGATGAAACGTTCCATTTCCTTGGGGTAGCCAGCGATGATGACCACCAGGCGATCGCGGTCGTCCTCCATACGCTTGAGCAAGGTGGAGATGGCTTCCTGGCCATAGTCGCCGCTATTTCTTGCATCAGGAACCAATGCGTAGGCCTCGTCAATGAAGAGCACGCCATTGAGGGCAGAGTCAACAATGGCATTGGTCTTGATTGCTGTTTGTCCTACATATTCTGCCACCAGTCCAGAGCGGTCGGTTTCCACAGTATGTCCTTGTTTTAGGATGCCAAGGTCTTTGTAGATACGTGCTACAATGCGTGCAACGGTGGTCTTTCCTGTGCCCGGACTACCCGTGAATACCAAGTGGTACGACATTTTGGGAGTCTTAAGCCCCTTTTCCTGCCTCATCTTCTGCACCTTGACGAAATTGGCAAGACTTCTCACCTCTTCCTTCACATCCTCAAGTCCGATGAGTTCGTCCAGCTCCTTATAGGGGTCACCCTCCAAAGGTTTGTTAATTACTACACTGTCTTTTTCCTCTTTGTCTGACTCCTTTTTTTTGTCTTTCAGAGCCACCGTTTCTTTGTCATCCTTTTCGTCTTCGTCATCGGTGAGAACTGCTACAATGGTTAGAAGACCGAGAATGACAAAAACCACTGTCACACAGATAGCGAGGGTTGTTATTTCTTTGTTGTTTTTTATCTTCATGATTATTTATGTCTTTTGGGGGAGTTCAGAGGCCTTTTTTAGTTAAAAGTTTACTCAATATTAGATGAGGGATGAGAGGATATGATTTGAGTGCAGCGATCCTTTTGTTTCAAACAACTCGTCAATTGTATATATAACATGAGTGGCACGGAATAGCAGATGACATCGATGATGTCGAAAGTGCCTGGTAGAAAATCAATCACTTGCAGTAATTCAGAAATGATGCCGCACACTGGGATGGAACTTGCCCACAGCATACGTTTCTTTTGTGGCCATGGATGCGTAATAGCTTCGATAATCAGGATATAGGCTGCAGCCCACAACCCTCCTGGCAAACTGTAAACTACCCATCCCGATACATTTAGGATTGGAGCGTCGTGACGCAGATGGGTTATCCATGTTGTAAGCCCCAAATTGTCGGCTAAATGAAAGACCAACAACGACTGAGTCCTGTAGAGCATATAGATGATACCGCCAACAGTGAGGAAAAATATGCCAATAAAGGCGGTGAGGCATCGCATGGAAAGGAGTTTCATTTTTGCATTTTAATTCAAGTTTCGCATTCGCTCTACTATTGGTAGTTAAAGAGATTGGATTATAAATTCAACACAGAGGCACAGAGGTCCTGAACTTCTCTGTGTCTCTGTGTTTCCGTGTTGATATTCTATACCATGTCTTCGGCCTGCAAGGGTATCTTATCGATACGGGCTTGATGGCGTCCACCCTCGAAATCGGTGGCAAAAAACTCATCCATAATCCGCTCTGCCATGGCTTCGTCAATGAACCGCCCAGGCATCACAAGCACGTTGGCATTGTTGTGCTGACGAATGAGATGAGCTATTTCAGGTATCCAGCAGAGTCCGGCACGGATGTCCTTATGCTTGTTCAGTGTCATGCTGATACCCTCGCCACTGCCACAAATGGCAATTCCTGGATACACCTCACCATTCTCTATTCCACGGGCCAGAGCATGACCAAAGTCGGAATAGTCGCAAGACTGTTCGCTATAAGTGCCATAGTCATGGTAGGCATAACCATTCTCGTCGAGGTATTGCTTGACAAATTGTTTAAGAGCATAGCCAGCATGGTCGCTGGCTATGCCTATGGTCTTAACGTCAATCATATTACTCTGCAAGGAAGGCTTTTACCTGATTGTACACATTTTGGCCATTGAAGCCTAACTTCTCGTCCAGCACTTTGTAGGGTGCAGAGAAACCAAAGCTTGGCATACCGAAGACGCGGCCGTTGGCACCTGCCAGACCCTCAAGGGTAACAGGCAGACCAGCGGTCATACCAAAGATTTTGGCGCCCTTTGGCAGCACGCTCTCTTGGTATTCCTTGCTCTGGTTGCGGAAGAGACCCTCAGAAGGAGCACTCACGATGCGCACTTTGATGCCGTCGGCGCGAAGCAGTTCGGCTCCTGCCACAAGGGTAGAAACTTCACTACCACTGGCCAGCAGAATCACATCATAGTCGGCATCGCTGCCAGCCACGACATAGGCACCCTTGCGGGCTTGCTCGTAGTCGTTGCCAGCGGGCAGTTTGGCAATGTTTTGACGTGAGAGCACAAGGGCGGTTGGGGTGTCCATATTCTCCATAGCCATTGCCCAGCAGACAGTGGTCTCGTCGGCATCGGCGGGACGGAAGACGCGCACACTGTCGCGACCACTATGGTTCTTCAGCTTCTCCATCAGGCGGATTTGTGCCTCTTGCTCCACTGGCTCGTGCGTAGGACCATCCTCGCCTACACGGAAGGCATCATGTGTCCAGATAAACTTAATAGGTACTTCCATCAGGGCTGCCATACGAACAGCAGGTTTCATATAGTCGGAGAAGACAAAGAAGGTACCGCAAGCAGGGATAACACCACCATGCAGGTACATACCGATACACATACAAGCCATGGTCAACTCTGAGACACCTGCCTGGAAGAATGCACCAGAGAAGTCGTCGGCAGCCAACGAGTGGGTCTTCTTCAGGAAACCGTCGGTCTTATCGGAGTTGGACAGGTCTGCAGAAGCACAAATCATGTTGGGTACCTGCTCTGCAAGTACACCAAGGCATGCGGCGGAAGCTGCACGGGTAGCAGCACCTTCCTTCTGTACAAGCACTGACCAATCTACCTTGGGTGCCTTGCCCGAGAACCACTCCTTAAGCATCACTGCATGGTCGGGATGACCGGCAGCCCACTCTGCCTCTTCCTGATGACGGGCAGCTACAATCTGCTTCAACTCCTCGCGGCGGTCGGCATACAGTTTCTGCACTTCAGGGAAGATAACAAATGGATCATCGGGGTTGCCACCGAGATTCTTGATGGTGTTGATGTAGGCATCACCGCCGAGGGGAGCACCATGGGTGGCAATATTGTGCTCATAACTGCTGCCGTCGGCTTTCAAGGCACCCTTACCCATGATGGTCTTGCCAATGATGAGGGTGGGGCGCTTCTCTTCCTTCTGGGCGGCTTTCAGTGCCTCGCGAATAGCATCAGCGTCGTTGCCGTCGATGTTGATGACGTTCCAGCCCCATGCCTTATATTTGGCCTCGGTGTCTTCCTGCATCACCACGTTGCACTCTGTGGAGAGCTGGATGTCATTCGAATCGTAGAACATAATCAGGTTATTCAGGCCAAGAATACCGGCCAGACGACCTGTTGCTTGTGAGATTTCCTCTTCCACACCACCATCGGAGATGTATGCGTAAATTTTATGCTGCATGGGAGTCTTACCTAAGCGAGCCTCAAGGAATTTCTCTGCCACAGCGGCACCGGCAGCGAAAGTATGACCTTGACCGAGGGGGCCGGAAGTGTTCTCTATTCCGCGCTCGATTTCACGCTCGGGGTGACCGGGAGTAGGGGAACCCCACTGACGGAACTCCTTGAGCTCGTCGAGAGTGAACTTGCCTTGCAGAGCAAGGGCGGAATAAAGCATAGGTGACATATGACCTGGGTCGAGGAAGAAGCGGTCGCGGCCTTCCCAAGCGGGATTTTCGGGGTCGTAAACCAAAAACTCAGAGAAGAGCACATTGATGAAATCAGCACCGCCCATGGCACCACCGGGGTGTCCGGACTTTGCTTTTTCTACCATTGATGCAGCCAGAATACGAATGTTATTGGCTGCTTTAATCATAATTTTCTTGTCGTTCATTGTATTGGTTTTTTTTGTTGTTAATGAAAGATCATTCTTTGAGAGTTAGTTAGGAGTTAGGAGCTATTTAGAGGTAAGAGAATTCTTAGAAGTAAGGGGTTGCTTTAATTAGAAATTAGGAATTAGAAATTAGAAATTAACGGTGTAGCCACAGAGCATTTGTCCCTTTAACTCCTTTTTAACTACCCTTCAATTTTCAATCTTCAATTCTCAATAGTAATGTCCCTTTAACTACCTTTTAACTACTCTTTAACTACTCTTTAACTACTTTTTAACTACTTTTCAATCTTCAATTTTCAATTTTCAATCTTATTTAACCTTCAGTACTACCACTGACATAGGAGGAAGTGTCGCTTCAAGTTTGCCATTTTTCACCTTGGCATCCTTGAACTCTTTGGGCTGTACCACTGTGGGGTTGTCGAAGTCGTTATAGTCGGTGATTTTCTTGCTGGTGAGGATTTTGCCACTGACAGTCTTGGCCTTCACACCCTCGAGGTCGATGCTGATAGTCTGCGATTTGTCGAGCAGCACGTTGGCGAGAGCAACGACGATGTCGCCGCCCTGTGTCTTGGCTGCCGAGACACTGATTGTAGGAACGTTGTTGCCATTGCTGGCTGTGGCGTTTCTGCACTGCAGGTCAAGGGGTAGATAGGTGGCCTCCTGGAAGTCCTTGTACAGGTTGAAGATGTGGTAGGTGGGTGTAAGCACCATGTGACCTGTACCTTTCTGGTCGGTGAGAATCATCGACTGTAGCACATTCACCACCTGAGCAATGTTGGCCATACGCACACGGTCGGTGTATTTGTGGAATATGTTAAGCATCAGCGAGGCAACAATGGCATCTCGCATAGTGTTTTGCTGATAGAGGTGGCCAGGAATGGTGCCTGGTTCCTCGTCCCACCAAGTACCCCATTCATCAACCATGAGGGCAATCTTCTTCTGTGGGTCGGTTTCGTCCATGATGGCGCAATGTTGGCGCACCACATTATCCACGTCGAGACACTTGTCGATAGTGAGGTAGTATTCCTCTGGTGTGAAGGCGGTGGCTTTACCTTTGTGATTCCAGTCCTTTACTGTATAATAATGTACGGAGATGGCACTCATGCGGTTGCCAATGTTCTTCATCAATGTACGTGTCCAGTCGTAGTCGTAGTCGGAGGCTCCCGATGCGATACGGCAGAGCTTGTTATTACTATAGTCGCGCAGATAGGTGTTGAATTTACGGAACTCATTGCTATAGTATTCGGCTGTCATATTTCCGCCACAGCCCCAGGCTTCGTTGCCGATGCCGAAATATTTTACGTGCCAGGCTTTGTCGCGACCGTTCTGACGGCGCAGACGTGCCATTGGGGTGTCGCCATCGCTAGTCATATATTCCACCCACTGAGCCATTTCCTTGACGGTACCGCTACCCACATTGCCACTGATATAAGGCTCGCATTCAAGCATCTCGCAGAGATTAAGGAATTCGTGGGTGCCGAAGGAGTTATCCTCAATGGTTCCACCCCAGTTGTTGTTGCGCAGTGAGGGACGCTGGTCCTTGGGGCCGATACCGTCCATCCAGTGGTAGTCGTCGGCGAAGCAACCTCCTGGCCAGCGGAGCACAGGCACCTTCAGGTCTTTCAAAGCCTCAAACACATCCTTGCGATAGCCGTTGATGTTGGGGATAGGGGAGTTTTCGCCCACCCAGAGACCGCCATAGATACATGACCCCAAGTGTTCGGCAAATTGCCCGTAGATTTCTTTGCAGATGGTTTGTTTGCCATCGTTTGCATGAATGGTTGCAGTGGCGTCTTGAGCCATGGCACCCATGGAGCAAATGGAGAGAATAACTGCTGAAAGGATTTTCTTCATTGTCGTTCTTTTCTGATGAATAATAAAAGGTCGGACAGGTGCTGAAGATACAGCCCCGTCCGACAGATGCGTAATTATTTCTTGTAGTTTACAGCGGCCTGCTCGATGGCTAGTCCACGCTGATAGTTCTTGATGTAGGCGTTGAAACCTGCCACATCCTCTGGTGTCGGCTTAATCTCTACACCAGCGTTGCCAGCAAACACTACCTCGTCAAGGTAGTCGGCGAGGGTAAGCTCACGGCTATTCCATACCATGAAGCCGGCCAGCAGGGCGATACCCCATGCACCGCCTTCACCAGCGGTCTCCATGACAGAGATCGGTGAGTTGATGGCGGCGGCGAGGATACGCTGGCCCACACCTTTGGTCTTGAACAGACCGCCATGGCCTGTGATACGGTCCACCTCAATCTTCTCCTCATTGAAGAGAATGTCGTTTCCTATCTTCAACACACCCACAGAAGCGTAGAGATGTGCGCGCATGAAGTTGGCGAGGTTGAATTTATCGTTGGCTGAACGCACAAATAGCGGACGGCCTTCTTCCAGACCCGTGACAGGCTCGCCAGAGATGTAGTTATATGATATGAGACCACCACAGTCGGCATCGCCGTTGAGGGCATTGTTGTAAAGCTTGCCATAGACCTCGTTCATGTCTACGGGAATGCCCAATAATTGTTGATACTCTTTGAAGAGGTTCACCCAGGCATTGAGGTCGCTGGTGCAGTTGTTGCAGTGTACCATGGCAACAAGTGAACCATCTGGAGTGGTTACCATGTCAATCATCTCATAGGGCTTCGAGAGTTCTTTCTCAAGTACAATCATCGAGAAAGAGGATGTGCCGGCTGAAACATTGCCCGTGCGTTGTTTTACGGCGTTTGTGGCTACCATGCCCGTGCCAGCGTCACCTTCTGGTGGACAGACGGGGATACCAGCCTTCAAATGGCCACTTACATCCAATTTCTTGGCTCCCTCGGGTGTGAGGAAACCTGCATTGGCACCTGCATTCAGTGACTTGGGTAGAATGTCAAGAAGACTCCAACCAAAACCATAAGGTGCCACAAGTTCATCGAATTTGCGAACCATCTCAGCATCGTAGGTCTTGGTCTTCGGATCGACAGGAATCATACCAGAGGCATCGCCCACACCAAGTACGAACTGACCTGTCACCTGCCAATGAACATAGCCGGCGAGTGTGGTAAGATATTTGATGTCTTTCACATGCTCCTCATTGTCGAGAATGCACTGGTAAAGGTGCGAGATGCTCCAACGGAGAGGAATGTTGTAGTTGAAAAGTTCGGAGAGCGTGGCAGCTGCCTTTCCTGTGTTGGTGTTACGCCATGTACGGAAGGGGACAAGAATTTCCTCTTTCTCGTTGAAAGCCATATAGCCATGCATCATGGCACTGAAACCAATGGCTGCCAATGATTCTATTTCGCAGTCATATTGCTCTTGGACATCCTTGCGAAGATTGGCATAGCAGTCTTGCAGTCCGTACCAAATGGCCTCGGTGGAATAAGTCCACAGCCCATCAACCAATTGGTTTTCCCATTCGTGAGAACCTTGGGCAATAGGCTTGTTGTCCTCATCAATCAGCACCGCCTTGATACGTGTGGAGCCAAACTCAATACCGAGAATGGCTTTACCTGATTCTATGGTTTGTTTTTCTTTCATTTTTCCAATATAGTATAAATGTAGTTAAAGAGTAGTTAAAATGTAGTTAAAGGGTAGTTAAAGGGACAAATGATCATATTAATCTATGCCTTTGTTTTCAGAGATTCCCCTACAGTAGGCGTTAAGATAGAAACTGGTTCCCTCTAAGCTATATGTTAGGGTGTCATATTCTTCATTTGTTATATAACCTAAATCTCTAGACAACATGATATAACATCTACATTCTTCCAGACTTCCTTGTGAAATGTTCATTAAACGTAATTTGTCTGCCTTGCTGAGCCTCTTGAATCCTTCTGCAAAATTGGCTGCGATTGAGACAGCTGCTCTTTGGAATTGAGAAGATAATCCATATTTCTCATAATCTGGAAACTTGGCTGTTACCTTGTATGTCTGTAACACAAATTGATAGGCTTTTTGCCAAGCGATGACATCTTTAAAACTCGTTATCATAAACGATAATAGTGTCAAATATTTGAGGCATGGGTTGTAGCAAATGGAGCATACGTCCCTTTAACTACTTTTTAACTCCCCTTTAACTACTTTTTAACTACTAAACGAATTATTTCAACGCCTTATTGATGTAATAATAAACCTCGTTGTTGCGGAGGGTTTGTTTAAACTCAGAGATTTGGGTGTCTTTGTTAATCTTGACATATTCGATACCAAGCATTTCGGCGAAGTCTTCCCAATATTCCTCAGTGATGTCGTAGGAGAATGCACTATGGTGTGTGCCACCTGCCAAGATCCATGCACCTGCGCCAATCTCGAAGGTGGGTTGTGGTACCCACAGAGCTGAAGCGACGGGGAGTTTTGGCATGGGCTTGGGTTCGATGCACTCAACCTCCTGTGAGATGAGGCGGAAACGATTGCCTAGGTCAACAACGGTTGCCTTGATACCACGACCTACTTTAGAAGTGAACACTAGGCGGGCGGTCTGCTGCTTGCGGATACCGATACCGAGGAAGTGCACTTCGAGTTTGGGCTTATCAACAGCAATCAGTGGACAGATCTCGAGCATGTGGCTCTGGAGACAAGAACTGCGATCACCAGCGAAGTTCAGTGTGTAGTCCTCGAGGAAAGAGCAACCAGTTGGCATACCTTGTTGGATGACCCACAACGTACGATATAGGCAAGCTGTCTTCCAGTCACCCTCTGCACCAAAACCGTAACCTTCCTCCATAAGACGTTGTGAGGCAAGACCTGGAATCTGGTCGAAACCAACAAAGTTGGGATCGTCGATGTCTGCATCACCAAGGTCGTCGAAATTGGTAGTAAAGGCGGTGGCATTCTCGTCTTTCAGCACGCGGCGGAGGGCAATCTCTGCTTTTGCAGAGTTTTTCACTTTCTCCCAGTATACCTCTTCACCGCTCTCGTCAATCTTGATGGTGTAGAGTTTCTTGTATTCCTCAACCAAAGCATCAGCTTCAGCATCGGTCACTTTCTTATAATATTCCATCAGAGAACTTACGGGATAGTAGTCTACGTGGTAGCCCATACGTTGTTCAAATTCCACACGGTCGCCATCGGTCACTGCCACGTTATTCATGTTCATACCAAACATCAAGCAACGTACGTTGTGCGCATCGGCAACACCAGCAGCCACACGTGCCCAAACAGCAATCTTCTTCTGGGTATCCTCATTCTTCCAGTAGCCACAAACCACTTTGCGGGGAACACGCATACGTGTGCAGATATGTCCAAACTCAATGTCACCGTGAGCACTCTGGTTCAGGTTCATGAAGTCCATGTCGATGGCATCCCAAGGGATTTCGGCATTGTATTGTGTATGGAAATGGAGCAGAGGCTTCTGCAGAGCCTGCAAACCCTTAATCCACATCTTGGCAGGTGAGAAAGTGTGCATCCAGGTTATGATACCCACGCACTTTTCCTCGTTGTTGGCTGCTTTCATCACATCTTCTACTTCCTTGCTACTGTTGGCAGTGCCTTTATACACCACCTTGATAGGAATGATACCGCTCTCGTTGAGGCCGGCTACCATTTCCTTACTGTGACCGTCGACAGCAACGACTGCATCACCTCCGTAGAGCAACTGTGCGCCAGTTACCCACCAAATCTCATAATTTTCAAAAGGCTTTTTCATAATTGTTACTTTTATTAGTTTTTTATTATTGATAGATTTTTATGTTTTTAAAAGTGGCTATAGTTACTATAGTAATATAAGTATTGTCTACACTCCCAAACTCCGAAACTCCTAAATAAATACTTATTGTTTCTTCTTCTGTCCGTAGTAGGCGTTAGGACCATGCTTACGCGAAAAATGCTTCTCAATGAGGAGCGGATTCATGGTCGTGGCGGGGTTGACGCAGAATGATATAAAGGCCATTTTGGCTACTTGTTCTGCCACCACGGCATGATAGACGGCTTGGTCAGGATTCTTTCCCCATGAGAATGGACCATGATTCTTGACCAACACAGCAGGAGTATGGACAGGATTGATGTTGTCGCGACGGAAACGCTCAACGATGACAACGCCGGTTTCCTTCTCATATTCGGGCATCTGTGCCTCTACCATAGCATCGGTGCAGGGGATGCAGTCATGGAAATAGTCGGCATGGGTAGTGCCGATGCTTGGGATGTCCTTGCCCGCTTGCGCCCATGCGGTGGCATAGGTAGAGTGTGTGTGGACGATGCCGCCCAATTCAGGGAAGGCACGGTATAACACAAGGTGTGTGGGTGTATCGGAGGAGGGGTTAAGGTCGCCTTCCACCACTTTTCCTGTTTCCAAATCCACCACTACCATATCTGAGGCTTTCATTACATCGTAGTCCACTCCAGAGGGCTTGATAACCACAAGACCTTTCTCACGGTCAATTCCCGACACATTGCCCCAGGTGAAAATCACAAGATTGTGCTTTACCAGGTCAAGGTTGGCGCGGAACACTTTTTCTTTTAATTCTTCTAACATATTTTTTCCTTTTTTGTTTTCTTGGTGGCTTTTGTCTTTTTTTGTATTTCTAGTATCCCTAGATTTTCTAGTATTCCTAGTATCCCTAGTATATCTAGGACATACAGGCTTTACATTTGATCCTAAAGCTTGAAGGTGGGCTCCATACTGTATGCGTTTTTGTTGAAGCGATACAGGGCAGCTCCACGTTTTGATGAGAGTTTGTCGATATATTCCGTCCGCTCAATGAAGTCGATGGTCTTGATGCGCTTGCGGAAATTCCGCTTATCAATCTCTTCTCCGAGAATGGCTTCATAGACATGCTGCAGTTGGGTGAGGGTGAATAGTTCCGGCAGCAGGTTGAAACTCAGTGGCTCAGTGCTTACACGGCGACGAAGCAGCGTAATAGCTTTCCGAACCATTGTGTTGTGATCGGAATATAACTTGGGTAATTCGTCCAAACTCACCCATTCCACACCGTGCTCACGACGCAGGAGGTCATCGTAGTCTTTCACGTTGATGAGGGCACAATAGGCCACGGTAATAACACGCTCGCCTGGGTCGCGGTCGATAGCACCGAAAGCACCCACTTGTTTCATATAGATGTCTTGCAAGCCTGTCAAACTGTATAGTGTGCGGCTGGCACATTCTTCCAGACTCTCGTCTTGTCTAACAAATCCACCATAGAGTGACCACTCTCCACGTCCAGGGTCCATCTGCCGACGACCTATCAGTAGTTTCAACTTCCCTTGGTCGAAACCGAAGACAATACAGTCTACTGACACAAAGACTTTGGAGTGTTCACCGTAATATCCAGTCATAGTTGTTGTTATTTTGAAAAGGATTCGGAGTAATCGACTATTCTGATTATTCTGATTACTCCGAATCTATTAATGATTTTACCAGAAGTATGCGTAGAAGCAGGCACAAAGAGCAATGACACCCAGAGTGGCTACGATATCCCAGATACCCCAGCTCTCACGGATCTGCTTGCGATAGTCGCCTGTGAAGGTGATGGCCTCCACTTGTTCCTTGGAAGGAGCAGGAGTGAAGAAGGATACAACCACCATTACTAAGATAATGAAGACAAGCAACCAGCATTCGAATACAAGCCAGTTGGTCTGCCAGAACCATGCAGTGTTGTCCCAGAATGCACCATCCATAGTTGCTTTGCCTGTATCTGTGATGACGTTGGTAACAAGTCGGAGCATACCGATGACAAAACCGCTGATAAGTCCCCATTCACCAGCCTTGGGGGTAATCTTCTTGGAGAAGATACCAAGCGTGAAGACTGCTACCATGGCGGGAGCCAACAATGACTGAATTCCCTGGAGATAACTATACAGCGTATCCATAGACATCATCACTGGCATCCATGCAAGACCAAGTAATACAACTACAACTGTAGCAATACGGCCAACCAACACATAATGAGCTTCGCTCTTGCCTTTCTTCATTGGCTTGTAGAAGTCTTCGGTGAAGAGTGTGGCACAACTATTGAAGAATGCTGCCAAAGAGGCAACCAGCGCACAAATAAAACCGATGGTAACAATACCCTTCACACCCATAGGAAGCACTTGTTTCACCATGCCTGCAAAGGCTGCGTCGGTGTTTGAAAGGTCGAATTGTCCATTCTTTGCCAAGGCGGCTGCAATCATACCTGGAATCAAGAACATGAATACAGGCAGCAGTTTGAAGTAACCTGCAGCGATGGTGCCGCGACGAGCGCGTTTCATTACCTCAGCATTATCCTCACCTTTTCTCTGGCCAAGCACACGTTGTACGATATGTTGGTCGGTACACCAGTACCAGAAACCAATAATGGAGGCACCGATGAATACGACAAAACCAGGATATTCTTGATAGAGAGGATCACCTTCTTCCCAATGGAACATATGTGTCGTGCCATAGCCGTCATGCAACTGATTACAGTATTCCATCATACTAGACCATCCTTCTGCGATACTTCCACCACCTAAGGCTGCCAAACCGAGGAAGAGCACAAGGAATGAACCAATGATAAGGATAGGCGTTTGGATGGCAGATAGTGTCATCACGCCCTTCATGCCACCGAAGACGGTAAAGACGGCCGTAATGGCTATAAGTCCGATAGCGCCCCACCAGAATGGAATGCCTAAAAGATATTCAAAGAAAATACCTCCAGTGAAGGCTGTCACAGAAACCTTTGTCAGCACATATGCTACCAAAGTAATGATGGAGAGCCAAGAACCTGTAGCCTTGGTATAGCGGAATTTCAGGAAGTCGGGCATGGTAATGATCTTGCCCATTTTGTTGTTAAGAAGCTGGTAGAATGGTACGAAGAGCCAGCCGAGGATAAGAATCATCCAGCCTTGCATCTCCCAGTGGGCCATGCCCACACCGTCTTTGGCACCAGTACCAGCAAGACCTACGAGGTGCTCAGAACCGATATTGGCAGCAAAAATAGCCATACCGATAACGTACCAAGGCTCGCCTTTACCGAACAGGTAGTCCTGTGAGTCGGCACCAGCCATTTTCGCCTTATCTTTCTTAATGGAGCGGTAAATCGCCCACACAATGGCTATCACACCTACAGCAAGGATTGTCCAGTCTAGCCATTGAAACTCAGGTAAATTCCAGTTCATTGTAGTTATTTTGTTTTATTCTAGTTTCGTATTCTCTCAACTTTCGGAAGTCAAATGTAAAGAAACGACTTCTATTTAACTTCCGAAAGATGAGTTCTGTTATTATTTCACAGAGAATTTATAAGCTGCATGGCTGTAATATTTCTCGCCTTTCTTGACCACTGGTGAGGGCCATTCGGGATGGTTGGGGGAGTCGGGATATTTCTGGCTCTCCAAACATACACTCACGTGCTGTGGATATTTGATGCCACCCTTGCGATTATTGTCAGCTCCCTCGCCTACACCCTGGAAGTTGCCAGAATAGACTTGTACGCCTGGCTCATTGGTGAACATTTCCATGAAAATGCCTGTGGTGGGAGAGTAGAGAGAGGCACAAACCTGTGTGTCGTCACCTTTCCCTTGCTCCAGGTCATAGGTGTTAAGACACCAGTTGTGGTCATAGCCACCAGCATTCTTGATCTGCTGGAAAGTGGTGTCTTTTTCCATGTTCTCCTTGATGACGGTGGGCTGGCGGAAGTCCATCGGTGTACCTTCAACAGGCAGAACCTCGCCAGTGGTCATATAGGAGTCGTCGGAGGGAGTGTATTTGTCCGCATTGACCATCAACACCATATCCATGGCTTCTTTTGACATATCGCCATTTAGATTGTAGTAGTTGTGGTTGGTCATGTTTATGATGGTGGTTGCATTGGTAGATGCCTCGAACTTGATGTCTAGGGTGTTGTCTGCGGTGAGGGCATAGGTCGTTGTGGCTGTCACGGCACCTGGGAAGCCGTTCTCACCATCTGCAACTTTCAGCTGCAGAATCAGTGTAGAGTCATTATAATCCACTACTTCATACACTTGATTCATCCATCCTGTGGCACCGCCACCATGTAGACAGTGGTCGCGACCACCATCGTGCTTGTCGTTTTTCTTCAACTGATACTCTACCGAGTCAATTTTGAATTTACCATCCTTGATGCGGTTTGCATAGCGTCCTACAGATGAGCCATAGTCGCTGGCATACTTTGTCGTGTCTGCATACTGCTTGATGTTATCATAGCCCAGCACCACGTCAGTGAATTTGCCATCTTTGTCGGGCACCATGAGTGAAACCACGCGACCACCATAGTTGGTGATACAGGCTTCCATACCAGCAGCGTTTTTAAGCACATAAAGTTTCACTTGCTTGTCGCCGATGATTGTGTCGAACTTTGCGGGATCCAATCCTGAGGCTGTCAGTTGGGGCTCGCTTGTGCAGGCAGAAAACATGGCCAATGCCACTCCTGCACCCAAAAATAAACCTTTAATTGTTTTCATAAATTTGTGTTTTTGTGAGATAGTAATATTTTGGGTGTAAAAATACAATTTTTTTGCAATAGTTGCAGCATAAAAAAATATGTTATAAAACATAAAAGTGTCTTTTTTACACTTTTTAATGTTTTACATGAGGATAATACCACAAAAAGCGGCTTTTTGGCCGCTTTTTGTGGTAATGTATACTCTGATAATTTTGATTATTCAGATTGTTCCGATTCTTCAGATTATCCTTAGCAGATTTTCCTTGAGCCATCGCCAATGACAACATCATAGACTTTTGGCTCTTTGCCGAATTTCTCTGCATATTTCTTTTTGGCGTCGGCGATAAACTGATCGTAGAGCTCGTCCTTCACCAAATTGATGGTGCATCCTCCGAAGCCGCCACCCATGATGCGGCTTCCAGTGACACCATTTTCCTTAGCGATGTCATTGAGGAAATCCAGTTCTTCGCAGCTTACTTCATATTCTTTGCTTAGGCCGTAGTGAGTCTCGTACAT
>JAFZAE010000080.1 GCA_017548385.1 Prevotella sp.
TCGGTAGTTATCAACTACAGTACTGAATCAAAAGAATTCGCCCTCAACTTCTCCGATGGTCGCCACTGCAGATGGCAGATGTTCCGGACATCGGACGAGGAGGGCGAGACGCTCAAACCTGTGGGAAGCACTGATGGAAAAGCCGTCCTACCCCCACGAAGCATCACCACGTTTTATGAAGGGAGTTTATGAATGAGATAACATCGTTATAACGTTATAGGGCGATGTCAATTCACATATGTCTAAAGACTAAAAACTACATTCATTTTTTTCTGGTAGTACATTCGTTGACCAGATAAACGATGCTCATATAGGGGATGCCAGTGTTAGTCTGTAGTCCGATTTCACAGGTTCGGCTGTTGGAATAACCGATTTCGATGTGATGCTCCTCGATTTGCGGTTTTAGCTTACGAAGAGCATATTTGTTCATCTCCGGATAGGTGAATCCACGGTCGCCGGCAAATCCACAGCATCCTACGCCCTCCGGCAGATAGACATTACGAGAGCAAAGTTTTGCCAGGGCAATCAAATCGTCTGCCACCCCCATCTCACGTGTTGAGCAGGTCAGATGTAAGGCGATAGGCCGGTCGATTGGATGGAAGTCGAGGCGATCTTTTAGATATGTCATAATAAACTCTGCCGGTTCATAGAGTTTCATTTTGCTGATGACCTTCTTCATGCGATGTAGACACGGACTTTGTGCACAGAGCACAGGATAGCGTCCATGCTCACTGGCTTTCCATAGGGCTTCCTCCAGTTCACCACTCTTGCGGTCTGCTATGTCGAGCATCCCCTTGCTCTCCCATATCTGTCCGCAACACATTTTGTGCATATTCTCAGGGAAGATAACCTCATAACCAGCCTTATTGAGCAGATGGCACACCTCATCTACCAACGGATGCTCCACAGGAGCCTCTTTTGAGAGTCCCATGGTCTGGTTGATACAACTGGGGAAATAAACCACCTTCAGGTCCTCTGTCTCCGCTTTTCCCACATGCGAGCCCGGCTTTGGCTGTTTTTTCTTCTTTGGCATCGCCGTGGTCCATAGAGGCAGTCCCATTTTGTTCATTCCTCGACATACACTTGACATCGCCTTTGAACCTAGCGTTATATGTCCTAAATGCGCCACATCTAGCACCACACGGAGACCTTTCTTGATGCCTCCCATATGATTCGCAGCGAACTCACCCACACGATATCCCATCTTGCTGTCAAGCATGTTCATCTGACGGATGAGGTGTGTTAGTTCACCTGTGTTAATCTTCATCGGGCATGAGGTGGAGCACAAACCATCAGTGGCACAAGTCTGGTCGCCATAGTATTTATACTGTTTCTTCAGTTTGGCCACTCGCTGGGGTTCGGCGCCCGTGTTCTCCAGTTCACGAATTTCTCGCTGAACGGCGATACGCATACGTGAGGAAAGTGTCAGTCCACACGACATACAGTTGACCTCACAGAACCCACACTCAATACACTTATTGGCGCGTTTAACGGCCTCGATAGTCTCTCGGGCAGTAGAAACTTTCCCCTCTCCTAATTTGAGGAACTCGCCGCCATCTGGCACCTTGTCAAAATCATAGTCGAGTACGGGTAGAGGCTTCAGGCATTTGATGAAGCACTCCGGGTCGTCGTTGAAAATAACGCCTTGGTTAAGCAGTCCTTCGGGATCGAAGATTGCTTTCAGTTCCTTCATCACCTCATAAGCCTTGTCACGCCATTCATATTTTACAAAAGGAGCCATATTGCGACCAGTTCCATGCTCCGCCTTCAGTGAACCATCATATTCCTCGACCACAAGGCGTGCCACATCGCGCATCATCTCCTCATAGCGTTTCACCTCTTCCTCGCTCTTGAAACTTTGGTTAAGGATGAAGTGGTAGTTACCCTCAAAGGCATGTCCATAGATACATGCATCAGAATAGCCATGGTCGGCGATGAGTTTCTGCAGTTTCACGGTAGCCTCGGGCAAATCCTCGATATGGAAGGCGACGTCCTCGATGAGGCATGACGTACCAATAGGTCGTGTTCCACCTACTGAAGGGAATATACCTGAGCGGATAGCCCAGTATTTGCCATAGACTGCAGGATCTTCGGTAAACTCGGCAGGGATGTATAGTTTGAAAGTCGACAAGCACTCTTGGATACGTTTGATTTTCTCCAAGAGTTGTTCGTGTGTGATGCCCTTTGTCTCGGTAAGAATGGCCGTGAGATTGTGATAGTCACCTGGTTCAACACCCTCGATACGTCCAGCGTCCACATCCTCCTTGTATTTGAGGAATACAGGGTCGTCGACCGAATTCAACGACATATAGTCGAGCATCTCGGCACTTTTCACCACCAGATTTTCTGCACTCATATCCAGGTCTTCTTCACCCGCCTTGAGTTTCTTCATAGCCACTACCGCCTCACAACTCTCTTTCATGGTGAGGAAATAGACCATGGCTGATGCCTTATACTTATAGTCGCGCAGAGTTCGCATAGTGACCTCTGAAAGGAATGCCAGCGTACCCTCAGAGCCCACCATCGAATGAGCCATGATATCGAAGGGATCGTCATAAGCGATAAGTGGACGGAGATTAAGTCCCGTCACATTCTTAATGCTGTATTTGGTACGAATACGCTCAGCGAGTTCTTTGTCGGCTCTTACGCGGTCACGAAGTTCCTCAATCTTGCGGATGAAGTCGGCATGCGTCTTGCGGAATTCCTCACGACTTTTCTCATCACCCGTATCGACGATTGTGCCATCAGTGAGAACTAGTCTTGCACTCACCATCATCCGGTCGCTGTTGGCATGGACGCCACAGTTCATTCCCGAGGCGTTGTTGCAGACGATACCACCCACCATTGCACTACCTATCGAGGCAGGGTCGGGTGGAAACACTCGTCCATAGGGTTTCAGTATCTCGTTAACCCTTGAGCCTACGATGCCTGGTTGAAGTCGTATGGTCTCCTGGCCTGGGCCGATTTCATATTTCTCCCAATGCTTGCCAGCCACAATAAGGACAGAGTCACTGATACTCTGACCGGATAGTGATGTGCCTGCCGCACGGAAAGTGAAAGGCAGTTTAAACTGTTTACATACGCCGATAATCCGTGCCACTTGCTGTTCACTGTCGCTTCTAACCACCACTTTGGGTATCTGCCGGTAAAAGCTGGCATCGGTGCCCCACCCCAACGTACGCAGTTCGTCGGTATAAATATTATCTTTGGGGACAAAGCTTTGGATTACTTTCACGAAGTCATCATAGACACGTTGACTTCTTGTGTCATTTTGATTAGCTGAAGCTGTCATAGTATCCGAATTTTTAGTGTATTACATAGTTTTGGGCAAATATAAGAAAAAAAAGGTAATAGACAAAGATTGTTGTTAAAAAAGATTTGAAAAAATGAAATAATTGTAGATTTATTTTGAAAATTGTTGTTGTTTGGTTATTTTTGTGCTTTGAAAAAGAATTACTCACTAAACACATATCAAAAATGAAGAAAGCATTATTTTTAGGCATCTTTGCCATTGCGGCAATTAGTTTTTGGTCTTGCACAAAAGAAGACCCAAGCAAAGACAGTACACAAATTGCCAAAGAGGCATTGGATAAAGTGAAGGAAGCTCCAACAATGGATACGCTTACCATTGCAAAAATGGACACGACATGGCTGGACGATGCTTTCCAGGTTGACACCGACAAGCCAACTTTCAAACAATTTGTAGCAGCGACCTGCGCCTATCGTCCACAATTCTTCGCCAACTATCAAGTATTACGCTACCTGTCAGATGAAAAGGCATACGATGGAAGCAAAGACAATTTTGTGATTGAAGATAGTAATGACAACGACTATCTGAGGTTTGCAAACAACACCAAAGACACCGATATTGAAAAGCTCGACAGTGGTACAATTTCCTCTACCTACAAAATATGGCAACATGACAAAGGCGGCAAGATTTTTGGCGTCATGTATGAGAGAAAAGGCGACTTTGTGGTGATTTTCTATGATTTCGACCCCTCCAAAAAATTGTTCTCTGCCAACTATGCACTTACCGATCTTGTCAACAAAGACCTCAAGCGTGCCAAAAGAGATGAATATAAGAAGGTTGTCTTATCAGAATCTGGTTCCAATATTGAGTTTGTAAAATTAGAGGACAAGGTGGAGAAAGCCATTTGTGACCGTTGGGACGGCAATACCTTTAAATACTCTTCCATCCCCTATACCAAACAATAATAGGCTCAACTTTTAATACCAACTATGATATTAAAAAAGATTATGCTGTCGCTATGTATGGCGGCAGCATTTCATTTAGGTGTCATTGCACAGAATGTCAGAGCGTTAGATGTTCAGGAACTGACGCTGAGCAATGGCATGAAGGTGTGGCTCAATGAAGACCACTCCCAACCCAAGGTCTTTGGTGCCGTGGTCGTGAATGCAGGGGCAAAGGACTGTCCTGACACTGGTATTGCCCACTATTTCGAGCACATCATGTTTAAAGGCACAGATGAAATAGGTACCGTCGACTATGCCGCAGAAAAGCCATTGCTTGACTCAATCTCGGCATGTTACGACCAATTGGCCACCACCAGGGATGAAGCCACGCGCCAACGCATCCAAATAGATATCAACCGACTTAATCAGAAGGCTGGCGACTATGCTATTCCCAATGAATTCAACCGTCTCATCTCCCAATATGGCGGAACAGGACTCAATGCTGGGACAAGTTGGGATTACACCTATTACCACAATTCGTTCACTCCTCACTATCTTGAACAGTGGTGCATCCTCAACAGCGACCGACTGATTAATCCCGTTTTCCGTCTGTTCCAGGGAGAGTTGGAGACTGTCTATGAGGAGAAGAACATGTATTCGGACGATATGATGAATACGGCTTTGGAGAAAGTCCTGAAAGAGATGTTCGGCAATCGTCCTTACGCATACCCTATCATTGGCAGCACTGAGAATCTGAAGAATCCACGACTGTCAGAGATGAAAGCCTTCTACGAGAAATACTACGTGGGCAGAAACATGGGGCTTGTGCTTTGCGGCGATTTCGACAGTGATGTCATCGTCCCCTTATTGGAGCGCACTTTCGGCAGAATCCGCAAAGGTGTAAAACCCACACGCACCCTTTCTCCCCTACCCGATATCACAGAGGAGCGGACAGCAGAGATTAAGATTCCCATACCCATCGTTCAAGCTGAGGCTTTGATATATAAGGCGCCGACACAATTTGAGCCCGATGCCAATGCCATGGACTTAGCGATGTCGTTATTGTATAACGAGAAAGCAGGTATGCTCGACTCACTCAACAACGAAGGAGTGGTCATGCAGTCGATGGCTATGGCAGAGAGTCTGAATGATGCCGGCATATGTGGAGTGGTCATTGTCCCCAACCTATTTGGCTCCACCAAGAAGGCTGAAAAGGTTTCTCTGTCACAGATACGTCGTTTATGTAAAGGTGACTTCAGCGATGAAGCCTTCAATAGCGTAAAAACTGAGGCTTTACTTAGTGCCAAGAAGACTTTGGAAACCATCGACAACCGTTCGATGCAGATGGTCATGGTCATGTCGTCTGGACATAGTTGGCAGGAGTATCTTGACAAAGTACATGCCATAGACCGACTCACGAAACAAGATGTTATCGCCGCCGCAAACCGCTATCTGAATGCCCCTTTCGTACGATTCAAGAAAAAGACAGGCAGATATCCCAAAGACAAAGTGAGCCAACCTGGTTACCGCCCCATTATTCCGAAAAACAAAAATGCAGAATCGGCATATGCCCAAAGGCTAAAAACTGTGCCCGCCACAGATTACCCTCCTCGCCTGCTCGATTTTGACAACGATGTCACCACAACAACATTAGGAGAATATTGTACGCTCTACACAGCCGAAAACAAATTCAATGACCTGTTCAAACTTACCCTCTCCTACAATAAAGGCATCTTAGCCTCTCCACGTCTGGAAGCATTGTCCAACCTCCTCGACTTAGTGGGCACCGATTCTCTGTCACGACAGAAATTCGGAGTCTCACTTCAACAGTTAGGAGCAACTCTTTCCTTTGACGCTGGCAGCGACAACTTCGTTATAGTATTGACCGGTATCGACAAACATTTCGATAGCACAGTGAAGTTACTAGGTCATATGATGAATCATGTGCAATCCGACAAAAAATCGATGAAACAGTTGCGTGACATGATGAAGACAGCCCATAAGACCTTTGACGAGGGAAACCGCGAGGTACTCAGGGCGATGATAGAAAAGGTTGCCTACGGCAATGCATCCATCTACTTGAATCAACTGGGGAAAAAAGAAATAAAGAGTCTGACGGGTGAGGAACTGATTGATGAATTCGAAGATTTACTTACCCATGAATCTGTCATCAGTTATAGTGGCACACTGCCAAGTGGTAAGGTGGCATCGACGCTGAAAAGCCACCTCCCCTGCGACCGTTGCACACATACCTTCATCGACTACAGCCGCGACGTACAACAATATGATGAGCCGTTGGTACTTCTGTATGATATGCCTAAGTCACGCCAGACCCTCTTTGCCACCTACGAGAGCATCAAGCCATTGCCCACCATTGAGGAGCGTGTTCCATTGCAATTGTTCAGCGATTATTTTGGTGGCGGCATGTCATCGATACTCTTTCAGGAGGTACGTGAATTCCGCTCCATGGCATACAGTGCCTCATCATTTACCCGCAGTCGTCCACGAATTACCGCTGGCAACACACCTTTAGCCTTTGGAACAGTGGTGGGAACACAGAGTGATAAGTCAATGCAGGCAATCGCCCTAATAGA
>JAFZAE010000081.1 GCA_017548385.1 Prevotella sp.
GGACACAGGAGAGGGCATGACCGAGGAGCAGGTGGCCGCGGCTTTCAGCGTGGAGAAAAAAGCCATCACCGACGAGGCTTTGATAAGTGCCGGGCATACGGCAAAGACTGATAGCAGCCATGGATTCGGACTGGTCAACTGCAAAGGCATTATAGAGAAATACAAAAAGACAAGTTCACTCTTCAGCGTCTGTTCAATCGGGGTGGAAAGTGAGAAAGGGAAGGGGAGCCGTTTCTTCTTCCGCCTACCCAAGGGGGTGATGAGAACTCTCTTGATGATGGGTGTCATGACCGCCACGGTATGGACAGCAGCCATGGCAGCACCTGGCACCGAGGATAGGTCCGTCATGGAAAAGAAAGTGAGTGAATATGCCGACCGCCTCACTGCCTCCAATAAAAATGGCATGTATGAGCAAACGCTTCAATATGCCGATTCTGCCATTAGAAGTGTCAACGAAATCTATAGGACGTACCATCCTCAGAAGACCGACACGATGATGCCTGTAAGTGCAAACTCTGTTGCGTTGCCCGAAATTACATGGTATCACGACAGTATCCCCCTCAACTATCAGTTGATACTCACCATCAGAAATGAGTCGGCCATCGCTTCGCTGGCACTGCACGACTGGACCCGATATAGATATAATAATAAGGTATATACAACCTTGTTCAAGGAGATGTCTGCCGACAATACACTGGGTGAATATTGTCGTGTCATGCAGAAATCACAAGCAAATAAATATGTGGCTATTGTCATCCTGGTCATTCTTGCCTTGCTTATCCTGTTGGCTTATTTTATGCTCTATTATAGACACATGGTCTATTATAGATTTTGTGTCGAGCGTGTCAGGAATATCAATGATATCCTGTTATCCGACAAAAAAGACGAGGATAAACTTAATCAAATCAACAGGCTGGTAGAAGGAAACGACAAATTGCCACAGGCTTTGCAGGAAATCGTGGCCAAAATCCTCGACTCTCTGCATAAGAGTATCGACACCTATGGAGAACGAATGAAGATGATTGGCCATGCTGAGGACGGACTTAGAAAACTGCAGTACGAAGATGGTCGGCTCCATGTGTGCAACAGTGTGCTCGACAATTGCCTCAGTACGTTGAAACACGAGACCATGTACTATCCTTCAAGGATTAGAAACTTGATTGACGATGGCGATGGCAACATCCAGAATATCAACGAACTGGCTGTCTATTACAAAGAGATTTACGCCTTGCTCAGCGCACAGGCCATGCGTCAGGTGACAAGCGTCAAACCGGATTGTGTCCCTATCAGGCTCAATGAACTGCTGGGCGATAAAACACCTCAGGCATATGCCAAGGCTTTTGTCTTAGGAGATAAGACAATGCTCAACTATATGATGGAAATTCTTAGAAAACAAAATGGGGGTAAGACACCGACTCCTTCCATCGAGGAGAAAGGAAAGGGTTATATGCTCATTCATTTCTGGATGGAACAGATGAAAACCACAGAGGCTGAATGCCAGGAATTGTTCAATCCTCACATGCACAACCTGCCATTCCTGCTATGTCGGCAAATCATCCGAGATACGGGTGAGGTGACGAATGCTCGAGGGTGCGGTATCGTAGCCGAGGTAAACCAGCGTGGGGGCACCGACATCATCGTGACACTCGCAAAAGTCAACCGACGACAGTAAAAGCCTATTCATCATTTTTGTCCATTATACCATCATCCCGTCAAAGAAACTAAAAACAACAATCTATATGGAAAATTTTAAAATTATCATCGTCGAAGATGTGCCACTCGAACTGAAAGGCACTGAGGGTATCATACGCAACGACATCCCCGAAGCACAGATTATCGGAACTGCCGAGAGTGAGACAGCATACTGGAAACTGCTCAAACAGGAAATGCCCGACCTCGTCTTGCTGGACCTTGGACTTGGAGGTTCCACCACTGTAGGTGTGGAGATTTGCCGACAAACCAAGGAGATGCACCCAAAGGTGAAAGTGCTCATCTTCACAGGCGAGATACTCAATGAGAAACTCTGGGTCGATGTGCTCGACGCAGGAGCCGACGGCGTCATTCTTAAAACAGGAGAACTGCTCACACGGGGGGATGTCTTCAGCGTGATGAGCGGCAAAAGGCTGGTATTCAATCAGCCCATCCTGGAGAAAATCGTTGATAGGTTCAAATACAGTGTCGGAAGCCAACTGATGAGGCAGGAGGCTTTGGTCGACTATGAGATAGATGAATATGACGAGAGATTCCTCCGACATCTCGCGCTGGGCTACACCAAGGAGCAAATCACCAATCTTCGGGGGATGCCTTTTGGTGTGAAAAGCTTGGAGAAACGCCAGAACGAACTTGTTCAGAAACTTTTCCCGGGAGGAAATGGAGGAGTGGGGGTAAATGCCACAAGACTGGTTGTGAGAGCCCTCGAACTGAGAATCCTCGACATCGACAACCTGCATCCAGATGAGGGATAATACGATTTGTATACGACGGATATTCGCTTACGTCACAGCAGCGGCATTGCTTTTGCAATTGTTGCTGTTTGTGGTGTCGTGGCTTATTGCTGCAGCCATGCCTGACAATACGGTGCGTTCGTTGCTTGGCAACGAAGGCATCAGGTGGTTCTTTGGCTCATTTGTCAGCAATGTGGCTTCCAAACCGCTGGTTTGGATTCTGGTGGTGGCTATGGCATGGGGGGCCATTGCTCAAAGTGGTATAGCAAGGGCTTTGGTGAGAAGGAAAAAACCATTGGCATATAGGCAGAGGTTTGCCTTGAGGGCGGTTCTCGTCGTATTGTTGATTGCTGTTGTTATCATCATCTTGTTGGCTTTTGTGCCCAATGCGCCATTGAGAAGTGTCACTGGTCAACTCTTCCCCAGTAGTTTCAGCCGGAGTCTTATCCCGATGTTGGCATTTTGTGCCATCGTCATGGCCGTCACCTACGGCCTGCTCAGTGGCGCTATGCGAGGAATAGTGGATGTTTTCAATGCAATGGCAAAGGGAATCCAGCAGTTTATCCCGCTGTTCATCCTATATGTTGCCGTCGTACAATTATTCTACTCCATCATCTACGTCTTCCAATTGTAATGCTCAAAAAAAAGACACTGTTTCTCCTCTGCCTGATACTCTCATCAGCAATGCATGCAGCCAACTATTCGGATAGTTTGCGCTTGCCTGTCGTCACATGGGACAACCATAGTCTGATGTTCGACGGAAAAAGGGTTGTTCCAGCCATGGGAGAGATACATTATTCACGTATACCTGCGGAAGAGTGGCAACAGGAAATCCGGAAGATGAAAGCCGGCGGTATCACAATCATTGCCTGTTATGTGTTCTGGAATCATATCGAGGAAATCGAAGGACAGTACGACTGGAGCGGACAACGCAATCTGAGACACTTTCTCGAAATCTGTAAGGATGAGGGAATGCCCGTTGTCATGAGGATTGGACCATTCTGTCATGGAGAGGTTCGCAATGGGGGAATACCCGACTGGGTTTTTACCAAGGGATGCAAGACAAGGTCGGAAGACCCGCTGTTCCTGGAATATGTGCAAAGGCTCTACCGACAGATTTTCACCCAGGTGCAAGGACTGCAATGGAAAGATGGCGGCCCCGTGATTGCCGCACAGTTCGACAATGAGTTTCGTGGGCATGGTTCCTACCTGATGAAACTGAAACAGATTGCGCAAGAAATAGGCTACGACCTGCCTTTCTATACACGCACGGGATGGCCGGAATTAAGAACGCCTGTGCCCTATGGCGAGATGATTCCACTCTATGGGGATTATGCCGATGGATTTTGGGACAGAAACACCGATGAGGGAACGGGCAACTACTACAAGGCATTCAATTTCCGTGCATTTCGTGTCTCTGATGCCATTGCTACCGAACAACTATCGTATTCCAAAGGCGATGAGAACAAAGCGAAAGAGGAGTATCCGTACTTTACTTGTGAACTGGGCGGTGGTATGATGACGGCCTATCATCGTCGCGTCTATCTCTATCCCGAGGATGCCTATGCCATGGCGGTTGTCAAATTGGGGAGCGGCTCTAATCTTCTCGGATATTATATGTATCATGGTGGCACGAATCCTGACGGAAAATTCAACACTCTGAACGAGACACAACGTACACCAGCAACCAACTACAACGATATGCCTGTCAAAACCTATGACTTCCAGGCCCCGTTGAATGAGTTCGGACAGAAAAATCCACATTACTACTTGTTGCGGAAACTGCATCTTTTCATGCAAGATTATGGTGAGACGCTGGCGGAGATGGAGGCGGTATTCCCCTGTGAGCAGGAAATACCACAGGGTGATGACTCGCACTTGCGCTGGTCGTATCGTCAGAAAAACGGCAGTGGTTTCATCTTTATCAACAACTACGAGCGTCTGAAAAACCTCTCCGAAAAGAAGAATGTACAGTTGGAAGCCTGTGGCATCCGACTCCCCAACCTTA
>JAFZAE010000082.1 GCA_017548385.1 Prevotella sp.
ATTTCTGGACAAGCACCGAGATATTGGTCAAGTATTTTCTGCATGCCCACTTTCCATTGAGGTGATATTTTATCGACTTTGCTTTCGTTCTCTTTATCTTCCTTTGGCTTGGCCACCGCCTCGACATATGGTTTGAGCAGGCTGAAAAACTCTGTGAAGTTGGCCAATGAATCAGCGGAAAGCGAACCACCTATGGGCATGGCTGATTGCGGACAAAGACCATAATTCCTTGCCACCTCCAAAGCATCGGTCACTGACCCACCCTCGGAGAACCGACTTTCACCATGCATACGCACATGATAGACAGCACAGTCCATGTAATCTTTATTAGCCAGAAACATCTCGCTGAGGTCGTAAACCCGACCTGTCTTCCGTAGAATTTCACTTTCAAAATATGCCAAAGAAGCATAAGCCCAGCATGTTCCGCTTCTATTCTGGTCTTTCACAGGTGTGATAGGATTTTGGACGATGACAGTATATTCATCTTTGTCAAACGACGGCAGTTGCGCATTCATATTGATTGCCACGACAAGCAATATAGTTGTTGTCAGAATGTATCGGTTCATAGATAAAATGTTGAAAAAGTATATCTTGATGCAAAGGTAATGCTTTTTTCCTAATCATTACAAAAAAGGATGGAAAACGTCTTATAAATAATGTATAACCGACAGACACCTACAGAATGATTAAAAATCTGAAAGCCATATTATTGATAGTATTGGTGTCAGCAGCCATCCCTGCACTGGCAACAGTTCAACTACCTTCATTCTTCAGTAGTGGCATGGTATTACAACGCGAGAGCGATTGTCGTATCTGGGGTAAAAGCGACAGTCGTGGAAAGATTACTATCACTACGACGTGGGACAACAACGTTCAGAAAGTAAAAGTCAATCGCGATGGCACATGGAATGCCATTCTCCAGACTCCTTCCGCTGGTGGACCATATACTATACAGATTGACGACGGCAGTGTACTGACTCTTGACAACATCATGATTGGCGAGTTGTGGATCTGCTCGGGACAAAGCAACATGGAGATGCCCATGAAAGGTTATAAGAACCAACCAGTCGAGGGGGCATCGGATGCCATTCTCCACAGCCGCAACCCAGCGCTCCGTCTTTTCACCGTGAAACGACAGGCATCCTTCGAGCCCCAGACAGACGCTTCGGGCGAATGGTTGGAAGCCATGCCTGAGAGTGTCCGTGAATTCAGCGCTACCGCCTATTATTTCGGTCGATTACTTAATGAAATGCTCGACGTACCAGTGGGACTGATAGTAACCAGCTGGGGCGGTTCAGCCTGTGAAGCATGGCTCAACCGAGACTGGCTCAAAACATTCCCTACGGTGACACTTCCGGATAATCAAGCAGATGTTGATAAGACCAAACAACGATGTCCCACAGCACTTTATAATGGAATGCTCCATCCCCTTGTCGGTCTGCGTATCGCCGGTGTCATCTGGTATCAGGGTGAGGACAACTGGCCCCGGTATCAGAACTATGCCGAGCTGTTCTCCACTATGGTGAAAGGATGGCGAAGCGATTTCGGACAAGGCGACTTTCCCTTCTACTATTGTCAGATTGCCCCTTATGACTATGACCTTATCACCGCAGCCGATGCCGACACGATCTGTTCGGCATACCTTCGTGAACAGCAGTTTATGGCAGAGGCGATGATTCCCAACTGTGGTATGGCCGTATTGATAGATGCTGGTCTGGAAAAAGGCATCCACCCGATGAAAAAACAAGTGGCTGGTGAACGACTTGCTCGTCTGGCATTAGTGAAGACCTATGGACTAAAGGGTATCACCGCCGAGAGTCCACGTTATGACCACATCGAGATTTCCAACGACACTGTGACCGTCTTTTTCAACCATGCCGACATGTGGATCAACTGCCATGGTTGTTACGAATCAAAACTTTTTGAGGTTGCCGGTGCAGACCGTGTATTCCATCCCGCCAAGGCATGGGTAAGTCGCAGCAAGATGCTCGTTCGCAGCGATGCCGTTGCCCATCCCGTGGCTATTAGATATGCTTTCCGCAACTATGTCGAGGGTGATGTTTTCTGCGAGGACCTCCCCCTTTCATCGTTTAGGTCGGATGATTGGTGAGATGTGTTTTTAATAAACACAGAATTACAAAGACTCTGAGGTTTTTCTAATGACAAGACGCTTTTTCTACGTATTGCTGTTACTACTACCACTCTCCCTGTGGGCGCAGCCAGAAGACTACACTTGGGATGTGGCAGGAAGCAATTCCGCAGAGTCGATGCCCTGCGGCGGCGGTGACATCGGTATGAACGTATGGACTGAGGATGGCGACATCTTGATGTATGTTTGCCGTAGCGGTTCGTTCGATGAGAACAACACACTGCTGAAAGCAGGTCGTATTCGCCTACATGTCGGTGAACCTTATGTCTACAATACTGCAAGCGAGAACACTCCCTCAGAAAAACACACCTACAGCCAGACACTCCATTTGTCGGATGGCACGATGACTCTTTCCTGTCCCACCCATTCCGTCACCCTGTGGGTGGATGTTTGGAAACCTGTCATCCATGTAGAAGTGAATGCGACGAAAGCGGTTCATGCACAGATATTCTATGAGTCGTGGCGCGATTACGACCACCCCGTCGGCAGACAGGAAGCCCAGCAATGCTCCTACAAATGGACTGCTCCCAAAGACCTTGTTACTCATGCCGACACCATTATTCGCCGTGATGATTTCATCGAATTCTATCATCAGAATCCCCCAGCGACTGTCTTCGACTATACCGTTATGCAACAAGGGCTTCTTTCGGAGGCATCCCATTTATACAATCCACTGAAGGACTTGATTTCATGTGGTCGTCTGCGGGGTATGACCTCCAAGGCCCTCCGCCACCATCATTTCCAACTTACCCTCGCCAATGTGCAAGGCAGTCGTGAAGAATGGCGGAAGACTTTGGATGCCACAGAACGTAACGTGCGGTTGAAAGCCGACCGCCTGGTCACTCGCCAATGGTGGGCAGCGTTCTGGCAACGCAGTTGGATTCGCTGTGACGGAGAAGCTGCCGAGCTTTCACGCAACTACACCCTCTTTCGTTATATGTTAGGTTGTAATGCCCACAGCGCATGGCCCACAAAATTCAATGGCGGTCTATTCACTTTCGACCCTCGATATGTAGATTCACAAAGCGACTTCAGCCCAGACTACCGTCGCTGGGGCGGTGGCACCCATACCGCACAAAACCAACGACTTGTCTATTGGCCGTTGTTGGTGAGCGGTGACTATGACTTGCTACAGTCCCAATTCGATTTCTATCTCCGGCTGCTCCCCACTGCAGAAACCCGTAGTCGGGTATATTGGGGGCATGGAGGCGCCTGCTTCACCGAACAGATAGAAAACTTCGGTCTTCCCAATCCCGCCGAATACGGTTCGAAACGCCCCGATGGGTTTGACCCTGGTTTGGAATACAATGCCTGGCTGGAATATGAATGGGACACCGTTTTGGAGTTTTGCCAGATGATCCTGTTGTCAAAAACCTACGGGGGCATGGACATCTCTAAATATCTACCTTTGGTGCGCAGCTGCCTGCAATTTTTCGATGAGCACTACCGATACCTTGCACTTCAGCGGGGAAGGAAAAACCTCGATGAAGATGGCCATCTGGTTATCTATCCCGGATCGGCATGTGAAACCTATAAAATGGCTTATAACCCCTCGTCCACCCTTGCCGCTCTACGCACAGTCACCGAGACCTACATGCACGAAGTAGACACCATCGGCATGATAGGTTTTCTGCAACGCATTCCTCCAATACCCCATCGGATTGTAGATGGAAAGGAAATGATAGCCCCAGCCATGGCATGGGAGCGCATCAACAACGAAGAAAGTCCACAACTCTATCCTGTCTTTCCCTGGCGCCTGTATGGCTTAGGGCGCGACAACTTAGAGATTGCCCGCAACACCTATCTCTACGACCCCGATGTGGTTCGTTTCCGCTCTTCCAAGGGATGGAAACAAGATAATATCTGGGCTGCCTGCTTAGGACTCACGGAAGAAGCCGCGCGGCTGACAGCAGAAAAACTCAAAAGCGGTCCCTATCGTTTCCCCGCCTTCTGGGGACCTGGTTTCGACTGGTCGCCCGACCATAACTGGGGTGGCACGGGCATGATAGGGCTTCAGTCAATGCTGCTGCAAGAAGTGGATGGCGAAATCATCATCCTGCCAGCCTGGCCCAAATCATGGAACGTAAGTTTCAAACTCCATGCAAGTGGTGGAAGAACCGTAGAAGTGGAATACCGAGATGGGGAGGTAAAGAAAAAGATAATACAATAAATGCTATAGATACTATAGTCACTATAGATACTATAAAAAGGAAAGCAATGAAGAAAGCGATGATATGGGCTGTGGTGGTGATGGCGCTGACAATGAGCGCCAAAGCACAAAATGCCGTATCGGTGGCAGGATTATTTGATTTGCCTGACGACGGCAGGGATGTGTGGAATATGTCACCATGCTGGAAGTTTTATCTAGGCGATGTCGAAGGTGGCGAGAGCCTTACCCTCGATGATTCCCAATGGCAGACCATAAGCGTTCCCCACAGTGTGGCATTAGAACCAGCAGAGGCCAGTGGTTGCCGCAACTATCAGGGTGTGGCATGGTACCGCAAATGGTTCGTCGTTCCTCAGGAGTGCAAAGGCAACCGGGTGGTGGATATGCACTTCGAAGGCATCATGGGGAAACAGGTTTTCTATGTGAATGGCAAAGAGGTGGAACGCCATGAGGGTGGCTACCTGCCCGTGACCCTCCATCTGAGCGACTATGGCGTGAAAGCCGGCGACCGTTGTCTGATAGCTGTTCGTGCAGACAATAGCGACGACAAGACCTACCCGCCAGGCAAGACACAGATGACGCTCGACTTTTCCTATCACGGAGGCATCTACAGAGATGTGTGGCTCATAGCCAAGGGACAGGTGCATATTACCGATGCTGTGGCTGCCAGAGATATGGCCGGTGGCGGTATATTTGTGCATTATTCTGACCTCAGCGAACGCAAAGCGACAGTTCATGTAGAGACAGGACTAAAGAACACCCTCGCAACCGAGCAAATTGTCACTATAGAACAGCGGCTGGTTGACACGACAGGAAAACTTGTTGCCAAGGATATTCATCGTGAAACAGTCCCTCCGGGTTCTCAAATGAGGTGCAGTGCTACGATGCACATGAAAAGTCCCCATTTATGGTCGCCCGAAGACCCTTACCTCTATCGCTTGGAGACTCGTGTACGCCAAAATGGGATTGTCGTCGATGGCGGCATGACACGTATTGGCATCCGTTTCTTTGAGTTCCGTGATGCCGACGGTTTCTGGCTCAACGGCCATCGCTATCATCAGTTTGTGGGCGCCAACCGCCATCAGGACTTCGCCTACGTGGGCAATGCCCTGCCCAACAGTCAGCAGTGGCGCGACGCCCTCCGTCTACGAAACGCCGGTTTCACTATCATCCGCACCGCTCACTACCCCCAAGACCCTGCTTTTATGGATGCCTGCGACGAATTAGGAATGTTTGTGATTGTCGCCACACCTGGATGGCAATATTGGAACAAGGCACCAGAGTTTGCCGAAAAAGTGCAAGAAAACACCCGTGAGATTATCCGTCGCGACCGCAATCACCCCTGCGTGCTGATGTGGGAACCCATTCTCAACGAGACCCGTTTTCCCGAACAGTTTGCGCTCGATGCACTTGCCGTAACTCGTGAGGAATATCCTTATCCCTACCGCCCCGTCGCTGCTGCCGACATGCACTCCGCCGGCATTGCCGACAACTACGATGTGGTGTATGGTTGGCCTGGCGATGACGAAAAGGCAGACCGTCCCCGTCAGTGTATTTTCACAAGAGAGTTTGGTGAACTCGTCGATGACTGGTATGCACACAACAACCTCAACCGTGCCAGTCGCAGTTGGGGCGAGCGTCCGCAACTGATGCAGGCGATGTCGCTCTCAAAGAGTATCGATGAGATGTACCACACCACGGGACAGTTTATCGGGGGCTGTCTGTGGCATCCCTTCGACCACCAACGCGGTTATCATCCCGACCCTTATTGGGGAGGCATCTACGATGCTTTCCGACAAAAGAAGACGGCATATTGGGCATTCCGCAGTCAGTCACCAGCCAACTACACCCACCCCCTCATAGAAAGCGGTCCGATGGTACACCTGTCCCACGAAATGACACAATTTTCAGACAGCGATGTCGTGGTATTCAGCAATTGTGACTCCGTTAGGTTGTCGATCTACGATGGTGAGAAACAGTGGACGCTTCCTGTGTCCCACGAAATAGGACATCTCCCCAATGCGCCTGTCGTATTTAAAGGGGTGTGGGATTTCTTTGAAGCCCGGCAACATAGTTATTTTGAGAAAGACTGGCAAAAAGTCAATATGACCGCCGAGGGAATCATCGACGGGAAGGTGGTATGCACCGACCGCCGGATGCCATCACGACGGAGCACAAAGTTACGTTTGTATGTAGATGAAGAAGGATGCCAATTGACCGCTGATGGAAATGACTTCGTGGTGGTCGTGGCAGAAGTGACTGACGACAATGGCAATGTGCGCCGACTCGCCAAAGAGGACATCCTTTTCAGCGTGGAAGGTGAGGGTGAGATTATCGGTGACGCATCAATTGGTGCCAACCCACGTGCCGTGGAATGGGGCTCGGCCCCAGTGCTCATCCGTTCGACACGCCAGGCGGGGAAAATCACCGTCCGTGCCACCGTTCTTCATCCGGAAACACACGCGCCAACACCAGCGGAAATCACCTTTGAAAGCATTGCCCCCATCCAGCCGCTATGCTTCGAAGAAACCACCGATAATGGGGTTAATGGGCATAGTGATCTGAATGGAGACATTGGGAAAAATGGGAAATCCAGTAATCTCACCGATGAAGAGAAACAACAGATGCTGGAAGAAGTGCAGCAACAACAAGCTGACTTCGGGATTAAGTTTCGATAAATAGCTGAAGTTCCCCCCTGTATGTACAATTTATCATCAACATAGAATCCAGTAAGGACTTTATTTCACCACAATTTTCTTACCTCCTTGAATGTAAATTCCTCTCTTGGAGGGATTTTTGACAACACACCCCTGCAAGTTGTAAATAGAAGAGGGATAATCTGAAGAATTATCCGTAATAGCATCTATAGCAGTAGCGGAATCCACCATCGTCACACCGGCAAGCCCCCATCCGTTAAGGATGAAATACTCACCTGGGGGGATGTCATAGAAGGTAAAGTCAAGTTTTCCTTTCTCGCCTGGTTCCAACTTGATAGGAGCGTGGAAAGTGCGATACTGGCGAGAAGTGTTGACATCCATTGGGGTGTAGTCTTCGAGCCGCCCTATACATAGATGAATATACTGATAGCCCCACGATGTATATTCGTTGTCATTAACGTATTGGATGGACCCTGAGAGAGTGTTTCCCACCTTGATTTTATTATTTTTGTCTGTATAGTCAAGTTTGATGTCAATGGGTCTTGGGTCAACGTAATAATTATTTGGATAAGTGGGAGGATTGGTGATGGTAATCGATTCCTTGCGCAAGAACGTCCTGCCCGAATACCTGTTGCTAACATAAAAGTTCAATTCATACTCACCAGGTTCCCAGAAATACTTAAAATAGGTGACATCTGCTGTTTGGTGAGGTTCGACAGCAACCATTTCCCAACCTATCTGGTTGTCATCATGGTCGTAGTAGTCGATGGTTCCGCCTCTCATTTCCTCATTGTTGGTGATGTTCAGTTTGATACCAATTTGATTATAGACATACTTGTTACCAATAAATTCCACACTGTTGATTGTATAGTCAAGTGGCATGTTGACTGGATTGTGATAATGGAAAGTGAGTTTGTTGCCCTTGATATTGGCTTTGATATAATTAGCGTTGCCACCAGTGGGTATAATCCAGTCGCTGAATCCTTTCGTCCTCACAATACTCTTGATGGCATAGTCGCCATCACCCAGGTTGGCCCCGAAATTCACTTTTTTAGTAATGTGAAGTTCCCCGTTCCATGCCTCTTCGCAGTCACCAAAGAAAAGTATTTTCTTCAGTACGCCTTTTTCATAGAGAGCGGCTCCAAATTCAGCATTATTAAAGTCAAAATCATTGTATTTCATGAAATCAACTTCAATCTCAACATTTTTAAAGTTCGCACTTTTCTTCGACCGGGTGTAGGTGTGTTCTTCTGTGTTTCCATAGAAGAAACCGATGGTCTCAATATCCTCCGTGGTCTTGTCATAGTCAATGCCGCCATGCTGATTGGGTCTTAACCCCACATTGGCAGCCATCATATCGCTATAAAAAAAGTTGGTGTAATTGTACTCTGTGTTGCGTGCCACCAATGGGTCGAGCACCGAGAGTAGGAAGAAACCATTCTGCCATCCGTTCCATCCCCAATTGAAATGGAAGAAGCCGTCCTCATAGCCGTCGCAGACAAATTCGTGAGAGGCATACGTCCCTCCCGACATGATGACAGGACGCTTGTTTTTCATCTCGTCGTAGATAATCGACTCCCATTCTTTCATGGTATAGTTTTCGGCTCTAAGGTAATGGGCGTTTTCATCATAGTCGAAATAATACTTCATGGCACGGGTCACATTGTCACCAGTTCCTGACAATCCCGGACTGTAACCCATACCCATGGACTGTCCGCAATATCTCATCAAGTGTGACACGGCTTGCACAGAGTCGCCACTGGCATCTGCCTTATAGCGTAATTTGATTTTTCCCCACTCAAAAGTAGTTTCCGGCAATGCTTCTATTACTTCACCATTTAACAAAGTATATTCGGGAATAGCCTTGGATTTCTTGGGCCATTGATGGTAGTTCATCACCATGGCCATCGCTGTGGCGACACATCCTGTGGCACAATACTGTCCGTCGATGACGGGTGTTTCATAATAATATGGGGCATCTTGTCCCCAATTACAATAACCGAGCATGGGAGCCACAGGTTCTTGGACATCCATGTGGTCGGTGGCATACTGAGCGGCTAAAGGCAGTTGCCTTTCCATACGCGACAACAGCCATTTCATATTTTCAGGTGCACTGTCAATGTCGAAGGAGCCTTCGTCGCTATAGCCGAGGATGACAGGGGTGTTCTCATATGCACTGGCAATTAGATATCCTTCGCCTGGCTGATTGAAAACATAAAAGGCGGCATCCTTAGCGGTATAGGCGAGTTGTAAATTCTCCACGGCATGATGCTGGCCACTGGCTGCAACCCTTTTGGGTGAATTTGTCTTTAGAGCCTTGATGTTTTCACGCACTTGTTGCTCAGTTAAATGCTGTGCCCAACTTGCGCCACACAAGCAGATGAACATTGTCAATAAGGTTAGTTTTTTCATAGGAGTTTCAGTTTTTGTGTATACAGATAATCGTCATTAAAATATTATGCAAAGATACATTATTCCAAACAAACCTCCAAATCCTATGTAAAAAAGTCGTGACACCGACATATAAAACTCACCCCTCCATACTATCATTCGTATGGAGGGGTGAATTATTAGTTTTTTAGAAAGCACCTTAAATCAAATTCTCTTTCTCGATATCTTTGAAGTACTTGTAGGTGCCAACCTTCAGTTCATCGGTTGCGGGTTCATCGCATACGATGATACCATGCTGGTGCATTTGCAATGCGCTGATGGTCCACATATGGTTGACGCTACCCTCAACGGCAGCCTGCAAAGCGCGTGCCTTATGGTGACCGTTGACCAGAATCATCACCTCGCGGGCGTCCATCACAGTACCTACACCTACGGTGAGCGCATGCTTTGGAACTTTATTGACATCATTATCGAAGAAACGTGAGTTAGCGATAATAGTGTCTGTGGTCAGTGTCTTTACTCTTGTGCGTGATGTGAGTGATGAGCCTGGCTCATTGAAAGCGATATGTCCGTCAGGACCGATGCCACCGATGAAGAGGTCGATACCACCAGCCTCGGCAATCATTTCCTCGTAGTGTGCACATTCAGCAGCCAAATCCTTTGCATTTCCGTTCAAGATATGGATATTCTCCTTCGGGCAGTCGATATGGTCGAAGAGGTTTCTTGCCATGAATGAATGATAACTCTCTGGATGACTTTCCTCCAAGTTGACATACTCATCCATGTTGAATGTCAGCACGTTTTTGAAGGAAACACGTCCCTCTTTATTGGCCTTTACCAGTTCGGCATACATACCCTCTGGTGATGAACCTGTGGGGAGACCTAGTACAAACGGTTTCTCTGGTGTAGGGTTAAACTCATTAATTCTCTTGATGACATGCTCAGCAGCCCATTTCGACATTTTCTGATAGTCGTTTTCAATAATTAGTCTCATACTATAATATTTTAAAGTGTTTGATTTTAGGCACAAAGTGAATTATTAGAAGCCACCTTGAAAAAATTGCTTGCAAAAATACACTTTTAGCAATAAAAACATACAAAAAGTCGGATTTTTTTTACTTTCTGTTCGTTAAAAAATATAAAACAGGCATCATAAATGTACCCAAACGAGCATTTATTCGCATTGGCCTGCATGGAAAAACATCCATTCTGTCACCCCTTCGGGGTTACTGTTTTATACATTAATAAGCAGGGGTTGCACCCCTGCCTGTATTCTTTTCAGGCCTTCAGCCTTTAAGATAATAACATTTACTGAGGAGATGCTGTTTGTGGCAGTTTTATTGGGGAGTACGCTCATGCCTGTGATCTTTCCAGGCCTTCAGCCTTTAAGATAATATCATTTGCTGAGGAGATGCTGTTTGTGGCAGATTTATAGAGCAGTTGACTCTCATAAGCATTTTTTCTGAAAACGTTTACGTTGATTTTTCGACCAAAAAAGCTATTTTTTTTGATTTGAATCAATTTATTCCATACCTTTGCCAACGTAAAATCGATTTTCAATAGGAATAACTACATAAACAAAACTGCTGAAACATTCAAAAAAAAGAAAATGCCCCGACGTGAGTCGGGGTATTTTTATTATTCCATTTATAATCCAATTGTATTATTCTGGAAAGGTAAAGTCCACTTTCTGCACTCCGTTGCCGTAGATGGTTCGGAAGTCATCTTTCATGGAGATGACGTGATAGCCGGAGTCGCGCCATTTCACTGCTAATGAGAGAGCCTTTTCTCGATTAGCATGGTCGCGTGTGTCGTCGTCAGCCACGAGCATGAAAGCAGCACTGCGATACTTGTTGTTCAGGCAGAAGTTGTGCATGGAGCAGTCGCCACTACTGTTACCGAAAGACAGCACGGGCACTTTACCAATCTCCTGTGTTATCTGCAACACCTTGTTTGTCTTTAGGTTCTTAATGATAAGTTCATCGGTACGCACGATATCCTCTTCACGTCCCATGGTGTAGTTGACACCGGCTTCCTCACCTTGGCTGCTCGACATAAGTTTCACATCCATTCCAATCACCCTGTTAGGTGCAATGCCGATAGGCTCAACCAAAGCACGGCAGATGAATCGGTCAGAACCAGAGACAACATAAAATGTAAAACCATTTGCTTTCAGGAAATTGAACACCTCTAACATAGGTTGATAGAAGCTTTGGCCGTAGGTCATTCCCACAAATCCGTTAGCGGGTTTCGCAGCGTATGTTTTCACATATGTATCAAACTCAGCCAGTGTCATTCCAGCGTAGGCCTTGGCTGCCGCCTGTGCATGCTGCATGTCGAAATGATCGGGAAGAGGAGTTCCCTTGCGTACAAAATCCCTAATTGCCTGTGCAGTATTTCTCACATCCTCAGGAGCCTTGTCCTTGTACGAAGGATCGTCCAAGGCGCGGTATTCGAGAAGGTTGTACTCGAAATAAGTGGGATAGAGTTCGCCTACAAAAGTTCCGTCCATATCGAAGGTGGCAATACGGTCTTCCTCTTTAATAAAGTTGGGCGACTTCGGGTTAGTCACATCTTCGACATATTCCTGTAATGCCGTAAGTGCTTCGCACTTGTTCCAAGATTGGAATTTTTCTTTGGCTATTATAGTCTCTTCTTCATCATCATTACTGCATGATGTCAAGACTGGCGCGCATGTTAGGATGGCGGCCAGCATCCATAAGAAACATCTTCTCATTATTGTTAACGTTGTAAATACATTTTGGCGTGCAAAGTTACGACAATTATTGCAATTACCGTGAATATTTATCGAGTTTATCGTGTATTTGAGCAAAAAAGGGTCAAGAAACAACCACCGATGCCCCTTTCGGAACGGAATGAAGGTTGTCAACCTCTAATTGACATAACTCAACTTTCTCCAGTATCGTCATCATCATCTAAAATCTCTCATGAAGCATGCTCCCCCGCAGAGGTTGCTGGTACGTTTTTTTCATGAAAACACACATTATTAAATTGTTATTCTTGTTTGTGATGATTTTTTGTATAAAAGTGCATGATATTTGCGACTTTTTTATTATCTTCGCCGATGTTTTTTAATTACTCAACTTTCGCTAACTCCAGTTTCGTCTGGTTAAAAGGTGATTAGGTCGCTTCGCTTGCAGGTTTTGAGGTGGAATATGCATATCAAATCAAGGATTCAGACCAAATTCGCCTCAAATCAAAGTGAAGTTGAGGATTACCTAAACTTCAAAATTTAGCACTTTATCGAAGCATGAAAGAATTTGTAATATCCGAAGTCAAAGCTGAGACCGCCATATTGGTGGGACTGATTACCAAAGACCAGGACGAGGCCAAGACCAAAGAATATCTTGATGAACTGGAGTTTCTGGCTGATACAGCCGGAGCAGTCACCGTGAAACGTTTCACACAACGTTTGGCCAGCCCCAGCCAAGTTTCCTATGTAGGTAAGGGCAAACTTCAGGAAATTAAAGAATATATAGAGCGCGAGGCTGATGCAGAGCGCGAGATAGGTATGGTCATTTTCGACGATGAGTTGAGTGCCAAGCAGATACGCAACATCGAAGCAGAGTTGAAGGTAAAGATTTTGGACCGTACCTCGCTGATTCTCGACATTTTTGCCATGCGTGCCCAGACCGCCAATGCCAAGACGCAGGTTGAACTGGCCCAATACCGCTATATGCTCCCCCGCCTCCAACGTCTCTGGACCCACCTTGAACGTCAGGGTGGTGGTTCCGGTTCTGGTGGTGGAAAAGGTTCCGTGGGTCTTCGCGGACCTGGTGAGACACAGTTGGAGATGGACCGCCGTATCATCCTCCACCGTATCACCCTTCTGAAACAACGCCTTTTAGAGATAGACAAGCAGAAAACTACTCAGCGAAAGAATCGTGGACGCATGATTCGTGTAGCCCTTGTAGGTTATACGAATGTGGGCAAGTCAACATTGATGAATCTTCTCTCCAAGAGTGAGGTCTTTGCAGAGAACAAACTATTTGCCACCCTTGACACCACCGTTCGCAAAGTGGTGGTGGACAACCTGCCCTTCCTGCTTGCCGACACTGTGGGATTCATCCGTAAACTTCCAACAGACTTGGTAGACTCATTTAAATCTACCCTCGATGAAACTCGTGAGGCCGACTTGCTTCTCCACATTGTGGACATTTCACACCCCGACTTTGAAGAGCAAATCAAAGTAGTGGAAAAGACATTGGGCGAACTCGGTTGTGCGGAGAAGCCCACCATGATGGTATTTAATAAGATTGACGCCTATCGCTGGGTGGACAAGGAGCCAGACGACCTGACACCGGCCACCAAGGAGAACATCACGCTCGACGAATTGGAACACACGTGGATGGCACGTCTAAACGACAATTGCCTCTTCATATCCGCCAAAGAGAAGACCAATATCGAAGAGTTCCGACAAGCCCTATACAAGAAAGTGCGTGAACTACATGTGCAGAAATATCCCTACAACGACTTCTTGTATGAGGATGTAGAGGAAACGGAAGAGGAGTCATTGGGTAGTTAAAGAGGAGTTAAAGGGGAGTTAAAGGGGAGTTAAAGGGACATTACTACAGTTGCATCAATAACAACCGAGATTTAGGAGTAATCTCTCACCCCTTACCCCTCACCCCTTAATTTATTATTGATAATATCTTAATTAATTGATTATATGGAATACAGACAATTAACAAACGAAGAGATTAGCCTGCTGGAGAGTAGAGGCTGCAAGGCAGAGGATTGGGACAGAATCATGGTAGATCCCGACTTCGATGCCAGTTTTATTCGCAACACCTCATTTTATGGTGACATCCGCATTGGTAAGTTTGAGAAAGAGATTGAAGTGAGCAAAGGCTTTTTCAAGCACTCTGGCATCAAGAGTACCACCTTGCGCAACGTGAGCATGGGCAACGACTGTCTGATAGAGAATATCGGCAATTTCATCAACAATTACTCCATCGGTGACGGTTGCTATATCAGTAACGTAAACACCATTGAGACCACCGAGGGAGCCACCTTTGGCGAGGGTAATATGATTTCCGTGCTCAACGAAGTTGGCGATGGTAACGTCATTCTCTTCGACGGCCTTACCAGTCAGTTGGCTGCTTTGATGGTAACCCATCATCGCGACAAGCAACTAATGGCAACCTTAAAGGAATTGATTCGCAAGGAGACGGAAGCCAGCGTGCCCGACCGTGGCACTATTGGCGACAACGTGAGGATTATCAACACATCGGAAATCACCAACACACACATCAACGACTGTTGTGAAATCATCGGTGCCTGCCGTCTGAGCGACTGTTCCATCAAGAGTATTCCTGAGGCCAGCGTCTATATTGGTTCCGGCGTCATTTGCGAAAACTCCATCATCTACGATGGCAGTTCGATTCTCAACAGTGTGAAGTTGGAGAATTGCTTTGTGGGCGAGGCATGCCAGATTACCAACGGCTTCGCTGCCGAAAGCAGCATTTTCTTCGCCAACAGTTTTATGAGCAATGGTGAAGCCTGTGCTGCCTTCTGTGGTCCCTTCTCCGCCAGCCACCACAAGAGTTCACTGCTCATCGGTGGTATGTTCTCATTCTACAATGCCGGTTCTGCCACCAACTTCAGCAACCATGCCTATAAGATGGGTCCTATGCACTATGGCATTCTGGAGCGTGGTGTGAAGACCGCCAGTGGCGCCTACATCCTTATGCCCGCCCACATCGGCACATTCTCGGTGTGTTTCGGCAAACTGATGTATCACCCCGACACACGCAATCTTCCCTTCTCCTACCTCATCGCCTATGGTGACACGATGTATCTTAACCCTGGTCGTAACCTAACCACTGTGGGTCTGTATCGTGATATTCGTAAATGGCCCAAGCGCGATATGCGTCCACGCAGTGGTCAAAAGAGTATTGTCAACTTCGACTGGCTGAGTCCATTCTCCGTGGGTGAGATTTTAGAAGGTAAGAAAATCCTTGAGCAACTGCGCAATGCCTCGGGAGACAAAGTCTCCACTTATAACTACCACGAGTATGTTATCAAAGCCAACCATCTGCGCTTAGGTATCAAATTATTCGACATGGCCATCCGCATCTTCATGGGTGCCGTCCTGAAACGCCACGAGTTGGAAATACCCAAGAATCCCGTGGGCACAGGAAAGTGGAACGACCTCTCCGGCCTCCTGCTTCCTGAAAGTGAGGAACTGCGTCTCATCGAGGACATCAAGAATGGCACCATCGTCGACATCTATGAGGTGCTCGACCGCTTCACTGAAATCCACAACAACTATAAGACCTACCGTTGGACATGGGCTTACCATCTCATGCTCGACTACTATGGTTTGGAGACACTCACCGAGGAGGATATTGAACGCATCCACCATGACTACATCGAAGCCCGCCGTGAATGGATTTCCGAAATCCGCAAGGATGCCGAGAAGGAGTATACCCTTGGTGACGTAGACATCGAGGTGCTTGAGAAATTCCTCAGCCAACTCGACAAGGAAGTGGAATATGAGAACGAGAAGAAGGAAGAGGAGATTTAGAGGACTATATAATTGAAAATTGAAAATGAAATTAAGATTATTTTTGGCAGCCATTTTGTGTGGGCTTTTCATGACAGGTCATGCACAGAATTATAAATATGACGTGTTGGAAGGCGACATCACGCAGACCCGTATCTATACCTTAAGCAACGGACTGAAAGTTTATCTTTCGGTAAATAAGGAGAAGCCACGCATTCAGGCAAACATTGCCGTGAGAACCGGTTCACGCAACGATCCCGCCGAGACCACGGGCTTAGCACACTACTTAGAGCATCTGATGTTTAAAGGTACGAAGAAGTTTGGTGTCAGCGACCCAGTCGCTGAAGCCCCCTACCTTGATGACATTGAGGCACGCTATGAGGTGTATCGCACACTCACCGACCCCGATGCCCGTCGCAAGGCATATCATGAGATAGACAGTGTGTCGCAGTTGGCAGCCAAATACTTTATCCCCAATGAGTACGACAAACTGATGTCGGCCATCGGCAGCGAGGGTACCAATGCCTATACGAGCAACGATGTCACCTGCTATGTAGAGAATATCCCCTCGAATGAGATTGAGAACTGGGCTCGCGTACAGGCTGACCGTTTTCAGAACATGGTTATCCGAGGTTTCCACACCGAGTTGGAAGCCGTATATGAGGAGAAGAACATCGGCATGGCGCAGGACAACCGTAAGATGTGGGAAGCCCTCTATGCCAAGATGTTCCCCACCCATCCCTACGGCACCCAGACCACCATCGGCACCCAGGAACACCTGAAGAATCCCTCGATTACGAATATCAAAAACTACTTCAAACGCTACTATGTTCCCAACAATGTAGCCATTTGTATGGCTGGCGATTTCGATCCCGACGAGGTCATCCGCATCATCGACAAATACTTCAGTTCGTGGAAACGCAGCGACAACTTGTCGTTCCCACAGTACGGACCTCAGCGCCCCATCACCGCACCCATCGACACTACTGTCATAGGTAAGGAGTCAGAATACCTTTTCATGGGCTGGCGTTTCGACGGACCCCAAAGTCATCAGTCAGACACGCTGAGCATGATTAGTTCAATACTCGCCAACGGCAAATGCGGACTCTTTGAGATTGACCTCGAACAGCAGATGAAGCTCACCAGTGCGGGAGCATTTACAGATGACATGGCTGAATACACCCCATTCATCATTTATGGCTATCCCAAGGATAACCAAACACTGGAAGAGGTGCGCAGCATACTGCTTGAAGAAATAGACAAACTACGTCGCGGCGAGTTCGACGACGATTTAATTCCCTCTGTTGTCAATAATGCCAAGCTCAACTATTTCAGAGCGGTACAAAACAACCGCAACCGTGCCAGTATGATGGTTGATGCTTTCATCAACAGATTAGAATGGCAGGATGTTGTGCAGCAAGTGGACCGTCTCTCACGCATCACTAAGCAGGATGTGATGGACTTCGCCAATAAGCATCTTCACGACAATTTTGTCTGCGTATATAAACATATAGGTACTGACAGTACACAGGTGAAAATTGAGAAGCCGGAGATTACCGCCATTCCCACCAACCGCGACATGAGCAGCCAGTTCCTTAACGATATCAAGAACTCCTACGTACGGCCCATTGAGCCACGTTTCCTCGATTTTGAGAAAGACCTCACCGTGAGTACCACGAAGAAAGGACTGCCACTGCTCTACAAGCACAACGACGAAGACGGTCTTTTCACCCTGACATTCATGTATGATTTTGGCGAGGAGAGTGATGTCAATCTCAACTATGGTCCTCAATACATGGACTATATCGGTACCAACAAGAAAAGTGTGAGCGAAATCAAACAGCAGTTCTATAAACTTGCCTGCAATTATTCTATCACGGTCAACGACTTCTACACGACAGTGACCCTTACTGGTCTAAGTGAAACTATGGCCCCAGCCTTGGCATTGCTCGAAGATTTCATCCAAAACGCAAAGGCCGACCCTGAGTCGTATCAACAGTTGGTGAGTCTCCTACAGAAAAACCGTGAGGACGCTAAGAAAAACCAGAGTACTAACTTCGCTGTCCTTAGGAGTTACGCACAATTTGGTAAATACAATTCCAATTTGAACCAGTTGAGTGAGTCGCAGCTTCGCGCTGCCGACCCACAGCATTTCCTCGACTTGATAGCCGACTTGAAGAACCATGAGCACACCGTGCTCTACTATGGTCCGATGAGTGAGAAGGAACTGGACAAGGTGCTCACCAAATACCATAAGACAGCCAAAAAGCTGAAGGCAGCACCCATTGGAAAAGAATACACCGAGCAGCTGACACCCATCAATGAAGTGTATATAGCCCCCTACGAGGCCAAGAACATCTATATGGTACAATACCACAACGAGGGCAAGCCCTGGAATCTGGAGGAAGCTCCCATCCGCACGATGCTCAACGAATATTTCGGTGGTGGTATGAACACTATCGTCTTCCAGGAACTGCGCGAGAGTCGCGGACTGGCCTACAGTGCCGCCGCTTCATACAGCGCCCCATTCCGTCTGAATCACCCTGAGACCTATTTGACCTATATCGTGTCGCAAAATGACAAGATGATGGACTGCATCAACACCTTCAACAGCATCCTCGACACTATTCCACAGAGCGAGGGAGCTTTTGAGATAGCCAAGCAAAGTGCCATCAAGAGTCTCCAGACGGCACGCACGACAAAATTCAACGTACTCAACACCTACTACTGGGCCAAGAAGCGCGGTTTCGACTTCGACATCAACGAGCGTGTCTATAATGCACTTCCATCAGTCACCCTGCAGGATGTGGTGAACTTTGAGAAGAAGAACATGGCCAACAAGACCTATAAATATATCATCCTCGGCGACGAGAAAGAACTCGACATGAAAGCCCTGGAAAAGATTGGTCCTATCCACCGCCTCACCACAGAGGAAATATTCGGATATTAACTATATAGGGGTGAGAGGTGAGAGGTGAGAGAAATGTCCCTTTAACTACTCTTTAACTCCCCTTTAACCCCTTACCCTTCACCACTAAAAAGACTTCAATCATTAACAACAACAAATAATATTATGGCAAAAACACCAGAGTTTAAGTACGCTCCTATGTTCCAATTGGGCAAGGACGAGACAAAGTATCGCCTTCTGACTAAAGAGGGTGTCAGTATGGGAGAGTTTGAAGGCAAGCCCATTCTGAAAGTGAGCCGTGAGGCATTGACACTGCTCGCACAGCAAGCCTTCCACGATGTGGAGTTCAAGCTTCGCCGTGAGCACAACGAGCAAGTGGCCGCAATTCTCAGCGACCCGGAGGCCAGTGAGAACGACAAATACGTCGCACTTCAGTTCCTCCGCAATGCTGAGACATCCTGCAAAGGCATCCTCCCCTTCTGTCAAGACACCGGCACAGCCATCATCCATGGTGAGAAAGGTCAGCAGGTGTGGACAGGATTCTGTGACGAGGAAGCCCTGAGCCTTGGCGTCTATAATACGTTTACTGAGGACAATCTTCGTTATTCGCAGAATGCCCCGCTGAATATGTACGACGAGATTAACACACGCTGCAACCTTCCAGCCCAGATAGATATTGAGGCAACAGAGGGTGCAGAATATCATTTCGTGATGGTCGCCAAAGGTGGCGGCTCTGCCAATAAGACATACTTCTACCCAATGACAAAGGCAACCATCCAGAACGAGGGGACACTGCTGCCCTTCCTCGTTGAGAAGATGAAGTCGCTGGGTACCGCAGCCTGTCCTCCCTACCACATCGCATTTGTGATTGGTGGCACGTCGGCAGAGAAGAACTTGCTCACCGTGAAACTCGCCAGCATCAAGTATTACGACAACCTGCCCACAACAGGTGATGAGACAGGCCGTGCCTTCCGAGACATCGACCTTGAGGAGAAACTGTTGGTCGAGGCCCATAAGATTGGCCTTGGCGCACAGTTTGGTGGTAAGGCACTTGCCCACGACATCCGCGTGGTACGTCTGCCCCGCCATGGTGCATCTTGTCCTATCGGTATGGGTGTTTCCTGCTCCGCCGACCGTAACATCAAGGCCAAAATCAATGCCGACGGTGTATGGCTTGAGCAGATGGATGACAACCCCACCGAACTGATTCCCGAAGAGTATCGTCGTCCTGGCGAGGGTAGTCACGGCATTGTCATCGACCTCGACAAGGGCATCGATGCCGTTCGTGCCGAACTGACCAAATATCCCGTCAGCACACGTGTAAACCTGAAGGGTACTATCATCGTAGCCCGCGACATTGCCCACGCCAAACTGAAGGCCCGTCTGGATGCCGGTGAAGAAATGCCCGCCTACTTCAAGGATCATCCTATTCTTTATGCAGGACCAGCAAAGACCCCAGAAGGATATCCCTGTGGTTCGATGGGTCCCACAACAGCCAACCGTATGGATCCCTATGTAGATGAGTTCCAAGACCATGGTGCCTCCCTCGTAATGATAGCCAAAGGCAACCGTACCCAGGAAGTAACTGATGCTTGCAAGAAGCACGGTGGTTTCTATCTCGGTACCATCGGTGGTGTGGCTGCAGTCCTCTCGCAGTCGAGCATCAAGTCCATTGAATGTGTGGAATATCCAGAACTGGGTATGGAAGCCATCTGGAAGATTGTAGTAGAAGACTTCCCTGCATTCATTCTCGTTGATGATAAGGGAAATGACTTCTTTAAGCAGTTGAAACCCTGGAA
>JAFZAE010000083.1 GCA_017548385.1 Prevotella sp.
ATCGGCCGAGACAACGATGATAGCCTTGGCAGAATCCTCATCGCCATCAACATAGATGATGTTTGTCTCACCATCTTCATTACTCTCTATGAGTTTGTTGTATTTGGTCTCCATCTTCCCTGCCTGAACGAGGAAATCTTTCTTTACAGCCTCGCTGCATTCATTAAGCTCCAGTATTTTCATGCAGTCGATGTTTTTCATGACCGTCTTGGTCTGAGAGTAGGCCTATGATAGAGCCATGGACAACAACATCTTGGGAATCTCTGTGAATTCCACCCCCTCTTTTTCTTTAAAATTGTTAATTACTTCGTCATACGTTTGGCAAAAAGCCACTTGGCATGTGAATACCAATACTAATAATGCTAATAGTTTTTTCATAATTGTGAGTTTATAAGTTTGTGAGTTTGTGAGTTTATAAGTTTGTGAGTTTGTGAGTTTATGAGTTTGTGAGTTCCAACTTCATACTATTTAATCACTTTACCTCCAATCATCACTCGATGTCTATATCCTGTGGTTCCTGGCTCTTTTTCCACCGAAGTGTTTTCTTTTTTAACCGCAAAACGATTGTTGGAATTAACACGAATACTCCGAGTCTTTATTGGTATTGATATCCTTATATAGTTATTACTACCTCTTATATCATCTCCCGTATACCAATCTTTTCCACCATTACCTTCATAGGTACATTTCATCGTAGTGTTTTCATACTCATAACCTTCCTTGAACATGTTGTCGGGTCTTTTCTTATACTCATGGAAAACCATCGTGCTATTGTTTTACGGTTATTGTATATGCAGAACAAAAATCAAACTATATTTTTTTACTTCAACCAAGCAATGATATGTGAAACTCTATGAGCCCAGGCATGGGGTTTTTAAGTATTTTATCAATTATATATCCCTCCTGCTCTGCTGCCAATGTGAGCCACTTGCTATAATACGCAGCCACGCTGCCCACAGCCCTAACAGGGAGGTCTTTTCGATGATATTGCGTAAGGTTGCGTCGGAAGAACAGACGGAAACTGTCTATAACCAAGTCAGACACTTCCTGCACCTCAATATGTTGGAGAATATACTTCGAAGTACTGGCCAGATAGCGATTGGGAAGTGGTTTGCGATATACAGCCTCAATAACGTCAGCCACCGATTGTCCTGTCTGGTGTTCATAGTCTTCACGCATTCCATCAGGCATCAGTCCTTTGAACAATGCTCCGAGGAACAGTTTTCCCAAAGTGGCGCCACTGCCCTCATCACCGAGAATGAATCCTAACGGCGGTGTACTTGCGACAATTCCACTGCCGTCATACAAGCCGGAGTTGGAGCCCGTCCCCAAGATACATGCGATGCCCTCATCATGCCCGAATAATGCCCTGGCCGCACCTACGAGGTCGGACTCTACGGTGACATGCTCTGACGAGAGCACTTCATTTAGAAGACGACTCATCCGGGAGCGCATTTCCGGTCTCACTCCAGCCCCATAGAAACAAACCATATCAAGCGGTTTGCCTCCCCACTCTATCTTGTCGATTAATTCGTTACGGAGTATAGATGCAATAACCTCGTCGGTCTGATAGAAAGGATTGATACCTTGCGTAATCAGACCAGACGTTTCTCCGTTGTCCCTAACCAACGACCATTCCGTCTTGGTGCTACCACTATCTGCAATGAGGAGCATATTATATTTTATTGTTTTAGAATTGAGAATTGAAAATTGAGAGTTGAGGGTGAGGTTTGTATCTTTTCGGACAAGGATAGAGTCTGTTCCAACGAGTGCAAAGGTAACATTTTTCTATATAACTATAATAAATTAAAGCAATTATTTTGTCTTTTTTCCTAAAAACCTTAATTTTGCAGAATCATTCATTATGCATACGTTTAGGAAATGATATTAGTTCCCATCATCAAAAGAATATCGCTAATTATATTGTTTGCCATCAGCATCTGCCTTCCTTCGCACGCTGTGCTGAAGGAGGCTGACCTGGAACAAACGCTCTCCATTCTACGCCAGGAGATGACCAACTATAACAACGATCTTATCAATGATGCCAGTGGGCATAAGCGTATGCGTCAACAAGTAATAAGTAAACTGATTGCCATCTCACGTAGGTGTAACCAAACAGAACTGATGCTCTACTCCCAAAAAGCAGGGTATGTGTTCGATATGACATACGCGTGTAACGAGGCCACCAACCTTTATAAGGACTATCATCACACCATTCTTCCTTTCCGAAATGGTATCGACCAAATCGATACTGAGATTGCTCGATATGACAGTCTTGTCACCAGCCTCAACCATATGAACACACGCGGACTGTCAGAACAAGCCAAGACCGACTGGAACGTATGTCTGACACTCAGTGTGAGCATCCTCAGGACACTTCAGGAGAATAGGCAAAGCATGAGTGAGTATATAGAGATTTACAAGCGCACCGAGGAACGTCTGAAAAGCCTCAATGACTATGCCAACAATCGCTACGACGAAATACAGAATAATATTTTCATCAACGGCGGTGAAAATTATCTCAGCATCCTCAAAAACATAGGAAACCACTGGTCGCAGACAAAAGAGACTGTGGCGGAAAAATATGAGCCATATAAGAAAGTGAAATCTCAATGGGACAGTCGTGTCATCCTTGTCCTCTTCGTCACAATTTTTCTCTTTGGCCTTTTTGCCATGATTGTGAATTTCATCGGACTACACTACTTAGTTCCCCGCCGCCTGCGTACTGAAGAATTTGTGGCTAGACGAACCTGCATCATGATGACCACCACAGTCATTACTTTTGCCCTTATTCTCCAGATACTGCGCATGACGTTGAACCAGAATTTCTTTATTATGGCCAACGGTCTGCTCACACAGTATGCTTGGTTGCTAAGTGTCATCCTTATCTCGCTTTTGTTACGCCTCAACGGCAGCCAAATAAAGAGTGCTCTCCACATTTATGCGCCACTGGTGTTCATCGGTTTTGTGGTAATATCATTCCGTATTGTATTGATTCCCAACGAACTGGTGAATCTGATGTTCCCACCTATTTTGCTTCTTTGCGCTATCTGGCAATGGTATGTCATCAAGAAGTACAACCACAACATCCCCCGCTCCGACACTTTATACACCTACGTGTCGCTCGCGGTATTCGTGGTGTCCGTGGTATGTTCTTGGATAGGCTATACACTGCTTAGTGTTCAGTTGCTCATCTGGTGGATTATGCAGCTAACCTGCATACTGACCATCACATGTCTACGCTCTTGGATCAAACGTTATGGTGAGAAACACGACTTTGCCAGTCAACCTGTGACATCCTCCTGGTTTTACCATTTGCTCTACAAAGTGCTGCTGCCTTCATTAGGCGTCATATCTGTGCTTCTGTCAGTATATTGGGCTGCATCCGTTTTCAATCTGAACGACCTCACCTGGCGAGTGTTCACCTACCGTTTCATCAACTCCAAAAATATCACTATCAGTATTCTCAACATCGCTATTGTGGTGGTGCTGTGGATGTTTTTCTCATGGATCAACCAGACCGCCAAGGCCCTGCTGAAACACTACTATGTGCAGAAAGATCCAGTGAGTGCCGAGAGCCGATTTGTGATGGGAAAGAATCTGATACAAATTTTGGTGTGGGGTCTTTGGCTGATTGTGAGCCTTGCCATCTGTCATGTGGACAACACATGGCTTGTGGTGGTTTCCGGTGGTCTCTCTACTGGTATTGGTTTCGCCTCAAAGGATATTCTGGAAAACATCTACTATGGCATATCTCTGATGACCGGTCGTCTGAAAGTGGGCGATCTAATTGTCTGCGATGGTATCCGAGGACGTGTGAACTCCATCAGCTATACAAGTACCATGATTGAAGCCATCGACGGTTCGATTATCGCATTCCAAAACAGTCAGCTCTTCAACAAGAACTACAAAAACATGACGAAGAACCATGGCTATGAGATGCATATGCTCAACGTTGGCGTGGCATACGGTACCGACATAGAAAGGACTCGCCAACTGCTCAAGGAATCCATTTCACAGCTTGACTTCATCGACAAAACGCACAATGTGGAAGTGCTTCTGCGTGAATTTGGAGAAAGCAGCATCATTCTGCAAGTACTTGTGTGGGTGCCAGTACTTACGCAATACACTAACGACGGACAAATCATGGAATGTGTATATGACACTCTTAACAGGAACGGCATCACCATTCCATTCCCACAACGAGATATCAGAATCATCGAGAAAAAAGAATAAACATATATATAAAACAATCATACAATGCCAACCATCATTGCCGGTCCATGCGTCATCGAGTCAGAAGCACTTCTCCAAACAGTTGCAACAGAGATTACCCGTCTCAACTCCCTGTACGGCATAGACATCATCTTCAAAGCATCATTCGATAAGGCCAACCGTACATCCATCGCCTCCTATCGTGGGCCAGGAATGGAACGTGGCTTGCAAATGTTGGCGGACATCAAGTCGGAATATGGACTTCGTATTCTTACCGACATTCATGAGAGTTACCAAGCCGCCCCTGCTGCAGAAGTTGCAGACGTGCTGCAAATACCCGCCTTCCTATGTCGACAGACCGACCTTTTGGTCGCAGCGGCACGTACAGGCCGCGCCATCAACATTAAAAAGGCACAGTTTCTCAGCGGTCGCGATATGCGTTATCCTGTGGAGAAAGCGCTCGATGCCGGAGCCAGCGAAGTGTGGCTCACCGAGCGAGGCAACATCTATGGCTACAACAACTTGGTGGTAGACTTCCGCAATATTGCTGATATGCTTGACATCGTGAGCACTGTCATCATGGACTGCACGCATAGCGTACAGCGCCCTGGAGCAGGTGATGGGCGCACCACGGGTGACCGCCGTTTTGTACCACAGATGGCGATGGCTGCCAAGGCTTTTGGTGCCACAGGCTATTTTATGGAAGTGCATCCCAACCCCGACCATGCCCTAAGCGACGGTCCCAACATGCTGTCGCTATGTGACCTGGAAAACGTCGTCAAAAACATCCTCGCCTAAGAAAATCATGCAACATCAATCCATTACAGAGCGACTGGCCATGGCACGCGGCTTTGCCATCCAATGCCTCACCGACGAGGCACACGCCATCAATGACCTTATCAGCCAGTTGGATGAGAACTTCGACCGAGCCGTGGAAATGATTTTCCATTGTACGGGCAAAGTTATTGTCACCGGGGTCGGGAAGAGCGGCAACGTAGGTGCCAAAATCGCAGCGACGCTCTCAAGCACCGGTACACCTGCATTTTTTATCAACCCCTTGGACGTGTATCACGGCGACTTAGGCGTGATGACACCCGATGACATTGTGCTGGCACTGAGCAACTCCGGACAGACAGACGAACTGCTCAGATTTATTCCCATCGTTCTACACAATCATATCCCTATCATCTCCATGACGGGCAATCCTGACTCATTGCTTGCGAAATACTCTGCTGCACATATCCTGGTGAAAGTAGAACGTGAGGCATGCCCACTGAATCTCGCCCCCACCAGCAGCACTACAGCAGCCTTGGCCATGGGCGATGCCATTGCTGTGGCACTGATGCAAGTACGAGACTTCAAACCACGCGACTTCGCTCAGTTCCATCCTGGAGGCGAATTAGGTAAGCGTCTGCTCACTACTGCACAGGATGTGATGAAGACCGATGAACTGCCCATCATTCCTTCCAATATGCACCTTGGCGAAGCTATCATCCATGTGAGCAAAGGCAAGTTGGGATTAGGCGTGTCGCTATCTAACGACAAAGTGGAGGGTATCATCACCGACGGCGACATCCGCCGAGCAATGGAACGTTGGCAGTCGGAATTTTTTGATAAGACGGTCAGCGACATCATGACAACCAGCCCCAAATGCGTTGCCCCTACCACAAAAATCACCGAGGTACAGCGCATTATGAACAAATATAAGGTTCATTCCGTGCTTGTCGTCGACCAGGAGATGCATCTTTCGGGTATTGTAGACCACTATCGCTGTATGCTATAATATTTTGAGAGGGAGCATGATACGGATTTACAATACAACAAAATGCCTCGCGAAAAGAGCCACTACTACCTTACTATTGTTATATTACGTACTCTGCGCTATGTCGCAGGGCAGCGATTCACTCATCGTGGCTCAACTTCGCGATGAGGGAATCACATTTTCGCATAACAACTCCGTTACCCTTCTCTTGAGCGGACAGGAAAAATTCGATGACATGTTTGCCGCCATCCGACAGGCCAAGAATAGTGTCCATTTAGAATATTTCAATTTCCGTAACGACTCTATCGCCAATCTGCTCTTCAACCTTCTCGGTGAGAAAGTGGCAGAAGGAGTGGAGGTGCGTGCCCTATATGACGGTTTTGGCAACGATTCCAACAACCAACCCCTCAAAAAGGAACACCTGAAGGAAATCAGACGTATGGGGATAGAGTTATATGAGTTCGATCCTATCTGTTTCCCATGGATTAACCATGTATTTAGTCGCGACCATCGCAAAATCGTCGTCATCGACGGCATGATAGCCTACACCGGCGGCATGAATGTGGCCGACTACTACATCAATGGTACAGAAGTGGTTGGTGAATGGCATGATATGCATTGTAGGATTGAGGGTGAAGAGGTAAATACCCTACAACGTATTTTCCAGAAAATCTGGAATAAGACGAGCGAGAACAAGTTTGGTGGCGAACAATATTTCCGTGGCAGCGCCAACGACGGGCATATTACTGGTCTGAAACCCGACACAACCACAACCGCAGGTCGTAAGATGATTGGAATCATCAACCGTGAGCCAAGGGTGAGCAACAAAATCATCAGGAAATTCTACGTTGATGCCATCAACGACGCTCAGGACAGCATAAAAATCATCAATCCTTACTTCACGCTAACCCACAGTGTGAAAAAAGCACTCCGAGAAGCCTTAAAACGAGGTGTGAAAGTGGAGATTATGCTTTCGGCCAAAAGCGACATCCCCCTCACTCCCGACTGTGGCTTCTACAATGCTCACAAATTGATGAGGCGCGGTGCCGACGTATGGATTTATGAACCTGGATTTCATCACACAAAAATCATGATGGTAGATGGAAAATTCTGCACTTTAGGCAGTGCCAACCTTAACGCCAGAAGCCTTCGTTGGGACTATGAGTCCAACGCTGTGATGTTGGATCCATATACCACACGTGAAATGAACAATCTGTTTGAGCGTGACAAGCGCCACAGTTTCAAACTGACACAAGAAACATGGAATCAATTCCGGACAAGATGGCAGAAGACAAGAGGGTGGTTTGCCCATCTACTCAGCCCTTGGCTCTAAATTAGAGCTAAATCTCGTCAATCCCCACGTATCCATTCATGACGGCATAGATAGTGAGTGAGGAGACACTTTTTGCTGCCAGTTTTTCCATGATGTTTTTTCGGTGGGTGATCACGGTAGTGAGACTGATGTTGAGTTGGTCGGCGATTTCCTTGTTGATAAATCCCTTGACAATCAGTCGCAGTACATCAAGTTCTCTTGCAGACAGCCGCTTGGTGGCAGGAGATGATTTATGTTCTTGCAGAACAGGCAAATGCCTTCCCTGGGGATGTGCATATTGCTCCAATGCAATAAAAGCCCTGACCAACTGGCTTTCAGGAACAGTGATTCTGATACAATGAAAATCTGGAATTTGGCCAGCCTGTTCATCAAGCGTAGTAAGCACTATGGTTTTTTTCCTCCTTTCAAGGAAAAACTGCCTGTCGCTGAGCAGGATGCCCACATAGACGAAAAAATGGATATACCTCTCCTCTCCTGCCAACTTTAACTGCGTGACAGAGTCGAACGCCTCGACCTCAATGGCTGGCATGACGCTTTGCAGCATCTGCCGAAGTCCCATCACAGCCAAGGTGTCCTGACATAAGATGGCCATCAGAGGTCTCATCCCATGTTCGTTCATCTCCAGAATCTGAAAGTGATATCCTTGAAATAGTCGCCGGACGCTTTCTTATAGAGCCGTTGATTGGTAGTCCGCTCTTTCAGACATCCGAGGTGGGCAATGTACGGTCCGACCTTGATGTAGTCGAAGTCCGCCTTTCTCACGACCGACGGAATACGCTGGCGCCCACTATACCATGCAACCTTATATTTAGGATGCTCGCGGTGTATATAGCGCGCCAACGTATTAATGTAAGTCGGTTCGGAGTCACCGCCCATAAAGGCGATGCAAGTGATGTCACTGTCGTATTCACTGATCATACGCTCTATCACCATAGGCGTGAGTGGTGTTCCAATGTTATCCCATAGATACTTGCTATGACAGCCCGGGCAATGGCATGGGCAGTTAGCAATATTGATGGCGAGTGTCACCTCGTCAGGAATTTCCTGAAACACGACGCTTGTGTTTACGTACTTTAACATCTTAAATAATTATTTATCTTATAGGTTATGAATGTGTCTGATGATTGTTATTCTGAAAGTTTTGCCGTTCCAACATAATATCTGCGGGCAGCCTCTTCCTGTCTTGGCTGTGAGAAATTGCTCACCCTCTTAAGATACCCAATGATACGCGTCATATAATCCACATTCTTGGAATGGCAGTGTGGACACTCCTTGAGATAACGTTTGTCGATATGTCCACAATCGTTGCAGATAGTATTGGGTATATTAAATGTGAAATAATTGCATCCCTCTTTGGCTGCCACCCGCAGAAGCTGGCGGTATTGTTGTTTGGTGAGGTGTTCGTCGAGGTTCATGTGTAGAGCCGACCCACCGGTGAGGTGCTCTATGTATGGGGCGCCATGCAGTTTGAATTTGTCTATGATATTCAACGAGTCGTCCTCGACGATATAGAAATAACTGTTGTAGCAGTCACGTGGTACGAAATATCCGTCCTCGCGGTCCCATTTGGCATGTTTAACACCCACATTCTCGGCAGGAATCATCTCACAATTGAACAGGACGTCCTTTGTATGATATTGTTTATTGAATTTTTCAACAAGTCCCAACACTGTTTGTACAAACTTCAAATAGTCGGGGTTGTCGTTTATGGTAAGTCCCATAAATTCCGCTGCCTCCACTAATCCGTTGACACCAATGGTGAGATATTGTCTTCCGATATTGATATAACCGGCATCGAAGAGTGGCAGCATACCATGTTTCTGGAGTTCTTTCAAGTTCTCGTTATATGCCAATTGCACTTTATGACAGAGGTCGATAATATGTGAGAGGAATTCCTTATAATCTTGACCCTTGTTGACAGCATATTGGATGCAGCGATTGAGATTGATTGTAAGGACGCTCTTCGAACCTGTTGACACGCCACCTGCGCCAAGTGTATAACTGAAGCCATTGTCCTGTATCTCGTTGCGCAAACGGCAGCATGAACTCAATGAGTCGGCATTATCACTCATGTAGGTGAAGAAAGAATGACCTTCAGAATACATCTCTGCGGTGAAGTCTCCCCATTCTTTGTCAATGACATCCCCCTCATTGGTGAGCAACGCCATTGTTTCCACTGGGAATGTGAGCACGGTCTTCAGTCGTTCTTGGTTGAACCATTTCATAAATCTCTTCTGCAGCCATGACAGTCCCTCCCAATCTGGCTTTGAACCATCTGGGAAATAGAAATCTCCAAAAAGGCTCTCGAAATAAGGTTTATCATAGTAAGCGATGTTCCAGAACACGGCCTGGTAGTTTCTCGCTCCTGTGGGTTGGTTAATGGAATAGACAATCTGCTCGAAACAGTCGGTAATCATCTTGTCGATAGTACGCTGTTTGAGGGACAAGTCCACCACCTTATCAGGCTCTTTCCAATAATCCTTGCCATATTCCAATTGGATGAAGTAGTTGAGGTACATCAGGAATTCAGGCGTGGCACATGCCCCGCTAAGCATACTCGAGACCATAAACACCATATTAACGAATCCTCCGCAGAACGACTTGAGGTTTGTCGGTGCGGTGGAATTGCCTCCAATCGACATCGTACCACCAATGAGCCAAGGGTACATTGTAATGGATGCACAGTAGTTGGCCAATGATGTCTCATCATTCTTATAAATGAAATGATGAGTGAGCATATCGAGGTACTCTTCGGCAAGAGCTTTTCCGTACATTTTTTTTATACGGTCAGTGAGCAAACGGCGATTGAGTCGAATAAAACTGGCTTTAGGCAATTCACCTATCAGAGTTGCGATATTTTTATGCTCGACATTTGCATTGGCATCGTATTTTGAACCAGTTGCTGCATTAGCAGCATCAACATAGTCTGCCAAAAATTTCAACCGCTCCATGGTTTCACGGTCCTCTGTGTGTCGCTGACGGTATAGCATAAACGATTTAGCCACCCTGAAGTGTCCCTCCTTCATCAGCGCTTCTTCCACCTCATTCTGTATATCTTCTACAGTAATGTTGTCGGTGATATTTAAGTGGCTGATAATCTTCGATATAGCACCTAAGTCAGCTGTCTCATCCACAGACTGAAAAGCCTTGAGAATGGCAGTCATAATTTTGTCGAGTGAGAAGCGGTCTGACGAGCCGTCACGCTTCTTGATAGTGAATTCTCTCATTTCCCTTATTCTATTGTTTTGGATAACTTTTCCTCTCATGATTTCAAAAAAGTTTTCCATTTTGGATAACTTTTCAAAATTCCTACGCCTGAAAGTTTGAAAAAATGTATTTTTGAAATCGCTTACAAAGTTAATATAATTATTCTCAAAGTTGTATGATTTACTCGATGAAAAATTTATTTGTTAACGTATTTTAATGATTTTTTCTTTACATAGTTTTTCCTTTTCATTTAACTAAAAAACTATAGTTGTTGAAACATAAGTAATTACAACAAAAAATGCACACTTGGATAAAAAATCCCTTTAGTGTGCAATATGGCCATATAAAAATATCAAATCTCCAATGTTCATAAAACCGACATTTAAGACATAAACGAATGGTTTACAATGAAGCAGATTATTAAACTGTGGATTTGCTGTGATGTGCCTTTTTTTCCTTCGCTAGACTTCAACAACAATTCTCATTAATATATATATCATGTGGGCATATTAAGTGAAGGTTGTTGTACGGTCGCAACAATAGAGTCATCATACTCACTGTCGATGTGCTCGTTATTGTTTTGAATCATAGTTGACAATAATATACGCAAAAAGGGAGGATATGTCTCACGACATGCCCCCCTTTATACATAATAATACACTTATTCAGTTTATGAGCGATTTTATGATTATCTAAATCAAGTGCACTTGCCCCAAAGCATATAACAACGAATACCCCAACAGCATTGAGATGAGACCAATGACAATGCCAATCTTGGCCATGTCACGTTGTTCCACCAGATTGGTTCCGAAGGCCAATGCGTTAGGGGGCGTGCTGATAGGCAATACCATGGCCGAACTGCTTGCTATAGCCACCCCAATGAGAATGGTTGACGTACCGCCAACGGGAGCTAATTTGTCACCCATCGCTGTACATACTACAACGAGGATGGGCATCAATAAAGCAGCCGTCGCTGAGTTGGAGATGAAATTAGAAAGCAAGAAACAAATGAAGCCCGATAGGATAATCACAAAGAATGGTGAGAAATCTCCAAAAGGTATGCTCTCAACAATCTGTGTTGCCAGTCCGGATGCATTGAGTCCATAACCGAGTGCAAAGCCGCCGGCTACCATCCAAATGACGGACCAGTTGATTTCCTCGAGATCTCTGCGGTCAATGATTCCTGTTATCGAAAATACGCAGAATGGGATGAGTGCCACAGTGTAGGAATTGATACCAGTCACGGAGTCTAGCAACCAAAGCAATACAGTGACAGCAAACGTGACAATGACAATATAAGTGTGCGAATCGTGCTTCATCTTCCCCTCGATGTGCAGTTCGATGCTCTTCTGCTTAAAAGGGAAGAACCATCTAAGCAAAGCCCAACTGATTATCAAAAGCACGATGACGAGTGGAACCATCATCAGCATCCATTGGCCAAACCCCAAGTTAAGATTGAGTCCTTCAGGGTCGTTGAGATATTTCAATGCGATGGTATTGGGTGGTGTTCCGATGGGAGTGCCAATGCCACCAAGATTTGCAGCGATGGGGATTGAAAGCGCCAGGGCAATGCGTCCTTTGCCTTCGGGTGGCAATTGCCGGAACACTGGGGTGAGAAAGGTAAGCATCATGGCTGCCGTTGCCGTATTAGAAACAAACATGGAGAACAGACCCGTGATGAGCAGAAATCCCAGTAGCACGTTCTCACTTCGTGTGCCGAACGGACGGAGCAGCGAACGAGCTAGTTGTGAGTCAAGGCCTGTCTTGGTGGCAGCAATGGCCAAAACAAAGCCACCAATGAACAACATGATGACAGGATCAGCAAAAGTTGCCATGATGCCTTTATAGGAAAGAAGTGGACCGACGACATCAGGCTGGCACATCCATATAATACCGCTATCGCTTGTGAACAACAGCATAAGCACGATGATAGCCACACTCGTCGCCCAAGAGGGCACAATCTCCATCACCCACATCAAAGTTGCAAAGGTAAAGATGGCAATGATACGCTGTTGAACAATAGTAAGTCCTTCAATACCAAAGCTATCACTAGGCAGGTTCCATAGCAATAGCGTCAAAAAGGCTACCACAATGCCTCCTACCGTTTTCTTCAACATCCTTTCTGGATGTAGGCTGTTCTCGTGGCGTATCTTATGATATGCATCCACGAGATGGAAACCGTTAAAGTTCTTAAACATAACAGTCCGTCTTTAAAAGTCCATAAAATTTCATTGCCGGTCTATACCATACATCGTGGTGCGACCGTATTATCCATTTCAAGGCTGGTCTTCTGACTTTTCTCCACTCCCAAGCGCCTTCTCGTCCAAATGGGCAATGGCTTGTTGCTTCGGAGCTATAAAGGAGTTCACAGCTGCGGGACAGTCGGAGATTTTCACTCACATTCCCAATTAATCGCGGCTAAGCGAACCTTGATGGGCAACCTCCATGGCGGTGATTGCGGGTGCAAAAGTAAGAAAAAAAGAATAATACACAAAGGAAAATATAAAAAAAATTCAATACCTACTTCTAGTTAATCTAAATATATTAGCACACTTCATTTCCCGATGCAAAAACACTCTTTTTTGAGTATTGCACCATCGGGATTATCGTCGTACCTTTGCCGCCGTAATTCTTTTGCCAAAAATATATAAAGGGAAAATGGAAACAACAATTGTAGTTTATGATACTGCAAGATGCTGACCTTTCGCAACAAACTATCGCACTCTTCGGATGTGGCGATTGCGAGTCGTATAGTGACGGTGTTGTGAACGCAAGGCCGTGTTTAAACGAAAAACGTGCTAACTTGCTTGAAAAGGCTTAACACCATCTAATTATAAATAAATATACAAAACGTATGACAAGAATCAACAAGATTGTAACACTGTGGCTGCTGACCATCTGTGGTTTCGCCTGCCACTCCATCACCGACATCCTGCCTATGTTCTGGGGCAAAAACATAGCCGTAGCGGCCACCGACGGAAATATTGACCAAGGTATGATAGTCTTTATGATGACAATCTCTTTCCTCATCCCCACTTGCGGACTATTATGCTTGCTTACAGACAGCAAAGCGAAACTACAGAGAATGATAAATGCAATATTGGCTGTTCTTATCGCTTTATTCAACGTAGCCCATACATTTATGGAACTACCTTCTGACAATGCCGGGCAGTACGTCATCCTGCCTATGATGATTGTCATTGGCATAGCGCTCGCATGGTGTTCCGTGAAATACGTAAAGGAGGGATAGACATGGGATTACTGAAGAAATTGTTCACGAACTGCGCCCATCCTCAAGGACGGATGGGTCGGTTGATGCTGAAATTCATGAACTTCTGCCATGCACCATTAACGAACTGGGGACTAGGACTTGTTGACTTTCAGGACGAATGGACAATGCTTGACATCGGCTGTGGCGGTGGGGCGACGTTGAAAAGACTCCTCAAAAGAAGCAAAAATGGTCGAGTCTATGGCATCGATATCTCCAAGGAGAGTGTTGCAAAGGCCCGTGAAATAAACGCTGAATTACTCGACAAGCAGGTGTATATAACACAAGGTTCAGCAACAAATCTGCCATACGACAATCAGAAGTTCAACCTCGTTACGGCTGTAGAGACGATTTATTTCTGGCCGAATTTAAAAGGTTGTTTACAAGAAGTGTACAGGGTATTGAAATCCGGCGGACGTTTCGCCATCATGGTCGAGGTGGTCGATGCTGATTCCAAGTGGATAAGCGTTGTCGATGGAATGACTACCTACACGCCAGAACAACTGAAGCGATTCTTAGGTGAAGCAGGCTTCATCTCGATAGAAATCCATCGAAAGAAACCATCCTATGCCACAATTCTATGTGCGAAGCCATAGTAAATTATCTTTTAAACTCCCAGACCAAGAACAAGGCATGCATGACGGCACAGATGGCTAAGACTAGCCATCCAATATATCTGAATAACTTGTTATACTTAATGTCTTCCTGATTTTTAAAGAAGTGCCAATAAGCCAACATTCCCAAAAGGGTGAGTAAAAGTCCGGCTACATGCCCCCATAAATTGAATCCCAAGATGGTGTCAATAAGCATGACCGTTTTGAACACGACAGCACCATATACTGGATAGATACAATTATACAAGGTTTGACGAGTGCGCTGATTTTGCCTTGACTTGTCAATGCAAAAGACAATCAACATTGCCATGGCTACAATGAGAATGACCTCCTGAAATATCGAACGTTGAAACATAGTATAGGTTGCGGATTAATCTGATTGGTCTGAACTGTCAAGTTGAAGAGTTGACACGAAATAACAAAAAGGCGTACCCGTGTACGCCTTTTTGAATACAAGGTATATACTATTTTGCGTAAGCTACAGAACGCGTCTCACGAATGACAGTGATTTTCACCTGTCCCGGATACGTCATCTCATTCTGAATCTTATTGGCAATCTCTCCAGAGAGAGCCTCTGTCTCCTTATCATCCATCTTGTCGGCACCAACAATGACACGCAATTCACGTCCTGCCTGGATGGCGTAAGTCTTAGTAACACCAGGATAACTCATGGCAATGGCCTCAAGGTCGTTGAGACGCTTGATGTACGCCTCGACAATTTCCCTTCTCGCACCAGGTCTTGCGCCAGAGATAGCATCACAAATCTGTACAATAGGAGCCAGCAGTGTATTCATCTCCATTTCATCGTGGTGTGCACCGATAGCATTGCAGATGTCAGGCTTCTCCTTGAATTTCTCTGCTATTTTTGCGCCATAGAGTGCATGCGGCAGGTCGCTCTCCTCGTCAGGTACCTTGCCGATATCATGGAGCAATCCGGCACGCTTTGCCTTTTTGGGATTGAGCCCCAGTTCAGAAGCCATCACTGCGCAGAGATTTGCAGTCTCACGTGCATGTTGCAACAAGTTCTGTCCGTAAGATGAGCGGTATTTCATTTTTCCGATGATGCGAATCAATTCCGGATGCAGGCCATGGATACCAAGGTCAATCGCTGTACGTTTACCAGTTTCGATAACCTCATTCTCCAATTGTTTTTTCACTTTTGCCACCACTTCCTCAATACGTGCCGGGTGAATACGTCCATCTGCAACAAGTTGGTGAAGAGCCAACCGGCATACCTCGCGGCGGATGGGATCAAATGCAGAGATGACGATAGCCTCGGGGGTGTCGTCAACGACGATTTCCACTCCTGTGGCAGCCTCTAGTGCCCTAATATTTCTGCCTTCTCTACCAATAATGCGTCCTTTGACCTCATCATTATCTATATGGAAAACGCTGACGGAATTTTCAATAGCAGTTTCCGTAGCCACTCGCTGGATAGTCTGGATAACAATTTTCTTAGCCTGGGCATTGGCATTGAGCTTTGCCTCATCCATAATTTCATTGATATAACTGGCTGCAGCTGTACGGGCTTCATCTTTCATACTTTCAACCAGTCGGTTCTTAGCCTCCTCAGCACTGAGTCCGGAGAGTTCCTCTAGTTTCTCACGCTCTTGGTTTTGCATTTTTTCGAGTTCTTCCTGCTTGATGAGTAGCAGTTTTTTCTCGTTATCAATTCTTTTCAGACCTTGTTCAACATCCTGTTTGCGTCTTCCCAGTTCTTCCTGTCTTTGATTAAGGGAGATTTCACGCTGTTTAAGCCTACTTTCATTCTGCTGAAGTTTTTGATTTCTGGCTTGAACTTCCTTTTCAAGTTCAGCTTTCTTGTTGATGAATTTTTCCTTCACCTCAAGTAATTTTTTCTCTTTAATCACTTCAGCCTCATTTTCAGCTTTTCCAATGATGTCGTTATATTTACCCTTGACTACATGCATGAAAGTCAAGTATCCCAAGAGGCCTCCTATCAAGAGGCATACAAGGGCAACGATTACAGTTATTAAGTTCATTACATTAAAAATATATAGTAGTTGATGTTAATCCCATCCGCATACTATATGAGTTTTCACGTGAAAATCCACGATGATTTATGCTTTATCATCGTTTAATGACAATTCAATCTCTGAAGTGATTTTTTCGAGAATGTCTATATATGGTTTTGTATCATTTCTCTGGGCCTCAGTTTCGTATTTGAGAGCCAGGTCTACAATAGCCATATACAAAATATCTATAACGCTCTTTTTCCCATTAGCTTGAGCGGTATAGGCAGCTACTGTGTTGGTAGCCGTTTTAGCTGCTCTACGATACACCTCTTCCTCATCAGCATAAATGGTGATGGGCAATTCTATATCATAGACATGCAGTCGTATTTTTCGTTGTTCTCTTTTCTCTTCAGACATTGCTCACGTTATTTCTCACTAAGTAGCGTGATACATTTGTTGACGCTTCTGATGAGTTTCGACAGTCTAGCCTTAGCGGCTTCCATATCCGTGTCGGACACCTCTAGCATCTTTGCTGTCTTCAGCGACCTGTAATTTCTCTCGGCGAGTTCCTTCTCACGTTCAAGTTGGGCAATTTTATCATTGAGTTTCACAATGGTTTCTCTCAGACAAGCATTGTCTTTCTTGCACTTGTCATAGTTGAGTATCATCTGCCTGACTCTTGTGGTGAAAATAGCAATCGTTTTCTCCTCGTCGGTCATTTCCTTACAATTTGGATGCAAAATTACATTAAAAAATCATAATGACCAAAAAAAACGCCTATTTTTTAGCATTCTGGTCATTGTCGTTGTTCTTTTGTCTTGGCTCTTTTTTGGCAAGCATGACAACTTGATAGACAAAATCTGTGACCCATTTCTGTGAGAAGCCAAGTTTTTGATTATATTGTCTCACAGCGTGTACGGTTTTCATCACACCCGCATCCTTGTAATCATTTTTATGGAATACGTCATCGACAGTTTTTTCAGTCATGGCATAGATAGCTTTCTTAAAGAACGAAGGCATTCTGATTTTAAATTTCATGAGATTGCTCATGAGCATCATCAGGTCCTGAGAGAAGCCCTGGAAAATATACATAAAAGGCTGTACGTCCTGAAGTTTCCTACAATTTTTCTTGAGTGTAGCATCTATCTCTTTGAAAAAGTCGTCATCGCACTTGTAAATTTCTTTCATCATTTTCTTACAGAAAGCCTTCTCTCCAACTCCCAGTTTGTTGTTTTGTGTTGGTACTTTCAGGGTAGTCTTGAAAGTTCTCAGATCTGGCAACAATCCCAAATTAGATATGCCGAGATTCGATGCCAGCGAGGCTTGGAAATATACTCTGATGAGGGTCATGTAGTCTTCCATTCCCCCTACTTTAGTCTCTTGTTTTTTCTTTCCGAATAATTTTGCAAAAATAGCCATATTGTCAGTATATTTTTAAATAGTTCTTGTCATACGACTTGCAAAGATATGAATTTTTGTTGGAACAGCAAAAGAAGTTTTGAAGTTTGTGATTTTTTAGATAATTAGACATTCATCATGTATGGTATGGACGTTTTTTATGATAGTAAAATCTAAACAAATAATAAAAGAGTGATTTTTTCACATTTTAGTTTCGGTATTACAACTTTTATTTATACCTTTGCAGCCTAATTCAAGTGAATAAGCATCTAAAGAGCAAATATTTCGCAGGAAAAGAGATTGAAAATGAAAGGAATTGTATTGGCGGGAGGTGCAGGTACCCGATTATATCCCATTACAAAGGGTATCAGTAAGCAATTAATCCCGATATTCGACAAGCCAATGATATACTATCCTATATCAGCATTAATGCTTGCTGGGATTCAGGATATCCTTGTCATCTCAACACCCAGCGATCTGCCAGGATTCCAGAGACTACTTGGCGACGGAAGTAGTTTGGGTGTTCATTTCAGTTATGCTGAACAGCCCAGCCCAGATGGAATAGCCCAAGCATTTATCATTGGCGAGAAATTTATTGGCAGTGATGACGTATGCCTTGTATTGGGCGATAATATTTTCTATGGAGCAGGATTCACTGGCATGCTACACAAGAGTGTGAAGAATGCTTCAGCCGGCAACGCCACTGTATTTGGATATTTTGTCAATGACCCAGAGAGATATGGTGTCGCTGAATTTGACGTTAATGGTAAATGTCTGAGTATAGAAGAAAAGCCGACACACCCTAAAAGCAACTATGCCGTTGTAGGACTCTACTTTTACCCCAACAGTGTTGTTGGAGTAGCAAAAGGTGTAAAGCCCAGCTCACGGGGTGAATTGGAAATCACCTCTGTCAACCAAGAATATCTACGCCGCGGAGAGCTTCATGTCCAGACGCTTCCCCGTGGTTTTGCATGGCTTGACACTGGAACGCACGAAAGTCTTGCAGAGGCTAGCACTTTCATTGAAGTGATAGAAAAGCGACAAGGACTGAAAGTTGCGTGCCTAGAAGAGATTGCCTATGACAATGGATGGATTTCAATCGAGGATGTTGCTCAGATAGCATATCCCATGCGCCATAATGGATATGGGCAATACTTGTTACGGAAGACTGAGTTTGTTAAAAAGATAAGAAATCATTAATAAATATAAATAGAAAAATGGAAGAAAACAAAACCACCCCAACAGTGGAACAAGTTCGAGAGCAAGAGGACAGGTCGTTCTTTAATTTCCGTTCTCTGTTTGAAACATTTATCCTCAATTGGCAATGGTTTGCCCTGTCGTTGATAATTTGTTTAGGTGTAACCGCTATTTATCTTCGGTATGCAACACCTAGATTTCAGCAGGTAGCAAAGATTCTCATTAAAGATGAAGACAACCGTGGCAATCGCAGCACACTTGCCAGCATGACCAACCTTGGTATTATGTCCAATAGTGAGGGTATAGACAATGAGATGGAAATTCTCTCCTCACACATCATCGCTGAAGATGTTGTGAGAGACCTCAAGTTGTATGTCAGTTATAAGAAGGAAGGTCGTGTGAAAGACATTGTTCTTTACAAGAACCAACCAGTGACTGTGGACATTGATGAGGATCACCTTGAGAAGCTCAACTCCCCAATCAATATTACTATTGAGTGCGAGAAAAAAGATAAAAAGAAAGTATATGTAATTAATTACAATTTTTATCTGACCGATGAGGAGGGTATCTCTACTGGTCCTTATGGAAAAACTGTATCTATTCCCAGCGATTCTCTTCCATATATTTTGCGTACCAAAGCAGGCAATCTGACCTTCTCAAACAATGGAAGATACACTCTTGCTGAGGGAAGTAAGATGTTCGTGACAATCCAGTCGCCCTATCAGGCTTCATACAGATACCAGAATGCTTTCCGTGTCACCCCTACTTCCAAGAATACCACCATCGTCCGCACCACGATAACCGACGAGGTTCCCCAACGTGGTCTTGACTACCTGCGACAGATTGTAATCTGTTACAACCGTCAGGCCAATGAGGACAAGAACGAGGTGGCTTATCGTACAGAGGAATTCATCAACACTCGTTTGGAGAAAATCAGTGACGAACTTGGTGAGACTGAAGGACAGTTGGAACGTTACAAGAAGAGCCAGGGTATGACTGAGCTTAGAATGAACGCCCAGCGTGCCATGTCTGGTTCTGCAGAATACGACCAGCGTCTAGCCGAGGCCAACACTCAGATGGCTTTGCTGAACAGTTTGCAGGAGTATATGAACAAACCTGAAAACAAGTACAAGACTCTTCCCTCAAACGTTGGTTTGAATGACGCTACAGCCTCCAGCTTGATTAACTCATACAATGAGATTGTTATGAAGCGTGAGAAGATGCTGTTCTCGTCATCAGAGGAAAACCCCCAAGTGGTACCATTGACCGCTCAGCTTGACGAGCTTAGTTCAAGTATCAGACGTGCTATGGAACAAAGCCGCAAGAATCAAGAGATTATGCGCTCTTCTGTAGCCGCTCAATACAACAAGTTCTCTGGACAAGTTTCTGCCACTCCTGAACAAGAGCGTATGTTGACTCAGATTGGCCGCCAGCAAGAAGTTCGTTCCGGTCTTTATCTGATGCTTCTCCAAAAACGTGAGGAGAACTCCATTTCTCTGGCTGCCACCGCTGACAAGGCAAAAGTAGTAGAGAATCCTGAAAGAGCCGGTAAGGTTAGCCCTGTGCCATCAGTGATTATACCAATTGCACTTGTCATTGGTCTGCTTGTACCGGGTATTATTCTCTTCCTGCTCAAGTTCTTCAGATACAAGATTGAAGGTCACGACGACGTTGCCAAGCTTACCCAACTTCCTATCATCGCTGATGTGGCTGTGGCAAGTGAGACTGCTAAGACCAAGGCCGATATTGTGGTCCACGAGAACAAGAACAACCAAATGGAGGAAATCTTCCGTGCCATGCGTACTAATGTACAGTTTATGCTCCGCGAAGGTCAAAAGGTGGTAATGTTTACTTCTACGACCTCTGGTGAGGGTAAGACATTCAACTGTGCCAACCTGGCAGTGAGTTTTGCTCTTCTTGGGAAAAAGGTTGTACTGGTAGGTCTTGACATTCGTAAACCACGTTTGGCAGAACTGTTCGAGATTGATGACCACAAACATGGTATCACACCTCTTCTTGCTCAGGAGAATCCAACAGAGGAAGACGTGATGAACAATATTCTTCCTTCAGGTGTCAATGGAAACCTTGATCTGCTCCTTGCAGGTCCTGTTCCTCCCAACCCATCAGAGTTGATTTCACGACCCTCACTTGAAATCGTTATTGATATTCTGAAAGCCAACTACGACTATGTGCTGATTGATACTGCTCCTGTGGGCTTGGTAACAGATACCATTCAAGTTGGACGCGTTATTGATGCAACCATCTACATGTGCCGTGCTGACTATACACCGAAGTCAAGCTTCGACTTAGTCAACTCACTGAGCAACGAAGGGAAACTTCCCAACATGGCCATTGTTATTAATGGTATCGATATGTCAAAGAAAAAGTATGGCTATTACTATGGCTATGGCAAATATGGCAAATACAGTCGTTACACAAGTTACGGCAAATATGGCAACTATGGTTCGTCATATGGTTCATACGGTGGTTACGGCAGTTATGGCAGCTATGGCAACTACAGCAACAGCCATTATGCAGACAAGAACGATACATCCATTAAATTATAAATAGGTAGCAACGCATGGTTATCGCTGTAGATTTCGACGGAACAATTGTTGAGAACAGATATCCAGAAATAGGCCCCGAGGCTCCTTTTGCCATCGACACACTCAAAATGCTGATTGCAGAAAGGCATAAGGTAATTCTCTGGACAACCCGCGAGGACAAACTTCTTGACGATGCCGTGGAATGGTGTAAAAAACGTGGTGTTGAGTTTTATGCCGTCAATAAGGATTACCCAGAGGAAACGAAGGCAACGAACAACCACTTCTCACGTAAAATTAAAGCTGAGGTTTGGATTGATGATCACAATGTGGGAGGGCTACCCGACTGGGGAACAATCTACCACATGATTAAAGAGCGAAAGACCTTCAAGGAAATGATATCCGAAGCTAAAAAAACAAAACTCAGCGACCATGCTGCTCCCAAAAGGAAAAAATGGTTTTAATGATCTCTCAGGGGATGTGCCAAAGGGCCATCCCCTGACTTTTTGAGGCTGATGGCGTAGTGGACAGTATTTAAGATCTGGATTGAGATTTTGCATAGTAAACATTATTTACAAAACACACAAACGCCATATCCAAATCTAGCAGTCTTATTATTGGTTATAACCACTTATAAACAAATTAATTAGGTGTAAAACAGGAAATTGGCTTTTTTTTTGAAAATTTCCAAAAATAAATTTTCTTATCACGCCAAAAACTTGTATATTTGCATTCCATTTAGAAAAGATAGTAAAAATATTCAACAACAATAAAATCATTCAGAAATGACTAAAGCAGATATTATCAACGAGATTTCAAATTCCACAGGTTTACCCAAAAAAGATGTGGCAGTGACAGTTGAAGCATTTATGGAAACGATAAAAGACAGTCTTCTTAACAAAGAAAACGTGTATTTAAGAGGTTTTGGTAGCTTCATTGTTAAGCATAGAGCAGAGAAGACCGCCCGCAACATTTCGAAAAACACGACGATTGTGATTGCCGCCCATGATTTCCCAAGCTTTAAGCCCGCAAAGAGCTTCGTTGGGAAGATGAAAGGCGAGGAAGTAGCAGACGATGCTGAATAAACACATACGAATATAAATTCATTCAATTATCATTAGCTATGCCAAACGGAAAGAAGAAGAAGGGTCACAAGATGGCCACTCACAAAAGAAAGAAAAGATTAAGAAAGAACAGACATAAGAGCAAGTAAGCATTATCGAGCTTAGCTCCACAGTCTATTCGACTGGAAGGCATGTCAAAGGATTCCTTAAAGGGGATACTCCGACATGCCGCTTTTTGGTTAAAACTATAGAAAGTTAATAGAAATGACCAGCGAAGTAGTCATTGATGTCCGTGCAAAAGAGATATCGATAGCACTGCTGGAAGACAAGAATCTGGTAGAGTATCAAAACGAAGCACGTTCGGCATCATTTTCAGTTGGCAACATCTATATAGCAAAAGTTAAAAAGCTCATGCCAGGCCTTAACGCCTGCTTTGTGGATGTTGGATTTGAACGCGACGCTTTTCTCCATTATCTTGACATAGGAAGCCAATTTAACTCTTACGCAAAATACCTGAAACAGGTAGAAAGCGACAGAAAGAAACTTTATCCCATCTCAAAGGCTACACGACAGCCTGAAATCAAAAAGGACGGTAGTATTGCCACAACGCTTACCGTTGGGCAGGAGGTATTGGTTCAAATTGTTAAAGAGCCTATCTCCACGAAAGGTCCACGACTTACGGGGGAACTGAGTTTTGCAGGACGTTATCTGGTCCTAATTCCCTTTAACGATAAAGTTTCTGTCTCATCAAAAATCAAAAGCGGTGAGGAGCGTGCCCGCCTGAAACAGTTGATTCAAAGCATCAAGCCCAAGAACTTCGGTGTGATTGTGCGCACAGTTGCCGAGGGCAAACGTGTGGCAGAACTTGACACCGAGTTAAAAGTTCTTCTAAAACGTTGGGAAGATGCTATCACAAAGGTTCAGAAGACACAGGCAAGGCCGCAACTAGTTTTTGAGGAAACGGGAAGAGCAGTAGCCCTGCTTCGTGATTTATTCAATCCCTCTTATGAAAACATCTATGTCAACGATGAAGAGGTTTTCAACGAGGTTAAGAACTATGTCACTCTAATAGCCCCTGAAAAGGCGGGCATAGTGAAATTGTACACGGGCAATGTACCTATCTTTGACAATTTCAACATCACAAAGCAGATAAAGTCAAGTTTCGGCAAAACCGTCAATTACAAGCATGGTGCCTACTTGATTATTGAACACACAGAGGCTCTTCACGTTGTCGACGTTAACAGCGGAAATCGCACACGGTCTGCCAATGGCCAGGAGGCCAATGCCCTTGATGTGAATTTAGGTGCCGCCGACGAATTAGCGCGTCAGCTTCGTCTTCGCGACATGGGAGGCATCATCGTAGTAGACTTCATAGACATGAAGCTGGCAGAGGACCGTCAGATGCTCTATGAACGCATGTGCAAGAACATGCAGAAAGACCGCGCACGTCACAACATCCTCCCGCTCAGCAAGTTTGGTCTGATGCAGATTACCCGTCAGCGTGTACGGCCTGCAATGGACGTTAGTGTTGAGGAGACCTGTCCCACTTGTTTCGGTAAGGGGAAGATTAAGTCGAGTATTCTATTTACGGACCAGTTAGAGAGTAAAATTGACCACCTTGTCAACAAGATTGGCGTCAAGAAATTCTACTTGCATGTCCATCCTTATGTTGCCGCATACATCAACCAGGGTGTATTTTCACTCAAGCGCAAATGGCAAATGAGATACGGTCTTGGCGTGCATGTTATCTCTTCACAGAAAATGGCATTTTTACAATACGAATTCTACGACAAAAAGAAAGAATTCATAGATATGAAAGAAGAGATAGAGACAAAATAAAAATGAGGCGGATGATATCCGCCTCATTTTTATTTTATCACTTTCTTACCATCAATGATGTAGATACCTTTACGGCTCGGAATTACTCCTTCATTTATAACTATCTTTCCATTAATGTCGTAAACATATTGGCTACCACACTTCGACAGCGTCGGGATATAATTACCGATATCTGTGGTAGTGGGGTCAAACTCCTTGATGCCACTGCTACCATAGAGTTTCCATCCTGCTGCACTGAGGTATTTATTTCTTGAGCCGTTGGGAACATACAGGTAACGCAGACTCAAGTCAAGTTTGTCGATGGCCGTTTGGTCGATGGTGGGCGCCTCTGTAGCATAAATATATGTACGAGCAAGGTCGAAGCATCTGTTGAAGGCATATTTGCCAATATACTCCACTGTCTCAGGAATGGTAAGCCGTTCATAATGAAACCTTCCGGCAAGGGCATAGTCATGGATAACTTTCGTTCCGTAAGGTATTACCACATCAATCTCTTCTGTAGGTAAAAACTCTATCAGTTCTGTGCTATCAGCCGACATGACGAAACTACCATTGACCATGAAGTCGCTCTCATCACATATATTGACTCTAACTGTATCAAGGTTAATACATTGAGCAAAGACACCATCACCATAATGTTTCAGACGATTGGGGAGAGTCACGTCAATGAGTTTTTTGCAATTGCTAAATGCCTTATAAGGTAATTCATCATTTACCGTAAACAGACTATCACCATTCTCCACCAGATAGGCATTTCCACCAGCAATAATTTCAGCCTCGCTCAAGTCCAAGAACGATAGATTTCCTTTTGTTCCATGTCCCACAGAATCGCTTCCTGCCATTGCCCGAAGGGTCTTCAGGTCGGTGCTGTTGATTTTGCCTCTTACGTGCAATCCTATAACACTATCACATAACTCATTGCCTATTACCTCTCGCAAAGTACCTGGTTCTTCAACTTCGATCTCCAATAGATCAACATACAGTTGGTCAGTATTCACACGAAGCACCATATCTTGATAATAGTTGAAATTATAGAATCCCCACATCACGGTAAGTGAAGAAAGGTTGAAATAGCCATCCTCTTCTCCATCCCATCCCCAGTTGATGTAAACTTTGCCAGAAGAATCATAACCATGCAATACAAATTCATGACCGGTATAATCACTGTCGCTTCCACCGTAGATAATTGGATATCCCTTGCTGATATTACCATAGATGAGTTCCATCCATTCACTTTCGGTATAATCATCTTTGTCGAGAGTGACAGCCAATGGGTATCCTAAGTTTCTTCTCAATCCATAAGCAAGAGACGAACTATATGAACCAGTGCCGTCATATGAATACTGCGCCTTCATCGCTAATCCGATATGATACATTAATTTTGCGACAGCCGTTTTCTGTGCAGAGGTATGTTTGGCTGTAAAGTAGTCTGGCATCAAGCTATACAGATATTCTACCCCATCAATATCCGCCTCATACCTAATCCCATCAAAATCTCCAAAGGGATAATAGGTGTAGACCGTCCCTTGGCCGTATTGGGGCCATCTGTTATACCTGAGTACCTGAGCAGCAGCCGTGGCCACACATCCCGTAGGATAGCGATGAGGCACAAGATTTGAATAGGGTTCTTCCTGCCCCCATTGTGATGTCATCAAGGGTTCTACAGATGCTGGGTATTTACTTGTATCGGGCTTGGTCGTCTGTAAAGGCTCACTACGTGATTGTGAGACAAAAGCCTCAGTAGCCTCCAACCACCACTTGAAGTTAGTGTTCAATGTATTGGGGTTGTATTTTGTATACGAGACTCCCATTATTTCCGGGTACATATCATCGTTGGGAACGATGGCAAATCCACCTTCCTCATAACCCAAAATAGACAATCCGGCTGTCTGTTTAAGAAGTTTAGGCATCCCCCCTACCCTCATCAGCTTAGCATCACTGTTGTTTTGAAGTGCAGTAATGGCAGCCTGTTGTTTTTGCCATAACGTCCTTGGTGCAGCTTCAACTCGTACAGAAGATATAATGATCAGAATTAAGGCAACAAAAAATCTCATATGTATTATTATTAATAAGTTAACTTAAATACCGACTCAAGTAAGAAAGAACAAAAGTGAAAAAAACACGAGAACTCACTGCACCACTTTATATCTTATACGGAATGAATGCTCATGCTCATCCCAGTTGGTCCCCAAGATTTCAAACCGGCCAATTTGTGCTGTCGACCTAACATGCTTTCCGATACACGGACATACGTCGTAATCGCCTATCCGAACCAATCGTATGGTTTCGGTGGCATCTTCAGGCAATCGGTCGATATTGACGTCTTCCGGGATATTGTCACGGTCTACATACTCAAACGTCACTGGTAAGTCCTGCTCTATCAGCTCATTCATCGTCCGTTCAATCTCTCTTTCCATTTTCCTGTCAGGTTTCCGGTCAAGGATATAACTGATTTTGCTTTTCTTCCGCTCTATATGGGCGTTTCTGGACCTTTCACATCCAAACAATCGAATCATCGTCTGGTTCAACAAATGCTCTGCAGTGTGTGCTGGCGGAAATTCGTCCTTGTTGTGTTCATTAAAAACCATATCCATAGCTTTTCACGTATTATAATCTACAGGTTTATTTTCAGTATCAATCCACCATGTGCTTCAATCTGCAAATCGATGGACATCTCAGGTTGTAAATTCAGTTGACATTTGTATTCAGAGAGCATATCCTTGGCTGTCACGAGTTGATGTGGCAAACCAAGCCATTCAATGGCATGGCGGTTGATTTTGACAGAGGTCTGCACTGTTACATCGTCAAAATTCGCCACAATGAGGAATAGAGTATCATTATCCTTCCTGAGGAAAGCGTACTGTCGTTCAGCAAGTTGTGGGTTGATATACATGAGGTCGTAGAAAACGCCTTCACGCAAGGCACTTTCCTCATTTGCCAATCTGAGTACCTTGGTATAAAGATCTCTTAACTCACGTTCTTGCTTTTTCATCCTCCTGCGGTCATAGTAACCTCTCGCAATGGTATCCACCGACCAATAATCGAAGATGGTCGTCCTGCCGTCACATCCGCTGAAACCTTCTTCATCCATTCCACGTTCACCCAGTTCCTGTCCTGCATAGATCATCATAGCATTTGTATTAAGTAATGCCGACACGATGAGTCCGGGTATCCCTTTTCGTGCATCTGCAGCAAAGAAGTCACTTGCCAGCCGTTGTTCATCATGATTTTCCAGGAAATAGAGCGTGTGGTCAAGGATATCATTATTGACTTGCCACTGCCGTGTGATTTCTGCGGCCGGTCTTCTGTGGCATATTACGTCACGAAGACAGTCATACATCCCCACTTTGTCGTAGAGATAGTCAAAGCCAGCAGACAAGTATCTGCGATATTGTCCAGGGTTATACACCTCTCCAATAAACTGTATATGAGGATAGGCATATTTCACCTTGTCTGTGGCCCATGCCCAGAACTGTGGTGGAACCATTTCCGCCATGTCGCATCGGAATGCATCGATACCTTTTGCTGCCCAAAACAGCAGGATATTGGTCATCTTGCTCCACGTATCTGGAATGGGTGAGAAATGCTCCGACCTTCCTCCGGCATCGCAATAGTCGATACCATAGTTCAGTTTCACGGTCTCATACCAATCGTTGGGACCCGGGCTGTTGTCAAAATGATCGTTTCCCGTTGCCTTGGCAGGATTTTCCACATAGCAGTCCTCATGGTTGCCGCAGTATGGCAACCGTGAGGTATCTAAGGGCTGCCCCCAGCAATAGTAGAAATTGTTGGAGGTAGAGAAATGCATATCGGTATTATCATCCTCCCCAAGGTCTTTCACCATCTCCGGCTTCATGATAGAGTGGTATTCTCTTGCCACATGATTAGGCACAAAGTCTATCACCACCTTCATTCCAGCCTTATGTGTCCGTTTGACCAAAGCCAGGAATTCCTCCATTCTTTTGTCAACATCGACTGCCAAATCGGGATCCACATCATAGTAGTCGGTGATCGCATACGGCGAGCCAGCCTTGCCCTTCACCACCAATGGTGTTTGCCTTGGTATGCCATAGACTGAGTAGTCTGTGGTCATAGCATGGCGTATGACACCAGTATACCATACGTGTGTAGCGCCAAGGCTATGAATGTTTTCGAGTGTAGCAGCATCGAAATCATTCATTTTACCACAGCCATTCTCCACTATGGTTCCATAGGGTTTACGCCCTTGGCATGTATTGCCAAAGAGACGTGTCATCACCTGATATATGATGGGTTTCTTGGTCATAAAACTGTCGGTTTGGGGATGAATGCTTCTGTCAACAGCTTGAAAGTTCTTATTCGATGCCGTGGGCATTCACCTCTTTGCTGATACGCGAGATCATGCCTTGCAAAGCCTTTCCTGGGCCGCACTCGGTGAAATCGTCGGCACCATCGGCAATCATATTCTGCACCGACTGCGTCCATTTCACGCTACTTGTTAGTTGTGCAATAAGGTTGGCCTTGATTTCTGCAGGGTCTGTATGTGGTTTAGCATCCACATTCTGATATACCGGGCACGAAGGTGTGTTGATTTCAGTCTGTTCGATGGCTGCCTGCAATTCATCTTTCGCAGGTTGCATCAGTGGGGAATGAAATGCACCACCCACGGGTAGGGGCAGAGCACGTTTTGCACCAGCCTCCTTCATGGCAGCACATGCTTCTTTGATGGCCTCCACATTACCAGAGATGACGAGCTGTCCCGGACAATTGTAATTGGCAGGCACCACCACATTTTCATCCTTGTTGATTGATTGGCAGATTTCCTCTACTTTCTCGTCGGGCAGACCGATGATGGCAGCCATTGTCGAAGGTGCAGCCTCACATGCTTTCTGCATAGCCATAGCACGTGCATACACCAACTTCAGTCCATCCTCAAAGCTCAGAGCTCCAGCAGCGACTAATGCAGAGAACTCTCCGAGTGAATGGCCAGCAGTCATGGCTGGTTTAAACTCTTCTCCCATGCAAATAGCACTAATGACACTATGCAGAAAAACTGCCGGCTGTGTCACTTTGGTCTGCTTGAGTTCCTCAGCGGTACCATCAAACATGATGTCGGTGATTCTATAGCCAAGGATTTCATTGGCTTTCTCAAATAATTCTTTTGCCTGAGCGTTATTCTCATAGAGATCTTTGTCCATACCAACGAATTGTGCCCCCTGTCCGGGGAATACAAATGCTTTCATTTTTTTAAGTTTATGAGTTCTTAAGTTAATGAGTTTATGAGTTTATGAGTTATTAAGTTATTAAGTTGATGAGTTCTTAAGTTGATGAGTTGATGAGTTCTTAAGTTGATGAGTTTGCACTTAATAACTAAAAAACTTACAGACTTACAAGAATATTTAATCCCGACAACCAATGATTGCCGGGATTATATATAAGTCCATAATAGCTTACTCAGCTACTGTTGCCTCGTCTTCCTCTACTGGAGCCTCGACGATTGGTTCTTCATTCTCAACGGGAGCCTCAGCGGTCTCTTCCTTAACAGGAGCGGGAGCAGCTTTTTCTTCAGCTTTCTCTGCTACGACGCGGATAGGCAGTTTTACCTCCACACCCTTGTAGAAATGTACGGTAGCCTCATACTCACCAACGTTCTTGATATCACGCATGGTGATGATTTTACGATCCACCTCAATACCTTTCTTGGCAAGTTCTTCTGAAACCTTGGCTGCATTAACTGAGCCATAGAGCACTCCTGTGCTGCTGACCTTTGCTGCAACTTCCACCACAACGTCTTGCAGTTGGTTAGCTTTCTTCTGTGCAGCAGCAGTCTGTGCTTCAATTTTGTGTGCTTGTTGCTTCAATGTCTCAGCAAGCATTTTCTTTGCTGATGGAGTAGCGATAACGCCCTTTCCTTTCGGGATCAAGTAGTTGCGGCCATAACCAGGCTTCACATCTACGATTTCATTTTTATATCCCAGTCCGATGATATCTTCTTTCAGTATAATCTGCATGTCTATGTCCTCCTATAATTATTTCATCAAGTCGGTAACGTATGGCAGCAGTGCGATTTGGCGTGCACGCTTGATAGCGGTGGCCACGCGGCGCTGATACTTCAGAGAAGTTCCGGTGATACGACGGGGAAGGATTTTTCCCTGCTCGTTGAGGAATTTCTTCAAGAACTCAGGATCTTTATAATCGATATACTTGATACCGCTCTTCTTGAAACGACAATACTTTTTCTTCTTGGTATCTACTGACGGTGGGGTCAAATAGCGTATTTCAGTTTCTTTCTCTGCCATGGTTTATTCCTCCTCTTTTTTACCTAATTTGATACGTCTCTTCTCAGCATACTGTGCGGCATACTTGTCGAGTTTCACAGTCATAAAGCGGATCACCTTCTCGTCGCGGCGATAGCCGGTCTCGAGTGTGTTGATAACTTCTGGCTCAGCCTTGAATTCCAGCAAGCAGTAGAAGCCTGTGGATTTTTTCTGAATAGCATAAGCCATCTTCTTCAGTCCCCAGGTCTCTTCGTTCAGTATCTCAGCACCCTTGTCAGTAAGGATTTTCCTGAATTTAGCGACCGTTTCCTTCATCTGTTCATCAGACAAAACGGGAGTCAAAATGAAAACGGTTTCGTATTGATTCATACTTTAAAAATAATTAAATAAATGTTGTTTTTGCAAAAAGCGGTGCAAAGGTACTGCTTTTTCGCTGAATAGCAAAACTTTTTCTGTTTTTTTTCTTAATTTTGCAGCCATGAAGATGAAGCGTTTTATAATTTCCCATGGTCTGTGGCTAGTTTATTTAGGCGTGCTCCTTGAAGTTAGCTGTGTGTGTCTAGGTTTAAAGAGCAACTGGATACTCCTCGGAAGTCTCCTATTGATTATTGGCGGAATTGCTGCCTACGTGGCAGGGGAGAAAAGCAGATAAAGAAAAATGCCAACACAAAGGCGCAAAGTATCAGCGTTTTCATCTTAAATATTTAAACACAGAGACACAGAGGTACAGAGGTTTTATATCTTCCTCTGTGTCTCTGTGTCTTTGTATCAATATTATTTAACGAACAAATCGTCAATCGAAGTCTATTCCTCCTCTGGAGCAATGAGTTTGTAGCCTTTGCCGTGAATGTTGATGATTTCAATCTGCGGGTCGTCTTTGAGGTGCTTACGCAGTTTGGTGATATACACATCCATGGAGCGGGCGTTGAAATAGTTGTCGTCAATCCAGATGGTCTTCAGGGCGAAATCACGCTGCAAGATTTCATTGGCATGCGAGCAGAGCAGTGCCAAAAGTTCGTTCTCTTTGGTAGTTAGTTTTGCCTGCTTTTCGCCAATTGTCAGCAATTGTTTCTGGGTGTCGAAAGTAAAGTTACCGATATGATAAACGGTGGACTCTTTGTTCTTCTTGCCCTTCACACGGCGCAGGATGGCCTCAATACGCAGCACCAGTTCCTCCATGGAGAAAGGCTTGGTAATATAGTCATCGGCACCGATTTTGAATCCCTCAAGGATATCATCTTTCAGTTGTTTTGCCGTGAGGAAAATGATAGGAATCTCGGCGTTTGCCTGTCTGATTTCCTGTGCCAGTGTAAAACCGTCTTTCTTGGGCATCATCACATCAAGCACGCAGATATCGTATTTTGTACGCAGGAATTCCTTGTATCCAGCCTCACCATCGAGGCACAGTTCTGCCATAAAGCCTTTAGCTTGCAGATATTCGCGAAGTAACATACCGAGGTTTTCCTCATCTTCGCACAACAGAATTTTCAGTTTTTCTTCCATAATCTTAATCTTCTTTAATGATTGGTAATGATATTGTGAATTTTGTTCCTTTTCCATATTCGCTGTCCACCTTGATATCCCCTTTGTGCAGGTCTACGATTTTTTTCACGTAGGCCAACCCCAATCCGAATCCCTTCACGTTGTGGACATTGCCTGTATGTACTCTATAGAATTTATCAAAGATTTTCTTCAAGTTGTCTTTTTTGATGCCTATACCATCGTCGGCGATGGAGAAATATAGGCGTTCGTCGTCATTCCATGTCCTCACAAGGATGTTCACTGGCTGGTCAGGCTTTCGATATTTAATCGCATTATCGAAGAGATTGAAAATCATATTGGTGAAATGTGTCTCATCGACAAATATTTTCGATTCGATAGCCTCAATGTCAACATTGATTTTTCCACCAGTGTGCTCCACCCTAAGTGTGAAGGAATTAGCCACATTCTCCGCCAGTTCATTGATGTCCATATCCTTTTTCTTAAACATGGAGTCTTGCTTGTCGAACATCGACATCTGCAAAACCTTTTCCACCAAGAATCGCAACCGTTTTGACTCATCCTGAATGGCAGTACCAAGGTGGGCCATCATCTCAGGGCTCTTGTCAAGAGACTTGTCGTTAAGCATTTGCGCAGCCAGTGATATACTCGAAATCGGCGTCTTCAGTTCATGTGTCATATTGTTGATAAAGTCATTTTTTATCTCAGAATATCGTTTCTGTCTGAATACCACAACGATAGTAAAGATAAAAGTAATGAGCAGAATCATCGTGAAGACAATGGCCGGAATCATGTATCTCACACTCGAAAAGATGTATTTGTCCATCTGGGGGAAATGAATCTTCATTAGTCCTCCCCTATTATCAGGGTCATTGCGATAGAGTTCCTGTTCATAACTGTATTCCTCGCCTTTATCCTCATAGTCTTCACATCTATACACCTCTCTACCGTCATACGTCATGATTTTGAAGTGGTAAGGTATACTGATGCCATTATTAAGCAGTTCCGCTTTAAGGTCCTGATCAAGGATACGGAAGTTGATACGTTCCTGCAATGGCTTATCAGATGCGGAATAGAGGATGTTGTAGACCACTCGGTCAAGGAGCGCCTTCTGATAGACGTATCTGTTTCGCACGATATCCTGCATCGATTTGCTGGCTTGACTGATAGTACTCTTGTCGTTTCTCAGGATGAGCACCTTGGGTACCGACGACGGGTTAATCCTCATGGTCTTCATCTCAAAAGATGAATACATCGTGCCATCATCTCCTGGGCTCGTGGATTGGTGTATCCTGTGCCCGCCTTCATTTTCGAGTGCACTGATCATCATTGAATCAGTAGGTATCTGCTGCTTGGTGGCAGCGTTGATGTCTTTTTCAAGATATTTCAGTGTCTCATTTAGTTCGAGATTTCGTGATGTCTGCGACAACGAACGTTTCACGGACTCATCGAATTGCTCTTTCTTCATCCTCGCCATCTCCTCGATGTACTTGATTTGCAAGAAAAGCAATGCAAGGAACGAGAGTCCCATAATAATCGATATAGTCCAGATAGTCTTCTTTTTCATAGTTGCAAAGATATGAAAACTATTAAACGTTTAACACATAAATGTTAATTATTTCTTTAGATTTTACTAATTTTAACATATATACTTATATGTAATTAATAATTATCAACTATAATATTATTAGAAGTAGTTCATATTTGTCGGCAATTATATCTATAGTATCGATTTTATCTATCGCATCAATAGTATTGTTTACTTGCTAAATATAGAAAAATTGTCTAATTTTGCAACCGCAATGACAAACGAAGCACCATACCTCGATTTTTTACGCTACTGTGTAGATGACACGGTAGCCCTCCCCTCATCGGTCAAAGAGATCAAGTGGGATGAATTGTATCAGTTTGCCCGCAAACAAGCAGTGGAGGCTGTCTATTGGCGAGGTATCGAACGCATGGACCGTGAAAACGGTGTCAAACTTTCCGAAATGGAGGTTTTGTCATGGATGGCACGTGTTAAGAAAATTGAGCGCCGCAGTAAGAAAATCAGGGAGAAAGTTGGCTGGGTGTGGAATAATTTTAAGACGGAAGGTTTTCGTTCCTGTCTACTAAAAGGCCATGGGAACGCTTTATTATACCCAGAGCCCTATATGCGTCCACTTGGCGACATCGACATCTGGGTGGAAGGGGGCGACCGCAAGGTAATTGCTTACGTAGATTCCATCAAACCAGGTTTTAAACGTGTGTACCATCATATAGATTTTTTTAAATTCGACAAAATTTCCGTTGAAGTACACTATCGTCCTTCTTGGATGAGCAGTCCCATTCACAACCGCCGCCTGCAACGTTGGTTTGAGAATCATTCAGATGCGTGTTTTTCCAATTATCTGGAAAAAGAAGGTTTTTGTATCCCAACCTATGAATTCAACGTCGTTTACCAACTCACTCACATCTACAGCCATCTTCTGCGCGAGGGTGTCGGTCTGCGTCATATTGTCGATTATTATTACCTGATGCGATCAAGTGTGGGAAAGGAACGAATAGAAGAGCATGAATTACGCCGCCTAGGACTCCGAAAAATTGCCGGAGCCGTATCATGGGTATTACATGAGATACTAGGACTCGATGAAGCACTACTGCTTTGTGCTCCAGACGAGAAGCGCGGCAGATTGTTATTAAACGAAATCCTCGAAGGAGGCAATTTTGGAAAGCACGACGAGCGCGCGCTCGGTGGTCAGGGCAAAGGTCATGCAAACCACAACCTACACGTCACCTACCGCGACTTCCGCCTGCTTCGTTATTTCCCCTCAGAATGTCTATGGGAACCTTGGTTCCGTATATGGCATTACTTCTGGCGCAAGAGACATTGATATAAAAAGGCGAAAGGGCATGCCCCTATATTCATCCGATCTTCATTTTGAAACCCGATAACTCTCTACATTTTTAAATCCATTGAGAAAAGCCTGGGCCGACATACGTTTTTTGCCAGTCAATTGTAGTTCGTCAATCTGCAGCGAACCATCGGTTGTACGAACGAGGAGAATGCCTTTCTCTACGAACAATTCACCTACATTGTATGCCGGCTGCATATCAAGACGCTTGGTGGTCTTAAAGATTTTCAGGACAATATCCTTATCCGCACCCTCTTGCTGCAAGTTTGTCCATGCGCCAGGATAAGGACTGAGACCACGCACGAAGTCATAGATGCGCTTGGTGGGCAGCGACCAGTCTACCTGACATGTTTCCTTGAATATTTTCGGTGCTGGACGGAGCGGTTCCTCCACCGTGATGGCATCCTGGGCAATCGTAGGGATATTCCCATCATTTTCCATCAGCAAATCGATGGTTTCAAGAGCCGTTTTAGCACCCAGTCTCATCAATCCGTCATATACATATTCAAGGTCAGCCTCGTCGGGGATGGAGAATTCCTTGCGCATGATAATCCGCCCTGTGTCGATTTGATGGTCGAGGAAGAACGTCGTCACGCCCGTGGTTGTCTCGCCATTGATAATAGCCCAGTTAATCGGTGCCGCCCCCCTATATTGAGGCAAAAGAGAAGCATGCACATTGAATGTTCCCAGGCGTGGCATCGCCCATACCACCTCGGGCAGCATTCGGAAAGCCACCACCACCTGAAGATCGGCATGATAAGACTGCAATTGTTCAAGGAAGTCTGGGTCTTTCATCTTTTCAGGCTGAAGGACGGGTATATTTTGCGACATCGCATATTTTTTCACCTCAGGCGGCACCATCACGCTACCGTGGCGTGCCGATGGCTGGTCGGGTTTTGTCACTACAGCTACCACCTGATAGCCGCCCTCCACGAGGGCCGAGAGGGTTCCGACGGCAAACTCCGGGGTTCCCATAAAGATGATTCGAAGGTCTTGCTTATTCATTTTAATGGTTGGTTTTTTATAGTGGCTATAGTATCTATAGGGACTATAGTGATTATAGTGGCTATAGTAATCCTAAAAACCTATTTTCTATTCCTGCGACATATCAGCCACGATTTTCCTATACATAGCATACATTCGCGCGCGGCTGATGTAGCCAATGAGATGTCCATCAGTGTCGGTCACAGGCAACACGTATGCATCTGTCTGTTCAAATTTCTTCATCACATCCTCCATGGGATCTTCCACACCGAGCACGGCCGATGGCTGCGACATAATCTGCGCCACGGTGAAATGGTGATAGAGTTCTGTTCGGAACATGACATTGCGGATTCTCATAAGGTCTACCTCACCCAACAGCGTTCCTCCACCATCAAGCACAGGCAGATAACTAGTGTCGCTCATACTGATGACATTGACGAGTTTTCCTAATTCCATGTCCTTATCCACCGAAGTGAATTTCTTATCTATGACACTATCGAGGCTCATCAGTGTAAGCACTGACTTATCTGTATGATGCGTGAGAAGTTTTCCCTCTCTTGCCAATCGCATGCCATAGATGCTATGAGGCTCGAACAAAATGATGGTCAGGTAAGAACAAATACTGACAATCATGAGAGGGATGAGGAGTTTGTAGCCACCAGTAAGTTCGGCAATGAGGAACATTCCTGTGAGTGGTGCATGCATCACGCCAGCCATCACGCCAGCCATGCCCAAGAGTGAGAAGTTCTTCTCTGGCACATGGATACCAAGTTGGTTGATGTTCCAGAGTCTGGAGAAGAAAAAGCCTGAGAAAGCACCGATAAACAGCGAGGGAGCAAACGTACCACCGCATCCACCGGCTCCGTTGGTGGCCGACGTGGCTATCACTTTGGTGAAAAGCACCAGTCCCACGTAGACCATCAACAATCCTCCGCTCCCATAGAAAAGCGAATTGTTGAGCAGCACTCCCCAATCGGCCTCACTTTTTCCATTAAGCAGGATATTAATGCTGGAATAACCCTCACCATAGAGAGAAGGAAGGAGGAAAATGAGCGAACTCAGTGCCAGTCCACCAATAAGTAGTTTGACATACGGATATTTGCTCAGTTTGGCAAAGATATTCTCGCAAAACGTCATCATCCGAATGAAATAAAGGCTCACCAGTCCACAAAACACGCCCAGGAGAATTGTTGCCGGCACCCGTTCAACCAACCATTCCCCATCAAGTGTGAAGTTGAACAACGACTGACTTCCTACTAAAATATAGGTGAAACAAGTGGCCGTGACGCTGGAAATAAGAATGGGAAGCAGCGATGCCATGGTTAGGTCAATCATCAGAACCTCGAGAGTGAACACCAAACCGGCAATAGGAGCCTTGAAGATACCAGCAATCGCAGCCGAGGCACCACAGCCCACCAAAATCATCATGGTGCGGCCATCTAATTTGAAACGCTGTCCCAGGTTACTACCTATCGCAGAGCCTGTGAGCACGATGGGAGCCTCGGCGCCCACACTACCACCGAAACCAATGGTAATGGCCGAAGCGATGACCGAACTCCAACAGTTGTGTCCTTTGAGCCTACTTTGTTTGCGACTGATAGCATACAAAATGCGCGTGATGCCATGGCTGATATTGTCGCGGACGATGTATTTGACGAAGAGCGACGTGAGATAGATACCCACCACAGGAAGTAACAGATAGAGCCAGTTGAACGAACTTGCCTCAAATCCAGCTGTGAGCAATTTCTCTATCTCCCGTATAAGCCAATGTAGGACATAAGCCGCCACAGCAGCGAGGATTCCCACCAGAAAACTGAGTAACAAGAGCAGTTGCCTGTCAGACACATACTTACTGCGCCACCTCAGAAGTCGCGCCATCAGAGAATTGGTTTCCTCGTAAGTAGTATCCTGCATTTATTTTCTGATGATTTGTATCTCGCCGTTGGGTGCGATTTTGATGATACTCGAAGGTGTATGGGGTTTCTTTTCCTGTCGCCGTGATGTGCATACATAGTCGACGAGTTCCAATAGTTCAGGACTTATGTCACAGTAATTTTGCGCAGCCGGTTCACCACTAAAGTTAGCACTCGTCGAAACGATGGCCTTTTGGAAGCGGAAGCATAATTGTTTTGAGAAAGGCTCGTTGGTAATACGCATGGCCACGCTGCCATCCTCTGCAATCAAGTTAGGAGCCAGATTCACTGCACCGTCAAGGATAACGGTGATAGGTTTCGTAGCAAGGTCCATTACGTCCCATGCCACGTCAGGCACCTGCCTTACATAGCGTTGCAAACGTGCGCCGCTATCAACCAGGCAAATCATCGCCTTAGAATCTTCGCGCCGCTTAATTTCATAAACCCGTGCCACAGCATCGGGATTTGTGGCATCGCAGCCAATCCCCCAAACGGTATCGGTGGGGTAAAGAATCACCCCACCGTTTCGCATCACTTCAACTGCTTTTACAATATCTTTGTCGTAATTGGGCATGAAATATCTGGAGTTAATAATAGGAGTTATAAGAAGGAGTTATGAAGGAGAGTTATAAGGGAGAGTTATAAAGAGCCATTACCAAGAAAACCGCTGAACTTGTGATTATCTCTAAGCATTTGGTTCATCTTAACTCCAATAACACCCATACATAACTTCACATTATAACTTCCGAAATAAGAGACAGCCTAAATCTCCCATCCAATGGCTGATGCACCGAGCACAGCGGCAGAAGCGCCATCAAGTCCACTGACAAGGAATTTTGCCTTTCCTTTGAATATAGGCAGCACGTTTTTCTCATAACTCTCCTTGATAGGATTCATGATGAGGTCACCAGCTTTTACCAGTCCACCGAAAAAGATGAATGCCTCGGGAGATGAGAAGGCTGCGAAGTCGGCACATGCCTCACCCAACATTTCACCTGTCAGGCGATAAACCTCCAAAGCCAGTTCGTCTCCCTTCCCAGCTGCGATTGACACATCGAGAGAGGTGATTTTCTCTGGGTCCATCTCACGAAGGAGAGAAGGTTTCTCTGTGGTAGAAAGCAGTTCACGAGCCGACCGTGCCACGCCCGTTGCGGAGCAATAAGCCTCCAAGCAACCGTTTCTGCCACAGCCACACGAACGTCCGTTCTCACGACGCATGATGACATGTCCCAATTCACCGGCAAAGCCATCACAACCATACACCAACTGTCCGTTGATGACGATACCAGACCCTACACCTGTACCTAAGGTCAGCACAATAAAGTTCTTCATGCCACGGGCCACGCCATAAATCATTTCACCGATGGCAGCAGCATTGGCATCATTGGTCAGAGCCACAGGGATACCTAGACGTTCCTTGAAGAGGTCTGCCAAAGGCACAACGCCATTATGTCCCCATGAGAGATTGGGTGCAAACTCAATTGTACCGGTATAGTAGTTGCCATTGGGAGCACCAATTCCCATTGCCTTGATTTTCTCTATTCCACCTACTTGGTCGATAATCACCTGCAATGCCTCCACTGATGCATCCACATAATCTTCCACACGCTCATAGCCTTGGGTTTTGATTGCAGTGGTAGCCTTGATATCTCCACGGCTGTCTACAATACCAAAGACAGAGTTTGTTCCTCCTAAGTCCAAACCTATCACATAAGGTTTCATTGTTGTTTCTGTATTCATAATATAAAATTTACTGTTAGTGATATCAATACAATATGCCGCCTAGGCGTTTCAATTATGCAAAGATATGAAAAATATGGAAGTAGACAAAGTTTTGACCACAAAATTTGTCTCTTTGACATTTTTTTAGCAATTTTGCAAGCGCTATGCCAATAGACTTACAAATCGACGTTCTGAATACAATTCTTAAGGGTGTGATTATTGGTATCCTTGCATCGGCTCCCATGGGGCCGGTAGGCATCCTTTGTGTGCAGCGTACCATCAACAAAGGTCGTTGGTATGGATTTGTCACCGGCATTGGCGCCACAGCTAGCGACTTGATATATGCACTGATTACAGGTATTGGCATGACCTTTGTCATGGATTTGGTCAACGATGCCAGTACACGTTTTTTCCTGCAAATCACAGGTAGTCTGATGTTGCTGGGATTTGGCATTTACAGTTTCCGTTCCAACCCCACCAAAAACATGCATCGAAGTGGAAGTACAAAGGGAACATTGACGCATAATTGCATTACAGCGTTTCTTGTAACACTTTCCAATCCACTGATTATTTTGCTCTTCATGGCATCGTTTGCCCAGCTTGCCTTCATCATCCCCGACCATCCAGTAGAAATGGCCATTGGATACATCAGCATCGTGGGCGGAGCTTTGCTATGGTGGTATGGGCTTTCATGGCTCATTGACAAGATACGTTCTAAGTTTGAGGACTATGGCATAGTGATTATCAACAAGATTATTGGCAGTCTCGTCATTCTCTTTTCTGTCATTGTGTTAATAGGTACGATTTTTAATTTATTCTCCATACATTATTATTAGTATTAATAGACGGTATCAGAGGGTCTATTGACTGATGTATTGAGAAAACAGAAAAAGAACCATTATGTTTATTGCAAAAGAATTGCGAAAGAAAAGCATTGCCGAATACCTGCTCTATATGTGGCAGGTGGAAGATATCATACGTGCCTATGGATGTAGCCTTCCCGTACTTCGACGGGAATATCTCAGCCGATTTGAATGTGATGATGATGACCGAGACGAACTGATTGACTGGTATGGCAACCTCATTCGCATGATCAATGAGGAAGGATGTCGCGAGCAAGGGCACTTGCAGATTAACAAAATCATCGTGCAGGACTTGGCAGAACTTCATGCCCAACTTCTCGACAGCAGCCGATTCCCTTTTTACCGAGCAGAATACTACAAAGTGCTGCCGTTTATCGTTGAATTACGCAAACGTGGTGCAAACAACGACGAGAATGAAATTGAGACTTGCCTCAACGCACTCTATGGTGTGATGATGCTCCGACTCCAAAAGAAGGAGATTTCTCCCGACACCACTCACGCCATCCAGGAGATTACGACTTTCATCGGCATGCTCTCCGACTATTATTTGAAAGACAAAAACGAAGGGCTTGAATTTGAATAGGGGGACTTTTGGATTTAGTTTTAAGTCGTTAGGACTACAGAATATTCTGACAACCAAATGAAACAATAACCGACATTATGAATATACTCATTACGGGCTGCAACGGCCAATTAGGTAGCGAACTCCAACTTTTAGAGGAAGAGTTGTCTGACCATGTCTTTTTTAACACCGATATAGAAGAACTGGATATCACCAATCAGGAAAAAGTAGATCAATATATTGAAGAACATGAAATCGACGGTATCGTTAACTGTGCTGCTTATACCGCCGTCGATCGTGCCGAGAGTGACAAAGAGGTATGTACCTCACTCAACACAGTGGCCCCCGTGTTTCTTGCCACGGCGATAGAGCGGCGAGGGGGATGGATGATTCACATATCCACCGACTATGTCTTCAACGGCAAGGCGTTTTGCCCATATCGTGAGGATGACACGCCATCGCCCGACAGTGTCTACGGTAGCACAAAACTCGCCTCGGAGTTTGGCGTAACGAAGTTCTGTAAACGTACCCTCATCATTCGCACAGGATGGCTATACAGCAGTTTCGGAAAGAATTTCGTCAAGACAATGATCAGACTTGGGCGTGAGAAAAGTTCCTTAGGAGTCATTTTCGACCAGATTGGAACGCCCACCTATGCCCACGACCTGGCGGAGGTCATCATGACTATTATCCGACAAGGTATCAAACCAGGAATGTATCACTACTCCAACGAAGGAGTCACTAGTTGGTACGATTTTGCTCTTGCCATCCATCGTCTTGCAGGCATCAAGGGATGTCAGGTGAACCCACTTCACACAGAAGAATACCCCACCCCCGCCCACCGTCCTCATTACTCCGTACTCGACAAGACGAAAATCAAGAAAGTCTATGGATTACAAATCCCCCACTGGGAGGAGTCACTCAGGCGATGCGTTGCCAAGATAGAACAGCCATAATTCACACAACATCCCAAACATCATTTTTTTTACAAAGTATACCAAGATATAATCAATGAATAGCGAAATAGTCAGAAGACGTACATTTGCCATCATCTCTCACCCCGATGCCGGTAAGACCACACTAACAGAGAAGTTTCTACTCTTCGGTGGACAAATACAAGTAGCCGGAGCCGTTAAAAGTAACAAGATACGTAAAACAGCCACCTCCGACTGGATGGACATTGAGAAACAACGTGGAATCTCAGTATCCACATCAGTTATGGAATTCGATTATGAAGGCTATAAAGTTAACATTCTTGACACTCCAGGCCACCAGGACTTCGCCGAGGACACCTATCGCACACTTACTGCCGTCGATTCTGCCATCATCGTGGTGGACGGAGCCAAGGGTGTGGAGACACAGACACGCAAGTTGATGAATGTATGTCGTATGCGCAACACCCCCGTGATTATTTTCATCAACAAGATGGACCGCGAGGGCCGTGACCCCTTCGACCTACTTGACGAACTTGAGCAGGAACTGCAAATCAGCGTTCGTCCACTGTCATGGCCTATCAACCAAGGTGTCAAATTTAAGGGGGTATATAACATCTATGAGGGAAAGCTCGATCTCTTCACCCCCGACAAGCAACGTGTGACCGAGAAAGTTGAAATCGACATCGAGAGTTCTGCCCTGGAGAGCCATGTCGGTGAACAGGTTGCCCAGCAACTGCGTGATGATTTGGAACTCATCAGCGGAGTCTATCCTGATTTTGATGTCGACGATTATCGTGCCGGTACAGTGGCTCCTGTCTTCTTCGGTAGCGCTCTCAACAACTTCGGTGTGCAAGAACTACTTAATTGTTTTGTAGAGATAGCCCCAAGTCCCAAGCCCACCAAGGCAGAAGAGCGTGAGGTAAAACCCGACGAGGAAAAATTCACAGGTTTTATCTTCAAGATTACTGCTAATATTGACCCCAATCATCGTTCATGCATTGCATTCTGCAAAGTTTGTTCTGGTCGTTTTGTTCGCAACCAACCCTATCTGCATGTTCGCCAGGGCAAGACACTCCGTTTCTCCTCACCCACACAATTCATGGCACAGCGAAAAAGTACTATCGACGAAGCGTGGGCAGGTGACATCGTAGGACTTCCCGACAACGGCACTTTCAAAATTGGCGACACGCTGACCGAAGGGGAATTGCTGCATTTCCGTGGGCTGCCATCTTTCTCACCCGAGATGTTCAAATATATCGAGAACGACGACCCCATGAAATCAAAGCAATTGGAAAAAGGTATCAACCAACTTATGGACGAAGGTGTGGCACAACTCTTCATCAATCAGTTCAACGGACGCAAGATTATTGGTACCGTCGGCCAACTTCAATTTGAAGTCATCCAATATCGTTTAGAGAATGAATACAATGCTCGCTGTCGCTGGGAGCCAGTACACCTGTACAAGGCATGCTGGATAGAAAGCGACGATGAACAAGAATTCGATAATTTCAAAAAACGGAAATACCAATATATGGCCAAAGACCGTGAGGGACGCGATGTCTTCCTCGCCGACAGCGGTTATGTGCTACAAATGGCTCAGGAAGATTTCAAGCATATTCACTTCCACTTCACCTCAGAATTCTGAGGTTTGGAAGTGATTTAGGGGTAAGTAATTTTCTATCTTCAACCCTCCTTGTCTATGAGTGGCTGACAGCACCATCGTGAGACCTTCAGCATCACACCGATACCTGGCACCTCCTTGAGAAGGAAATATTTGTGGCTCTGACGCACAAGACGGCCTGAAAGTCCCTTGAGAGGTCCATGAGTGACAAGCACGGGGGTGCCTTTCTTCAGTTTGGCCTCTTCAGCGCTCATATATTTGCGCATTTCTATTTCAGGATTACACATTACCTGAAACTCAAACATCTGCTTTGCCGGAATCTCATAGTACTCACGGTTTTCATGACTTTTTGTCAAAACCGACATTTTCAGCACACTCTGCATCATCACCTCGGCCATAACTTTTGAAGTGACCGTCTTTTTCACAAAAATCAGATTGGTTACCACCGGACGAAGTTTACGACGGCGTTTACCATCATCATCCACATAGTCACGATATGACATGGGGATAAAAGTTTCCATCCCCTTATCCTTGAAATATTCATCTGCTTTCATCTGGCAATTGCCAAAAAGTCTGATGGCATACCATGGTATGCCATCAACAGCAGAATTATTGCTGATATTCGAAAGATCTAACTTTTTGTCAGGAGTCTCCATACTATGCCTTGACTGCCTCCATAAAATTCTTCACCAGGTTCACATCCTTTATGCCCAATTCACGCTCAAACCGCAGATTGATATCCACGCCTATCATTTTTGGATGCTGGATGGCCTTTACTGCCTCAGCGTTTTCAGGTGCAATGTCACCACTAAGGATAAACGGCAATTCACCCTGATAGGCATCCAAGAGATTCCAATCGAATTTACCGGCATACAACCCATCGGCATCTTTTTTCCCCTGGAAAAGGAAGCAATCCACCAGGTCCTTGTATTCCTCGCACTGTTTGAAGTCTTCTGCTTTCTCCACCGTAATAGACTTAATGATTTTCAGTCCCTGACGGATATCTGGAATAATGGTTCGGAGAAGGTTCTCAATCATCACAGGAGATTCCTCACCATTCAATTGCACATAGTCGAGATTGAAATTATACACACGGGTGACAATGTTTTGTGGCATATCATCAGCAAATACTCCCACTCTTAGAGGAGTATTCTCTCTTGGCGCCAACCATTTAGCCACGCCCAATTCAGGTCTTTCACCTTTGATAGGAGTGTAGTCAGGGATAAATCCACCTCTTGAGGCTACCTGTGGGACACATCTGGGACTCTCCTGCCAGAATTCCAATCCGAGCCAATCAACACCAAGTTCACTCATTTCGCATATGTTAAAGGCCATACGCATGCCACAAACCTTCAAAATCATTATAAAAAAGTTTAGAAGTGAAAAGCGTTATGATATAGGCATAAATAGTTCTCAGCCATTCTTGCCATCATCGCCTGCACGCTGAATTTGGGGTGCAAATTTAGCAAAAATATCTTTAAAAACCATGTTTTTAGATAAAGAATTGGAAAAATGAAGTTGAAATTGCATGAAATAAGAAATTTTTCATAAGTTTGCAACGTACAAACCAAAACCGAAAATTGATATGAAAGGAAATAGTTTATTACTTGGTGCATTGTTCACCTTTTTCTCTTTGACCACCAATGCGAAGACACCCGACTTTTTCATACTCCCCCATTCTGTGGTTACCATAGAGACACCGGCTCCCGCAGAGATTTCAGGTATTCCCACATCCAAAGAATATCTTGCAGGGTTGTTGGACAAGTTCTGCCAGACATATTATTACAAATGCTTTAAGGGGCGAGAATTTGCAGAAGGAAGTATCTCGATAGAAAAGGTGGAAGTTCTCAACGAATGGGAAGTAGCCGTCGAGGGACGCCACACCTATTTAGGACGTTTAGGACATGAATACCGCAAGCGCCCATTCCGTGCGGTCATTCTCCTGCACAAAGGCACAGAGGACACCTTTACCGTCACTTTTGAAAAACAAAGTGAGAACCAACTCATGAATACCACCTATTGGGAGGACACCACCCAGATTTTCAGGTATAAACGCTAACACATCGACTACAACTTACTTTTCCTCTTTCCCCTCGGGCTTCAGCCGAAATGGTTGAAGCCCGAGTTTTTTAGCTATTGTTTCTCTTATGTTTACAATGTTGTTTTCATCTCATTGAAGTGTTTTTTAAAAAAAACTCAAAAAAAAAACAGATTAAATATTTGTCAAATAATTAATTTTCATTAAATTTGCAGCATCGTTGTGTAACGTTTTCTGCATACTTCATTAAGATATGCGAACAGTACAACAACCACACAAACCTATCTACTAACCCTACACAACCATGAACATTACAATTGGTCGAGACAGCAACACAAACCAGTTACATTTTACTTCTGGCAAAATCACAGCTAATTTTGGCCACAACAATTCTGTTTCTCCCTACGTGAGCCGTGAGCACTGTAGAATTACCATTGACGACGACAGCGGGCAGATGACAATTAGTAATATCAATCCTGACAATTTCACGTTCGTCAACAAGGTAGCGGTGGAGACAATGATTATTCAGGGCGATGAAAGTGTGGAATTAGGTTACGAGCGATACCCCCTTGCATGGG
>JAFZAE010000084.1 GCA_017548385.1 Prevotella sp.
AGGAATCCAACTCAGCACCCTGCGGGCGATCTCGTTGTCATCGACACCTCCCCATAACAATTTGAAATACAACCGACTCCACCACTTGTTCTGTGTGATGGCATCGTCGTAGAAACTTTTACTAAACTTGTAAGATCTTTTAATCTTGTCTGCCATTGTTTTTTCTTCTTAATGTCTCGCTCAATTGTCAGTAGTTAAAGGGTAGTTAAAGAGAATAGAAGGGTAGTTAAAAGGACAATAGTCCATTCCTTACTTGCTGATGAGCTATGTTTCTGCTTTTGCCCTTGTAGGGCGCGTTGTCATTTGGCGGTTACTATTACCCAGAGTGTTACCCTGGGCTAAGTGCTCATTGACCTTTCAGGTCATCGTTGCCCCAAACAATTGGCTTTACGCTCCAAAACAACCCTTATCGGCAGCAAAATTACAGAGAAGATAACGCAACTCGGTTGCAAACACGACTTAGGCATAGCTATGCATTCCCCCAAGAAGATAATTTACACCGAAATAGGTGATGATGACCGCCAGGAATGCACCTACCATGTAGATGTGGTAGCAATGGGGTTTATGGAAGAATCCGACAGACGCTTTATGCAATGGCGCGGCATAAACCATGAGGGTGATAAGCGCCCAAGACTCTTTGGGGTCCCACGACCAATAGTTGCCCCACGACACGTTGGCCCAGACCGCCCCCAGGAAGATACCGATGGCAAGCAAGAACACGGCGGGATAGAGCAACAGTTGTGACAAGGCTGTGACCCGTTCCAATTCTTCATTCCTTTTTTTCTGTATCAGGAGGAATGCCTGCACACCCAACAGCATTTGCAAGGCAAACAACGCATAGGCACACATTACCGTCATAACATGGATGGAAAGGAGTGGCGACTGGAGCACTGGCATCAATGGCGTAATCTGCGAGTCACTACCCGCCAATATGGCGACCAACAGACAAAATGAACTGATGAGAGGGCCAAACCCCAATATCATTGGAAACTTTTGGCGAAGAAGAATAGTTATCATGAGCAGCACCCAAGCCATGAACAACATCGTTTCGTGACCATTGCTCACGGGTATGTGTCCGCTTAGCCACCAGCGCAATCCAAGCAATAGAGTGACATACACCGTTAACAGCACGAGGAACAACAAAGAAACCGCTCTGAGCCATGTTCCTTTATATGATGACATAAGCATAGTCACGCACAACAACAGGCTGAAGGTCAGTGCGAGGAACACAGGCCATTTCTGACTTCGAAGCGTATTGTAGAAGATTTCTGCTTTTCCTGTGCTTTCAGTGGGAAGTATTTCGCCTATCATTTCGCGCTGAAAGAGTTTTATTTTAGCAATAATCTCAATGGCCTTGTCGTGTTGTCCCGTCACAATGCTCTCTGTAAGGTAGTCCATGGACTGCTTGATGAAGAACTGCTCCTTAACGGGTATTTCCCTCGGCAGAGACTGTCCTCCAGGTGTATACCAATTGACAGCATCTCCAAAGCGATATGGAAACATCCTGATGAACTGTCCCTGATAGAACATCTCCACCATGTGGAATTTCTCATCGGCCTCCATCAGTCCTTTACGGTCCAATGTGTCTACACCTGCTCTTAAGGCATTCACGGCATTCTCCAATTTGTATTCATGGTACTCATCCAAGAAATCACTGTAGGATGCCCACTGTCCATTGATGCCCAATAACTGTTGCACCTCACGATTTTTTACACGAATCAATTTCTGTTTTTCCCATGGAGAATAGTAAATCATCCAACTGACGAAAATCTCATCGACAGAAAAGCCCTTCCACGAAGCACTACCCGACAGTTTGCTGACAAAATCTGTCGCCACGGTATTGAGCGGACAGATACGATTGTTGTAAAGCACATTAATGGTTCCCATGCGGTGGGCAATGTCCTTATCCACTGTTTGTAAGTCGTTGTTGGCACGTATGGGTGAAGCGTACAAGACAAACGGCAAGAGTATGGCAAGTGGTTGTATGGCCTTACGGTATAGAGTGCGCATCTGTGTCTTGCGTGACATCAATGTGGCAATAATGCCTACCAACAGCAAGATATAGCCCAAATAGGTGATAGCCACACCATATGGGTCATAACTTATGCCGAGAGTGACACCCTGACCATCGGTGTCATAATTTGATTGAAAGAGTCGGTAGCCATCAATATGGCCGATGTTGTTCATCGAAACGACAATCTCTGTCTCGGGTTGCAAGTCCCCTTCAGCGTATTGTATAATGCTCTGATAGTCGAGTGGTGCATCAGTGCCGGGATAGTTGACAATGCGGAACTCTTTCAGCATCAAGGAGAAAGGTAGCTGTTGGCTGTTTCCCTCCTTGTCAATATATTCTGACGTGGAAATTCCTGAACGCAGACCTATGGAGCCTCTTCTTGCAAAGAGGTGGGTGGTCAATGCCCCTATCAATATCACAACGAACGACATGTGCAGCAACATGACGGCAACACGTTTATAAAGGTGCTGTTTGATGATATAAGCGTAGGCTGCCATTGTGAGTACAGCCCAGAGTGCAGAGAACCACCATGCGCCGTAAATCTGTTCACTGACGAAACCGGTGCCGTGATATTTCTCTATGACAGTAGCAAACCCTATACACACCACGATGAGTGTGTATAGGGTGATAATTAGTTTCTTGTTCACTATAACAAATTGAATTATCATGACGAATTAATGCACCTTCGTAAGGAGTTTTCACAACCATCCTAAATCTTTCCTTGGCCTAAGAGGTTTTCACAACCACCTCAACTCCTCCTTGGCCTAAGAGGCCTTCACAACCATACCTTACTCTTAAGGTTTTCACAACCATCCTAAATCCTTCCTTGGCCTAAGAGGTTTTCACAACCACCCTGCCCCCTCCTTATCCTAAGGATGGGTACCTACCCACCCTCCGTCTCCCTCCCGACATCGGGAGGGAGCTCAACCGCTCCGCCTGTCGCTCGTACACTAAGGTACTGCTCCCGAAGATAGGTCGCAGTTTTATTGTTTTACGCAACAGAGTTGCGATTTTTTATGCTCACTACGCTCCCCTATATGCAGTTGCCTAGTTGACAAGTAAACAAGTTGACGAGATATTTGCATCGATAACATCCGTGAATAGCAAGAATAATCTCTCACCTCTCACCTCTCACCTCTCACCACTAGAAAAATACCTAATTTCTAACTAACATCTAACCACTATATAGACTCAACTAAGAAGATAATTTGGTCGCGTTCTTTTTTCGACAAGTTGCGGAATTTCACGACAGAGTTGTAGGCATCACTCGTGCCGCCCTCGTTTTTGCAGCCATGCCACATGATGGCTTCCATGACATTGCGGGCACGGCAGTCGTGAAGACGTTCCACACCGCTTCCACACTTGGCAGCCAGGCCACGTCCCCACAATGGAGTAGTACGACACCATCCTGTACGTATGTCGTTCTTCATCCACAGACGATGCTGAACAAAATCAGTGTATGGCCATATCTTCTGATGAGGATAGCGTGGCATGTCACTGTCGGAAGTGAAGAATTTGGCTGGATCCTGGATATGGTCTTCTCCTGTCTGCCACGATGGACGATGGCATGAAGCACAACCTATCTGCGTGAACAAACGTTTACCCTCTTTAAAGTCCTCCGTGGTGGTGTTGCGGGCAGCGGGAACAGCCAATCCACGGTGCCAAATCATGAGATTCTTGTATTGAGCATCGCTCATCTCGGGTTCTAACGACTTGCTAGTCAGATAGGTGTAAATATCTTTCTCCAAATCGCCAGTGTGCCATTCGGGGTGTGCCTTTGTGGGGTCAATGCGATTGATATACTCAGTGAAACCAGCCTGTACTTCCGGATCTTGCGACGATGTGGTGGCATAGTACTTGCCAGCAAGGTCGAGGTAGTGGTAGCGACGATCGGAGCGAGTCACATTGGTGATGTTCCAGATAGCATTGGCACCAGCAGCATCAAGGATAGGGCCACGCGACATGGCATAGGTATAACGACGCACATATTTTGTTCCGTCACCCTGCAATGAGTTGCTGTAATAGCTGTTCCAGGTGTTGGTAGCCTGGTTCCACATGGCAGGATTCAGCGCATCAGTGCGACCGATGCTGTTGAAGTACTCACTCTCTGCCTTCCACTGAGCGGTGATGTCCTCATCGGGGATGGCATCAGTCAATCCTGTGCCATAGATGCCGATAGTCGACTCCAGCAACACGCCGATGTCGTTATTGTATTCTGCAGCGGAGAGAGTCACATCGTTGCCACCACGCTGCACCACCACTGGTGCATAGTAAGCACTGTAAGGGATGGTCACCTCCGGGTAGATGAGCGAATAGGTTTCGCCGTCGGGGAATTGGTTGCCCCATTCGTCGGTGTAGTTATTCCACGCTATTTTGATCTGATTCTCATCGATAGGAGCCTTAAAGGGTTTTACAGCACCTGTCTGCGGCATACCAGCCACAGAACGGATGTAGGCATTGGTGGTCTTGTCGTAGATGACGAGCAGATAGCCGTTTCGGTGCATATCGGCCTTGTATTCCGTCTGTCGTGCACCATGGCCGTAGCCAGGATGACAATAGAGGCATCCACGACGTACATAGACTGGTCCCAAACCATGGAACGCACCGTCGGTGTTTGTGTTGTAGTCTTTTTCAAAGAGGTATTCCCCCTCGTTGAAAGCCGTCATCATACCTGCGTTTTCCACAGCCTTCGAGGGTTGTTCAAATGCCGTGGCGGTGTTCACTGTTGTTGTTCCAAGCAGTCCACCAGCATAGTAGTCTTCTGGGTAGTCTGATGTTGTAGGATTGCCTATTTCCCACGTGGCGGGTGAAATGTCATCATCATCAGAACATCCAACGGTAATGAAAGCACCTATCAGAACAACACCAAATAGGAAGAATTTATTCATTGTTGTTTTTCTTATTAATTTTCACAATCGACTGATAGAGTTTCTGGGCGTTATCGGCCAGTGTACGGTAGGTGGCCAATACCACATTATCAACATAGTTCTCATTGATAACCTGACATTGTGCCTCCACGGTCTTGTTGCCGGCATATCCTGCCAGTGTCTCGGAGAGAGCACCAAGCGCGTCATCCAACTCGCCCAGTGCATCGATGGCCACTTTGCATGAGGCATCGGAGTAGTAAAGAGCAAACGGACTCTTCATGGCCTTAATTTTTGCCAAAGCCGTGTCGAGTTTCGTCATCACCGTGTTTGCCTGGGCGGCAAGCGTTGTGTTGCCAGCATTCTGACAGAAATAAATCAGCGACTGCTGTGTGGGAGTGGTGGCTCCCATCTGTCCATAGAGGGCATTTTTGCAACTGACGATATTGTCGTAGAAGTCGGTAATGGAGTTATAGGCATAAGGCGACTCGATATAGGTGGCATCCTCGCCTGTGTAAGGCAATCCAATCTTTGAATCACCAACCTCGCCGATGATGTCCTGGCAGCCAGAGATTATCTCAAGCGTAGCATCAAGAGCCGTTGCCCAATCTCCCGTTCCAGGATTTTTAAAAGCCTTTCCAAAATTTTGGAACGAGCCCAGTGAGCCCTCCACATCGCCATCATCATTGATGGCATTATGGGTGGCCACATAATTGACGGCAATCTGGTGACGCTCGGCATTGCTCTCCTTAGAGTCCCAGGCGGCCTCCAACGTAGCGGTGGCATTGTAGAGGTCCTTGGCCACTGCACAGATGTACTGATACTCCAAATTGGTAATCTGACTGATTTGGCGGGGTTGTCCCTGCCGGAAGAGCACATACTCGAGGCCATGGTAGCCAAGGATACCAGAATTGGCAGTTTTGATAAAGTTATCGAGATTAGACATTGCCTTTTCGTCGCGCAGCACATCAGCCAGGTCGTTGGCGGCAACTGGCCAGGTGTCGGTATGCGGGTCTATGGAATAGACATCGGCAGCACCAAAGAGGAAAGCCTCGGTGTTCTCCCAGTTTGCGCGTGCCACCTTCCAGTCAGCGCATGCCTGGTCAAGGGCAGCCTGAGTGCCTGTGACAATCTTCGTGTCGTTGTCATCATCATCAGAACATGATGTGAAACCTGTGGAAAATACGACAGCGACAGCTGCCATTTTCAAAAGAATCTTACTTTTCATCTTGTTTAATTTTTTTGTTTATATTATTTTTAAAAGTTTCGTATTTGATCAACTCTCAGTAGTTAAAGAGAATAGAAGGGTAGTTAAAAGGACAATAGTCTTGCTTTTGCAATTATTTCAACACAAAAACCGAAACAAATCGGGGGTAATGTCCATATATCTACTTTTTAACTGCCTTTTAATACTCTACAATTTTCAACGGTAATGTCCCTTTAACTACTCTTTAACTACCTTTTAACTACCCTTTCACTACTCTTCAATTTACAGGAAGTTTCCGCAATAGGTGATACCCAAATTAATACTTGGCTCATTGTTGTAGGGCTGTTTGTATAGAGGACTGTCGGAAGCAAGCCCGTTGTTGCCTGGTTTTTCAAAGAAACGGTAGGAGTATTCACCTTTGATGGTGATTTGTTTCACCGGTGTATAGTTGACACCAAAGGCGCACCGGTATTTCTTGGTGTATTTGTACATCGACTCATAGGTGCCCGACGCCATCGTATCGTAATATTCAAAGCGTCCAAAGACGAACAACTTTTCATTCTTTTGTCGGATCTTGGGTATTTGCGAGAAAGCATTATAACCAGCTTCGATGGCATAGGCCAAAGCGTTGCTACCGATGTTGGAATAATGGTGCGGGTTGCCGTCCTGATATTTATGGTGCGTCCAGTTGGCTTGGTTGTATGCAGAAATCTCGTCGGCATCGCTGAAGTGGGCGTAATCCACATTTCCACGAACAATCCAATTCCAGCGGTTGAGCGAAAAATCAAGGGCAACGATGCCCAACGCACCCGTCACGTCGTCATATTTCGAGCCTGGTGTGCGCAGGGTGTTTCGGAAGGTGTAGCCGTAATAGCCGCTCAGGCCGACACGCAGTCCCTTGACGGAATAGTTGTCGATGCGCACGACACCGGCATAGTTGTTGGCCACCTTGAATTCGTAGGGACTTGTGGCACCGTAATGTACAAAATTCTCCGCTGTGAAACTCTCGGAGTTCAGTCCGGAGAGCAGTTGAGTTTCATAGCGCCAATCCTTCAGTCGTCCCCACAGTGATAGTCCTACCTGATGCCAGGTATTGGGCATGATGGTGGCCTCACCCTCCGGGCGATAGACGGTAAAAAACTGATTGGGTTCGTGATAGGCATTGGAATAGCCTACGGGCACAATGATTTCACCGGCTTTGATGTTGAACTTGCCGTTCCAGAATTCTTTGTTAATCCAAAACTGCTCGATGTTCACCTCACCACCTTTTTCCACCTCTGCCTCATATTCGCCGGCCTCCTCAGCCTCTATCTCCACGGCAGTACCATTGCCACCATGTTCAAATTCTATCTCAGAGCCCATAGACCAGCCCTTGCCGAAATCATAGCCGATATTCAGACAGACATGGGGCAGGTCGAAACGTCCATGGCTCTTGTCATCGGCATAGTTCTCTGGTTTTTTGTAGCGGTTGAAACTTTGACTGTAGAAGTTTCTGCTCATCACAGCTTCTCCATAACCACCAATGTGAAAGTGCGAAAAAGCTTCATTCTTTTTCCCTGTTTGTGGCGCTTGTCGTGTGGCACCCGTGATGCCATCCACATTCCAGTCATCTACATCCTGAGCCATTGAGCAAAGGGGTGATACGACAAGAACAACAGTAAATAATAATGTTCTCATTAAACTAAAAAACTTGTTCATGGGCGCAAAATTACTCCTTTCCACTTAGGTGGACAATACTCAAAAAGTAGTATTCTAAATGGCCTAGACAGATGAAGGTAATCGGTAATAATGAATTGAATACCATTTTCTTATGATATATTTCGTGAGATGTATTTAATATTACCTACAAATAGGGATTGCGCTCATCGCAGAAAAATTGTATCTTTGCATCCGAAAAAAGACCTGTTCCGATGAAAAGAATGAAACTATATGAGGCTGATGATAAGATGATAGACCTTATCGGTGATAACTACAGTATGCTTCAGGGATTGAATGCCTTTGGCATTCATCTTGGTTTTGGTGACAAAACCGTCAATAAGATATGCGATGAACAGGGTGTTGATTGCTACACATTCCTAACTGTTGTCAACTTCCTAATTAACGGATATGCCCCCAAGAATACAGACGATAAGATTTCTGTGAAAACTTTGCTCGACTATCTGCGCGCCTCACATCGCTTTTTCCTGGACTTTCAATTACCATCCATCCGGAAGAAACTCGAAGAGAGCCTCAGCCAAAGGGACAGCCTTACCGTACTGATACTGCGTCTATACGACGAGTACGCACACGACATCCATCTGCACATGAAATATGAAGAGAAGACACTATTCCCATATGTTGAGGCGCTCCTCAGAGGAGAACAGAAGGCCGACTACAATGTGGATATATTCTCAAAGCACCATAGCGACACGACGGGCAAGTTTCACGAGCTGAAGAATATCATCATCAAGTATCTTCCTCATGACGGACTCGCCAACAATCAATTGACTGCCACGCTCTATGATATATATAATAATGAGGAATGGCTCTGTAACCACAGTAATGTGGAGGAAGTTCTGTTTGTTCCCGCTATTCGTATCTTGGAACAAAAGTTGAAGAATGACGATGTTACTGCCAGGATCTCGAGTATTATCAACAAGACAGACAGCATGGAATCCATCTCTGAACGTGAGAAAGAAATTATCGTGTGCCTCGTCCAGGGTATGTCAAATAAGGAGATTGCCAATCAACTGTTCATATCTGTCAACACGGTCATCACCCATCGGCGAAACATCTTCAGAAAGTTGCAAATACACTCACTTGCCGGTCTCACCATCTACGCAATTGCCAACAACTTGATAGACAAAAGTGTTTTTTCAACTACGAATGAATAAAGATAGATTCTATTAATGGCCGTTAGGCCTCCTCCTTTACTCGTCATCTCCGTAGATTTTTCCGACTATCCCGTTCTCTCCTTCATAAGGAGTTTTCACAACCATCCTAAATCCTTCCTTGGCCTAAGGAAGGACTTCAACCCCCAACCAAGGCCTTCCCCCTGGCCAGGAGGAAGGATGCAACCGCGCCTACTCGGCGCTCGTTCACTAAGGTACTGCTCCCGAAGATAGGTCGCAGGTGATTCCTCTCACCCCTTACCTCTAAAAAAACTAACTAAAAACTTTCTCTCCCTTCTTCTGTATCTCCTTGTTGATTAGATAATTAAATACAAAGAAGAGAACAATGTCAACGATTAACGACCAGGTAAGCTGCATCTTTAAGACAAAGGTCATCACCACGTTGATGGCAGCGAAAAGTAGTGCTATCATCAAAATGGTAATCAGAGCCTGGTGTTGATTCATCCCCGTACGCATCAGTTTGTGATGGATATGGTTTTTGTCGGCATCGAACAAGGGCCGATGATGTTGCATCCGGACCAGTACCACCCTTACCACGTCAAACATCGGCACAATCAGCATCGTAATAGACAAAATCAGACCATCGGTATGGAAGGGGATGATGTCGGGCTTGTTCATAGCGAACTTCACGAAAAGGAAGCCCAAGATAAAGCCTAATGTCAGACTGCCAGAGTCGCCCATGAATATCTTGCGGTTTTTCTGCGGGTCACCAAAGAGGTTGAAATAAAGATACGGCACCAGCACGCCCATCAGTCCGGCAATAAGCATCGAATAAGCCCAAATCCCTTCACGCATAAAACATGCCAGGAAGCCGCAGAGTGCCAAGAATGACAAACCGCCTGCCAATCCATCAATACCATCGATGAGGTTGATGGCATTGTCGATGAACACCATGATAAATACCGTCAGTAGGGCGCCCACCCAGAAAGGTATTTCATGGATGCCAAGAAAGCCATAGAGGTCGTTGATATAAAGACCAGAAATAGGCATCAATGCCGAGGCGACAATCTGTACCACAAATTTCGTCTTTGCATCGAGGCCGATAAGGTCGTCGATGATGCCCACACCATATATCAGCAGGAGGCTGATAAAGAAAAAGAACGTCCACAGACTTACCTTCAGTGGTTCATGACCAGTCACCTGGGGCATCACCGTCATAGCAAGCAGAAAGGCAAGCATCATGCTTGGCATGAAACTGATACCGCCAAGACGGGGGATGGCATGCGTATGCATCTTACGCTCATTGGGGATGTCATACAGATGACGGCGTTTGCAAAAATTCATTATCAAGGGAATGATGATGAATCCACACAATGCACTTACCATGAATGCCACAAAGACAAGCAAAGTATGTTGAAACATTTACAATCAATCTTTTTTTATATAACTCAACATATCCTTGAATATTGCATTCTTCTCCCCCTTTTTTGTTGTCCACGGGAGTTTTCAACCACACCGTTTCCTCCTACGTAAGGAGTTTTGAGAACCATACCTTACTCTTAAGGTTCTCACAACCACCCCGCCCCCTCCTTATCCTAAGGATGGGTACCTACCCTCCCTCCGTCTCCCTCCCGACATCGGGAGGGAGCTCAACCGCTCCTACTCGTCGCTCGTACATTAAGGTACCCTCGACCCATCAAAGGGTCGGGGTGATTTCTTACGCAACAGAGTTGCGATTATTTATGCTCGCTACGCTCACCATTATGCAGTTGACAAGTTGACAAGTAAACAAGTTGACAAGTTATTTGCTTTTATGGTAACAGGAGTAATCTCTAACCCCTAACTTCTCACCCCTAACCACTGAAAAACTCGTAATTTCTAATTCCTAATTAATCATATCTTTCACCCCTAACCAC